>JBBKVY010000172.1:0-47367 GCA_037968675.1 Acidimicrobiales bacterium | reverse complement strand
GATCACGACCTGGCAAACGCGCAGATGCAGCCATGACCGGACAACATCTTCTTGTCGTCGACGACGAAGAGAACCTGCGCTCGATGTTGTGCGCTGCGCTACGCCACAACGGTTTCCAGATCAGTTCGGCAGACAACGGCCGTGATGCGCTGAGCATGGTCGCCGAAGAGAAGCCGGATCTAATCGTGCTCGATGTGATGATGCCCGACCTCGATGGTTTCGAAGTATGTCGGCGCCTGCGGGCCGAGAACAACCACACACCGGTGCTCTTTCTCACGGCACGCGATTCGACCGAGGACAAGGTTCGTGGTCTGACTCTGGGCGGCGATGATTATCTCGAGAAGCCGTTCAGCCTCGACGAATTGGTGGCTCGGGTGGGCGCGGTGCTGCGTCGAGCCAATGTCGGGTCGACCGAGGCCGAGCTGCTCCAGCTCGAAGATCTGAGTATTGACGACGACGCACACATCGTTGCCAAGGCGGGTGAACATGTGCATCTCTCCCCCACCGAATACAAGCTCCTCAGGTATCTGCTTCTGAATCAGGGACGGGTGCTGTCGAAGTCACAGATACTCGACCATGTGTGGGAGTACGACTTCGACGGCAATGCGAGCGTGGTCGAGAACTACATCTCGTACCTGCGCAAGAAGATCGACGACCACGAACCCAAACTGATCCACACCGTGCGCGGATTCGGCTACGTCCTGCGCACCGAGCCGTGACCGGGTCTCGATGATCAGGCGTCGTCTCGTCGTCGGCGTCACCTCTACGGTCGCCGTCGCGATCCTGCTCGGCGCGTGGCTGGTGGTGACCTCGCTCGAGTCACGCCTCATCGCCAACGTCGATGACGGATTCACCAACGGCTCGGTCAACATCGGGCTCCGCAACGACCTCCTCGACCGCGGACCCGGCATCGACCGCCTCGACGAACGACGGACCGCAGTGGTGCGCTACTCGCCCGACGGACAGGTGGTCGCCTCGGCCGCCTCGGGACCCGTCGACGATCCGGACCCGCTGCCCGACGGCTCGACCATGGAACTCTCGCGTGAGATCCAGACGGTGTCGTCCTCTGGTGACGGTCCGCGTTACCGCGCGGTGTCGATCCCGAACCGCGACGGCGGGCGAACCCTCGTCGGCGTGTCGTTGGCCGAGGTCGACGAGACCGTCACCGAGGCACGACGTATCCAGCTCCTGGTCGGCATCGCGGCCATCGGCCTGGTCGGTGCCCTCTGCCTGCTGCAGATCCGGCGCGCCTTCTCCCCCATCGACGGCATGATCGCGTCGGCGGGTCGCATCGCCGACGGTGATCTCACGGAGCGCACGATCGTCGACCAGCCCGAGTCGGAGGTCGGTCAGTTGGGCACCGCCCTCAATCGGATGCTCGACCGCATCGAGTCGGCGGTGGACGAGAAGACCCAGTCGGAGGAGCGGATGCGACGCTTCGTCGCCGACGCCTCGCACGATCTGCGGACCCCGCTCACGTCGGTGCGCGGCTACGCCGATCTCTACCGTCAAGGAGCCACCGATCCCGAGTCGGTGGCCCTCGGGATGGAGCGCATCGAATCCGAGGCGACCCGGATGAGCCGCCTGGTCGATGATCTCATGCTCCTCGCACGACTCGATCAACACCGACAGCACTCGTCGATCCCCGTCGACGTCGGTCGGGTGTTCGGCGATGCTGTCGATGCCGCTCGGGTCGTCGACAACGAACGCACCTACGACTTCGACATCGCCGACGACGCTCCCGTCGTGGTACAAGCCGACGCCGACCAACTGCGCCAGGTGTTCGACAACCTGCTGGGCAACGGCCGGAATCACACGCCACCCGGCACCGCGATCCTCGTGACCGTGCGGACCGAACCGGGCACCGCCGTGATCGACGTCGTCGATGACGGACCGGGCTTCCGAACGGCGGACCGACCGCACGCCTTCGACCGCTTCTGGCGGGCCACGCGGTCCGACGAGAACCCCCTCGACGGATCCGGCCTCGGTCTCTCGATCGTCCGGTCGATCGTCGAAGGGCACGGGGGCACCGTGTCCCTCGACCAGGCGCCCGGTGGCGGCGCCCACTTCTGCCTACGGTTCCCCACGGAGCCGGCCAAGACCCCACCCGCACCGACACCCGAATCAGGAGCACTCCCGTGACCTCGACCGAGACCACGTCGACCAGATCCAAGAAGCCGCTCGTCGCGATCGCGCTCGCCGTGCTCCTCCTCGGCGGGGTGGCCGGCTGGTACTTCCTCATCCGCGACGACTCGCCCGCCGCGTTCGACATCGACACGGCGGCCGGCGGGGCGACCAGCGCCCCCGAGGACACCAGCGGTTCGGGCGAGCCCGACGACACGGTCGAGGGCACCTGGACGATCGATCCGGACGCAGGCGCCGATGCCGGTGGCACGTCTGCGGGATTCCGGGTGAACGAGGAGCTCGCCAGCATCGGTTCGACGACGACGGCGGTCGGTCGCACCGAAGGGGTCGAGGGATCGCTGGCCATCGAGGGCGCCGAGGTCACTGCCGTGGACATCACCGTCGACATGGCATCGCTGGAGACCGACGATTCGCGCCGCGACGGTCGCATGCGGTCCGCGCTCGCCACCGACGAGTTCCCGACCGCCACCTTCGGTCTCACGGAACCGATCGATCTCGGATCGGTCCCGGCCGGGGGCGAGACCATCTCGGTCCCGGCAACCGGCGACCTCACGATCAAGGGTGTCACCAACAGCGTGAGCATGTCGATCGAGGCGCGCCTCGTCGACGGCACGCTGGTCGTCGTCGGTTCGACCCCGGTGGTGTTCGACGACTACGGCGTCGAGAAGCCATCGGCGGCCATCGTCGTGTCGATCGAAGACCAGGGAACGGTCGAGTTCCAGCTCTTCTTCGCCAAGGATCCGGCCTCGTAGGCCTAGGGACGCCTCGCCTGCTGAACGCCGTACGTCTCTTCGGTCGCGGCGATGTCGGGGAGGCCGACGATCTCGGTGAACTCCTCGAACGAGACGAGCCGGTCGAGGTCGTCGCGCAACGAGCCCGTGGTCGCGAGGATCTCGAGCGACGTCCGCACCGCTGCCACCATCGAGAACAGTGCGGTGAGCGGCGAGACCACGAGTCGGAATCCCAGTGCAGTGAGCTCGGTGGGGTCGAGCAGTGGCGTACGACCGGCCTCGACCATGTTCGCGACGAGCACCGGCGCCGGCACCTCGACGGCGATGCGCGCCATCTCCTCGATCGTCTCCGGCGCCTCGACGAACACGGCGTCGACCCCGGTGTCGACCGCTGCCTTCCCCCGTTCGATGGCCTCGTCGAGATCGACGGCGGCGCGGGCGTCGGTGCGTGCGCAGACCAACAGCTCGGTGCGGTGGTCGACGGCAGCGCGCAGCTTGGCCAGCCAGTCGTCTCGGGCGACGACCTGCTTGCCGGCCATGTGGCCGCAGCGCTTCGGCCAGATCTGGTCCTCGATGAACACGCCGGCCGCGCCCGCCTGCTCCCACAGCTCGACGGTACGAATGACGTTGAGCGGGTTGCCGTAGCCGGTGTCGCCGTCGACGACCACGTTCAGACCCGGATTGGCGGCGGTGACCCGGCGAGCCTGGTCGGCCATCTCGGTCTGGGTGAGGAACCCGTAGTCGGGCAGTCCGAGCTGGGTGCCCGACACGCAGTAGCCCGACAGGAAGACGGTCGAGAACCCGGCGTCCGCTGCGAGTCGCGACGACAGCGCGTCCCACGAGCCGGGCATCAACACGGACTCTCCGCGAGCGAGACGGGTGCGCAGGTCGTTCATCGACCGCTCATCGACCGAGCGCCTGGGCGGCATGGGCCTTGAGTCGCTTGTAGTCGACCTTGCCGTTGGGGGCCCGGCCGATCGTCTCGACAGTGACGACGTCGCGCGGCGCCTTGTACTTGGCGAGCTGTCCCTGGACGTGGGCAATGAGGGTGTCGGCGTCGACCGAATCAGCGGCCGGCTCCACCAGTGCGCAGATCGTCTCGCCGAAACGTTCGTGCGGAAGTCCGACACAGACAGCGTCGGTGACCGAGTGATGCTCCTTGAGCACCTCCTCGACCTCTTCGGGGAAGACCTTCTCGCCACCGGTGTTGATGCAGACCGACCCCCGGCCGAGCAGGTGGAGGCTGCCGTCGGCGTTCACTTGCGCATAGTCGCCGGGGACCGAGTAGCGGACGCCGTCGATGGTCTGGAAGGTGGCTGCCGTCTTCTCGGGGTCCTTGTAGTAGCCGAGGGGCTGTGGACCACCGATGGCCACGAAGCCACTCTCGTCCGAGCCGGGCGCGACGGCTCGTCCGTCCTCGGTGAAGACCTTGACGCGTTCGCCGAGCTGGAACTTCGCGGTCTCGCCGGTGTCGTCTGCGGTCGAGACGCTCTGTCCGAGCCCGACGGCCTCCGACGATCCGTAGCTGTCGTAGAGGATGACGCCGGGGAGTTGTTCGAGGATTCCCTGCTTCACCTCGTGGCTCCACATGACGCCGGACGACACCATGAGGAACAAGGTCGACAGGTCGTAGTCCGCGCGGTTCTCGCGGAGCTCGGCGAGGATCGGGCGACCGAACGCGTCGCCGACGATGATGAGCGAGGTGACGGCGTGGCGGTCGACGGTCCGGAGCAGCTCGGCCGGGTCGAAGGAGCGGTCGGGCATGGTGCAGATGGCCGCACCGCCGACGAGACCGACGAACGCGGTGAACTGGCCGGTCCCGTGCATGAGCGGGCACGCGGGGAGCAGGACCTGTCCGGCGGCGACTCGTTCGGCGAGCTCGTCGTGGCTGGTGACCTCGGGGATCCCGAATCCTGCCTGACCACCGCGGCCGAGGCTGGCGAAGAGGTCGTCGTGGGTCCACATCACACCCTTGGGCATCCCGGTCGTGCCGCCGGTGTACATCATGAGCATGTGGTCGGGCTTGCGACCCCACGGCGGGTCACAGCGGTCGACGTCGCGTTCGAGGATCGGTTCGAACGGGACGGCCCAGTGCGGGATCGGCGCGCCGTCGGCGACGACGTACCAACGCTTCACGTCGGGTAGTCGGTCGCGGATCTCCTCGATGACCGGCGCGAAGGTGGCGTGGAAGACCACGGCCTCGGCGTCGGCGTTGTCGAAGAGGTAGTGGACCTCGTTGCCCGAGTACCGGTAGTTCACGTTGAACGGCACGAGACCGGCCTTGAACGCGGCGAGCATCGCGGTCATGTACGCCGGGTCGTTGTAGAGGTAGATCCCGACCTTGGACTGCTCGGTGAGCCCGGCATCGAGCATGTCAGCAGCGAGTGCGTCAGCGGTGGCGTCGAACTCGCTCCACGACCGGATGTCGTCGCCGTGGATCAGTGCAGGTTCATCCGGAATCGTGTCCGCGACGACCTCGAGCATGTTGCCGTAGTGCCAATCCATCATGTTCCCCCATCGGGTGATCCGAGCGGCCAGTCAGCGTAGTGGGATCCGGCCGAGCCACCAGTTCCGGAGCTCCAGGTCGTCGATTCCGTAGGCCTCGTCAGCGCAGGCCGCGAACTCTTCCCAACGGTTCGCACCCGCCGCGAGCTCTCGCCCGATGTCGGCCGCTCGAGCCCACGCTCGGGCATCGGTCGGCATCGGGAGCCTGGTCACCAGGTCGCTGGTGGGACGGCACGAATCGGCGGACAGCCCCGTACCGATCGTGCGTTGCATCATCCAGGCCGACACGGCGGGCGCGTGCAGCGCGGCCGCGAGCAACCAGAGCTCACCGACCTCCCGGGGACGTACGACCAGCGCGGGAACGCCGCCGACCAGCGAGCCGTCGACGTCGACGATCGCTTCGAGGACCCGCGTCTGACTGGCAACGACGAGCTTGGGTCCTCGCTGGGCATCGACCCAGCGGGCAGCACGCCCCGTCGCGAGCGAGACGTCGATCGATGGATGGTCCCACCGTTGCTTCGCGAACCGGACGGGCACTGGTCGGAGTCGGAAGGGGTCGATCGCACCCGATGTCACCAGGCGCGGCCCGTCTCCACCCTCGGTGACCGCGTCGACGAGCCCGTAGTACTCGTCTCGGAAGCCGGCGACCACCACCGCCCGGTCACCCATGGTCTCGGTGGTGCCGTCGATCGTCACGGCCGGGACGCCCGAGGCCCGGTGGAGGGCTCGCAGCCACGGGTTCGGCTCGTCACGCGGCGTTGGCGCGATGCGAAGGACCGGCGCGCACACGTCGACGGCCGCGTCGAAGGTCTTGCCGTCGTCCACCCAACAGTCGACCAGCGCCGCGCGCTGATCGATCCTCGATCGCACGACGGCCGCGTCCCGGGCGCCCAGCACCGACTGCGGGAGCACGAGCGACACCATGCCACCGGGCTCGACCGCCTCCACCGCCGCCAGGAGGAAAAGCCAACTGGTGTCGGTGTAGGGACGAACGGCGTCGCGCCACCGACCGATCAGTGCGGCGCGCCTCGACGAGTCGACGCTGGTACCCGACTTCAACTGACCGAGGAACGGTGGATTCCCGACGATCGCGTCGACGGGTGGCGGACCGAGGTCGACCAGCGTGTCGCCGACCACCAGTCGTGGGCCGGCGACGGTCGGGGTCCCGTGCGATGCCGACCAGAGCCACAACTCCGCTTCGCAGACCGCAACCGCCAGGGGGTCGACATCGGCACCCCAGAGGAGGTTGCCGACCACCGTTCCCGGCTCGGCCCCGTACCGCCGCAACCGCTCGGCGGCGGCGAGGAGGAACACGCCGCCACCGCACGCGAGGTCGGCGACACGTTCGGGTCCGTGGACGATCCGGGCCACGAGGTCCTCGGCCAGCCATCGTGGGGTGTACCAGGCACCACGGGTTCGGCGTTCGCTGGCGGACACCAGACGCTCGTGCAGCGCGCCGAGGCTCTCCTCGGCCGAGTTGTCCGGGGCTGCGGCTCGAGAATCGTGGGCGAGGATACGGAGCGCGGAATCAGGCGTGAGACCCCGACGGGAGCAGCGGTCGAGGAAGGCACTCGCCAGCGCTGCTCCGACATCGGTCACCGATCCATGCTCACAGACCGGATCGATGCCCGGGCGGACCGAGGGTCAGCGGGTGGTGAGCGGCGCCAGTTGCTCGTCGACGATCCGGACGACGAGCTCATCGAGCGCCAGCGCGTCGTAGGCGTCGTCGTCGATGTTCGACTCCGAACCGAGCGCCGCACCGTCGGCGCCGTAGCTCAGGAACACGAACCGTCCGAGTGTCGCCTGGGCGATCTGTCGCAGGACGTACTCGGCCTGGTCGTCGGTCCCGCTCGAGGCGATCGGGAACACGTGGATTCCCTTTGCAGCAGCGACGACGATGCTGTCGACGTAGCTGGTTCCCCGCCCCACGTGCGGCGGTGCGTCGGCGATCAGGAACACCAGGCGGACCACGTCGTCGTCGGTACGCCAACGCGGCTCGCTGATCGCCTGCGCGAACGCTTCGTTGAGCGCCTCCGGTGTGTCGCCCCCGCCGTCGGCCACCAGGCCCCGCAGCGACTCGACGAACGCGCCGACATCGGCGGTGAAGTCCACGGTGCGTGCGACGTAGTCATCGGTCGTGTCCCGGTAGCTGGTGAGCCCGAACCGAACGTCGGGGTCGGCCTCCGACTCGGCGATCTTCTCGGCGACACCGACCATGTTGGCCTTCAAGCGCTCGATCTCGTCGCCCATCGATCCGGTCGCGTCCACGAGGAAGAGGACGTCGAGGCGGACCGCTCGATCGTGTTCGACACCGTCGAGCACGATCGTCTGCTGCGGTTCACGACCGAGGTCTGCCGTCGCGCTCGCCGAACCGTGGGTGACGGTGGCTTCGAAGGTGGGTGCTGACTGCTGGTCATCGACTTCACCGACCGGCGCGAGGAAGATCGCCCTTCCGTCCGAGCCGGTACGAAGTGTCGTCTCGCCGCCTGTTCCGCTGATCCGCACGACGGCATCGAGGACGGGGAGACCATCGCGGTCGGTGACGGTGATGACGCGACGCCCGTCGACCGGCAGGTCGTCGAACGGAATGCCGAGTCGAGCGAATGCCTCGCGGTACCGCAGGTAGTCCTCCCACCGTTCGTTGTCGTCGACACTGCCCGCCTGGAGGCCGACCTCGACCGGTGGCGCGACCCCGTCATCGCCTGCGCCAGAGCTCGCGTCGGCTGTCACCTCGAACGCTTCCGCTCCCGCCGTCGGGGGCGCCACGGCAGAGGACGATCGGCTCGCGCTGTCATCGCGCTCCTCGACAGCTGTCGTCGAACCGCTGTCGCCCATGGCGGCCGACATGTTGTCGTCGCCGTCCGATCCGCATGCCGCGACCAGCAGCATCGCCGCCGTCAGCCCGAAGATGGTCCTTCGCATGATCTGTGCTCCCCGTTCGTCGTCTGGTCATCCGACGACGCGACCGGGTCGACTGGTTCCCGATCGAGGAGGAGGAACCCGACGGCCGCACCGAGCGCGCCGATGAGCATCGCGCCGGCGAACGCGAACGGGACTGCGTACAGCGTCAACACGATGGCTGGAAGGACCTTGCCCTTCAGGAAGACCACGCCCACTGCGGTCATGCCGGCAGCAGCGAGCATCTGGGTCGGCGCGCCCGTGAGGTCGGCGACGAGCGCACCTGCCGCCGACGCCGACAGCCAGAGCGGGAAGATCGGACCGCCCCGCCATCCGGCGAACAGGACGAGCGTCAGCGCCAGCCACTTGGCCACGACCAGATAGCCGAGATCGAGTCGCGACAGCTCGTCGAGGCCGTTGAGGCCCTCCTGGCCGGAGAACAGCACGAGTTCGGTAGGCCAGGCGAGCAGGGCCACCACGAGACCGCCGGCCACGCCGACGAGGACCGGCGCACGTTGGAAGAACCGGGCCTCCTCGGCCACCACGACCATCCGGAACGCGACGACGATGGGCACCACGAGGAGCGCGGCGAACGCGAACGTGATCAGGCCGTCGCCGATCTCGATGTTCCCGTCGCCGGGACGCAATCGGAAGCCCAGGTCGAGTCCACCGAACGGAAGCCACCGATACGCGAAGAGCCCGGACACCGCGGCCAGCAGCACCGGGACCTGGCGGACCGCCGGCGGCAGCTCGTCGATCTGTTCCGCTCCCCACGCCTTGCGAACCGGGACACGGGCCGCGCCGAGGTTGTCGCTGATCCAGGTGGCCGAACCTCCGAGGATCCCGGTCAGCGCTGCTTCGAAGCCGACCGGTCCACCGGCGACCAGCGCGACCAGGGAGTTCACGAACGACTTGGGGGCAGCCTCCGGGTCGACCCGCTCACCCGTGCGCCACTTCGTCACCACGTGGCCGATCGACTCCGGGTAGTTGCCGAGGACGCGTTGGCCGATGCCAACCAACAGTCCGCCCGCCGCCGGAACGGCGAGGAGGAACCACGAGTCGAACGGGTCGACGTCGAGCGCATCGGGCAGGTCGTGCCAGACGAGCGCGATCCCCTCTTCGACGAGCCAGATGAACACGCCGGCCGCCAGACCTGCCACCGCACCGGTGACGATCGCCGTCACGAGCAACCTCGCGGTCGCCGTGGTTCGCGCTCGTCCGCCGCTCCCGCTCACGTCGGGGACGCTAGGTGCTCGGGCCGGCAGCCGACCCGCTCACTCAGTCGGCGAAGGGGTCCCAGCCGGCGAGGTCGTGCAGGCGCTCGTCGTTCGAGAACATGTCGACGATCGGGTGATCGTCGAGCCCGAGCCTCCGTTGCAGGAGCTTGACCGGCATCTCCTCGTCCCACTTGAGCAGCGTGACGGCCACGCCGTCCATCCCCGCTCTGGCCGTACGGCCGGAGCGATGCAGGTAGGTCTTGTGGTCGGGGGCCGGATCCCAGTGGACCACGGTGTCGATCTCGTCGATGTCGAGGCCACGTGCCGCCACGTCGGACGCGACCAGCGCCTGGAGCGTGCCGTCGGAGAATCGCTTGAGCGCCTTCTCGCGAGCTCGCTGTGGGAGGTCTCCGTGGATCGGCTCGGCCCGCACGTCGAGCTTCTCGAGCTCGCGAGCGAGCCGGTCGGCGGCACGTTTGGTGTTCGAGAAGATCAGGGTCCGGTTGCCGTTGGCGACGATGGCGCTCGCGACCTTGGCCTTGTCCATCTCGTGGACCCGGAGGAACCGGTGGTGCATCTGCTCGACCGTGACGGTCTCGGAGAGGACCTCCTTCGTCACGGGATCGGTCTGGTAGCGGTCGACCAGGGCGCCGACCGAGCCGTCGAGCGTCGCGCTGAACAGGAGGGTCTGGTGGCCGTCGGGGACGTGGCGCAGTACCCACTCGACCTGGGGCAGGAAACCCATGTCGGCCATCCGGTCGGCCTCGTCGACCGCCACCATCTTGACCTCGTCCAGCTTCACGTCACCCCGCTGGAGCAGGTCGATCAGCCGACCGGGCGTGGCGACGATGATGCCGGTCCCGTCGTCGATCGACTTGATCTGCTTCTCGATCTTCTCGCCGCCGTAGACCGCGGTGACGGTGTGGCCCCTGACCTTGGCGAGCATCTCGAGCACCTCGGCCACCTGGATGGCGAGCTCTCGTGTCGGACAGAGGGCGAGGCCGGCGGGACCGTGTCGGACCTCGGCCGGATCGGGAAGCGCCATCACCATCGGGAGCCCGAAGGCCAGCGTCTTGCCCGAACCCGTCTTGGCCTTGCCACACACGTCGCGGCCGGCCACGGCGTCGGGAATGGTCAGTTCCTGGATGGGGAAGGGTTTCTCGATGCCTTGCGAGGCGAGGGCGTCGACCAAGTCGGTGTCGAGGCCCAGTTCTGCGAATGTCGTCATGTTCCGCCCAACGCTACCGGTGCCTCCCTCGCAACTCGCGATCAGCGGGCCTTCAGCGGCCACCCATGCCCCGCACCCGACGGTCCGTGACGTCGACGCCCTCGGACCGGAGATACCGGCAGTGCTCGGACTCCAGCCCGGGCACGAGACGCCCCGAGGCCGTGACCACCCGCCACCACGGGAGGGTGCCGTCGCTGCGCGACAGGATCCGGCCGACGGCCCTCGCGGCGCCGGGTCGCCCGGCCTCGGCTGCGACTTCTCCGTAGGTCACGACCTCGCCGCGTGGCAGTCCACGCACGACTGCGTACACCTCGTCCTCGAACTCCGACGACGGTCTCATCGATCGGTTCGTCGCCTCGCGTGTCTCGCTACGTTCCTCGGGATGGCCCGTCGAGCGTAGTCCCGACACGGGAGGTGCCGTCGGAGAACGGGAGCTCCCGGCCGTCCTACGATCGATTGCCGATGCGCACGCTGACCGAGACCGACGCCGACCGCCACGCCGAGACCATCGCCGGAGCCGGGCGCTCGATCCTCTGGAACGACGCGTGACGTGAGGGCGCTCGCACAGGTCGACGAGTGGGAGGTGGGCAACGTCGCCGCCGCGGTGTTCGATGTGTCCGGATTCCGTGACCTGTACGGCGATGGCGACGACGAATACGCGCTGGCGTCGGTGTCGAAGGTGCTCGCGGCGATCACGGTCCTCGTCGCAGTCGAGGAGGGTTCGATCGCGTTGGACGAACCGGCCGGCCCCGAGGGCTCGACGGTGCGTCACTTGCTCGCGCATGCCAGCGGTCTCGCACCCGACGGCGAGTTCCAGGTGCTCGGCCCACCGGAGCGGAAGCGCATCTACTCGAATCTCGGATTCGAGGTACTCGCCACGCATCTGGAGACGAACACCGGCATGCCGTACGAGGAATACGCACGCCTCGCGCTGATCGAGACCCTCGGTCTCGAACACTCTGCGGTGTCGGGGTCACCGGCGCACGGACACCGCTCGAGCGTGAACGACCTGTGCACCGTCGTGCGCAGCGCAGTGTCGGGTGGACTCCTCGCACCGGCAACGATGCAGATGATGACGGCTCCGGTGTTCCCGGATCTGGGCGGCGTGCTTCCCGGCTACGGAGGACAGGACCCGAATCCCTGGGGTCTCGGCGTCGAGATCCGCGGCGACAAGGTGCCGCACTGGACCTCGCCCGAGAACTCACCCCGTACCTGGGGCCACTTCGGCCGGGCCGGGACATTCGTGTGGTTCGATCCCGACGCGGCCAGCAGGGGCCTCGGGCTCGTGGTCCTCACCGATCGCGACTTCGGCCAGTGGGCCATCGACGCCTGGCCCCGACTCGCGACCGCCGTACTCGCAGAACACACCTGAACAGGAGCCACCCATGACCGCAACAACCCGTTCACCCGACGTCCGTCCCTTCACGATCGCGGCCACCGATGAGGACCTCGACGACCTCCGACGGCGACTCCGCGCCACCCGATGGCCCGAAGCGGAGACGGTGGACGACTGGTCGCAGGGCATCCCGCTCTCCTACGTACGGGAACTGTGCCGCTACTGGGCCGACGACTACGACTGGCGCGCCCGGGAGGCCGCGCTCAACCGGTTCCCACAGTTCACGACTGCGGTCGCAGTCGCGGACGTCGAGACGATCGACGTCCACTTCATCCATGTGCGCTCTCGTCATGACGATGCCCGCCCGCTGCTGATGACCCACGGTTGGCCCGGCTCGATCGCCGAGTTCCAGGACGTGATCGGCCCGCTCACCGATCCGACCGCGCATGGAGGCGACGAGGCCGACGCGTTCCACGTCGTCTGTCCGTCGATCCCCGGCTACGGCTTCTCGTCCAAGCCCACGACCGACGGTATGGGAGTCGGCCGCATCGCCGACCTCTGGGGCGCGCTGATGGATCGGCTCGGGTACGACCGGTTCTTCGCGCAGGGTGGCGACTGGGGATCGTTGATCACCACCGTCGTCGGCGTGCGGAACCCCGAGCACTGCGCGGGCATCCACCTCACCATGCCGATCGTGATCCCGTCGACGATGGACGATCTCACCGACATCGAACAAGGGGCCCTCGACGACATGGAAGAACACCGCGAGAACGGCACCGGGTACTCCAAGATCCAGAGCACCCGTCCCCAGACCCTCGGCTACGGGCTCACCGACTCACCGGCCGGGCAGGCGGCGTGGATCGTCGAGAAGTTCCACGCCTGGACCGACAACCACGGCCACCCCGAGGACGCGGTGGACCGCGACCACCTCCTCGACAACGTGATGCTGTACTGGCTTCCGCGGACGGCGGCGTCGAGCGCTCGGCTCTACTGGGAGAGCTTCCGCAACCCGCCGTTCGACATCCCGAAGGTGCCGATCGGGTGCAGCATCTTCCCGAGGGAGATCTTCCGCACGTCACGGCGATGGGCGGAGGCCCAGTTCGGCGACAGGCTCGTCCACTTCAACACGCTCGATCACGGCGGCCACTTCGCCGCGTCCGAGGTGCCGGAGGTCTTCGTCGACGAGGTCCGCACCTGCTTTCGCGCGATGCGGTGAGCCGATCGACTCAGCGGGGTCGGTGCTGCGTGCCGGCACCGGAGGTGATGAAGATCACGGTCGCCGAGGTGTCCACATCGGCGGTGTGCCACGTGCCCGGTTCGTTGACCGCGTACTCGCCCGCCGACAACAGCACCGCCCGCTCCTCACCTGAGGGGAGCTCCTGGTGGAGCGTGGTCGACCCGGCCACGCACAACACGACCTCGTGACCGGTCGGATGCACCTCCCACGAGTCCCACGACTCGGTGAACGTGTACATCGACACCAGTCGACCGTCGGCGCCGTCGTGCCCGTGTCGCTCGCCATAACCCGAGTACCACTCCATCGATCCGTCCATCTCGGGTTCGGCGACCGCGGTGCCGCCTCGACCGAGGTGGATGGGGTTGCGGGTGATCTCGAAGACTGCCTCGTCGCTCATGCGACGCACGGTAGGGCGATGGCGCGTCATGATGCGGGCCGAGCAGGATCGATCGGAGATGGGTACGTGCGGATCGGGAGATCGATGATCGACATCGTCGGTGCGACGCCGGTGGTGCAGCTGCGCAAGGTCGTCCCCGCGGGAGCGGCAGAGGTCTTCGTGAAGCTGGAGTGGTTCAACCCGACCGGCTCGTACAAGGACCGGATGGCATTGGCCATGGTGGAGGAAGCCGAGCGGCGCGGCGATCTCCGACCAGGCATGACGGTGGTCGAGTACACGGGTGGGAGCACCGGCTCATCCCTGGCCTACGTGTGCGCGGCGAAGGGGTACGGCTGCAAGATCGTGTCGTCCGACGCTGTCGCGGTGGAGAAGCTCAACTCGATGAAGGCGTTGGGCGCCGAGCTCACCGTGCTGGAGAGCGAAGGAGGGAAGGTGACGCCGTCGTTGGTGCCGCGGATGATCGAGAAGGCCCGCGAGCTCGCGTCCGAGCCGGGCACCTACTGGACGAACCAACTGGAGAACCACGACTCGATCGTCGGCTACCGGACCGTCGGCGTCGAACTCCTCGAACAGATGGACCGACCGATCGACGTGTTCTGTGCGATGGTCGGCACCGCGGGCCTGGCGATGGGAGTGTCGCAGGCGCTCGACGAGGCAGGGTCCGATGCCCGAGTCGTGATCTTCGAGCCGGCGACGAGCGCAGTGATCTCGGGTGGCGAGCCCGGTGCGCATGCCGTCGAGGGCACGGGGATCGGCTACGTCCCGCCGTTGCTCGACCACGACCGCTACGACGAGGTGCGACCGGTCGACGAGGAAGCCGGGCGAGCGATGGCCCGTCGACTCGCCGCCGAGGAGGGTCTCCTGGCGGGGACGTCGAGCGGGCTCAACGTGAGGGGCGCGGTCGACCTCGCGGTCGAACGCGGCGTCGGGCACACGGTGGTCACCGTCGCAGTCGACACCGGGTTGAAGTACCTGGCCGGTGATCTGTTCACCGGGTGACCCAAGGTGAGCGCCTCCGTCAGAACTGCGACGGCGTCAGCTCCATGAGGTCGTCGAACCCGGCCGTGACCGCACCGACCATGCCCGCGGCCTGCGGGAGGATCTGCGTGGCGTAGAACCGCGTCGTCGTGAACTTGGCCGTCAGGAACTCGTCCGAGAAGCCGTCACCGTCGCCGGCGAGCAGGTCCTTGGCTTCGAGTGCCGACTCGGCGAGGAGCCAACCGCCGGTCACGATGCCGAACTGGCGAAGGTACGGCGTTGCGCCGGCGAGGGCATGGCGCACGTCGTCGAGTCCGTTGGCCATGATCCAGTCGGTCGACTCGCTCAATGCGGCGAGTGCCTTCTCGAGTTCGTCGGCGATGACGCCGTATTCGTCGCCGGCGCCCCGCACTCGCTCGACGGTTGCGCTGACGTCGGCGAGGAAGTCCTTCACCACGTCTCCGCCACGCATGGGCAGCTTGCGGCCGACGAGGTCCATGGCCTGGATGCCGTTGGTGCCCTCGTAGATCGGGGCGATACGCGCATCGCGGAAGTGCTGGGCGACACCGGTCTCCTCGACGTATCCCATCCCACCGAACACCTGGATGGCGGTCGAGCTGATCTCGACCCCGAGGTCGGTGCCCCAACCCTTGCAGATCGGGATCAGGAGGTCGACGCGCTCCTGCGCGGCCGTCCGTGTCTGCTCGTCGGGGTCCCTGTGGGCGATGTCGATGCCTTGCGCGGTGCGGTACACGACCGCACGCAACGCCTCCAGCTGCGACTTCATCGTCAGCAGCATCCGTCGCACGTCGGGGTGCTCGATGATCGGCGACTGCACGCCGGGCTCGGCGCCGATGGCGCGACCCTGGAGACGCTCGGAGGCGTACTGGCGGGCGTCCTGGTAGGCGCGGTCGCCCACGGCGAGGCCCTGCAGCCCGACCGAGAGACGGGCGTTGTTCATCATCGTGAACATGTAGGCCATGCCGCGGTTCTCTTCACCGATGAGGTAGCCGGTCGCGTCGTCGTAGTCGAGGACGCAGGTCGGGCTGGCCTTGATGCCGAGCTTGTGCTCGATCGACTGGCAGACGACGCCGTTCTTGTCGCCCGGGGTGCCGTCGTCGTTCAGTACGAACTTGGGGACGATGAAACAGGAGATGCCCTTGGTGCCGGGAGGGGCGTCGGGTGTGCGGGCCAGCACGAGGTGGACGATGTTGTCGGCCATGTCGTGTTCGCCCCACGAGATCCAGATCTTGGTGCCGGTGATCTTGTAGCTGCCGTCGTCCTGCTTCTCGGCCCTGGTGCGAACGGCGCCGACGTCGGACCCGGCCTGGGGCTCGGACAGGTTCATGGTGCCCGACCACTCGCCGGTGACCATCTTGGGGAGATACGTCTCCCTCTGGATCTCGTCGCCGTGGATCAACAACGCGTCGATGGCGCCCTGCGTGAGGAGCGGCGCCATCGAGAACGCCTCGTTCGACGCCGTGAGCATCTCCTGCATGGCGATGCCGACGAGCCACGGGAACCCGCCGCCGCCGTAGGCCTCGGGCAGCGCGACGCCACCCCAACCGGCGGCCACGTAGTCCTGGTAGGCGTCGATGAAGCCGTCGGGGGTGGTGACGCTGTTGTCCTGGTGCCACACCGAGGTCTGCTCGTCGCCGATGCGGTTGAGCGGCGCCACCTTGTCCTGCATGAAGCGGGCGCACTCCTCGAGCACACCGACGACCATGTCGGTCTCGGCATGCTCGTAGCCCTCGTAACTCGAGAGCTCGCCGAGGCCGGCGATGTGGCTCAGCACGAAGCGGATGTCGTCGAAGGGGGCGAGGTAGTCGGCCATGTCCCCGATGTTACCGGGGGGTAGTGCCGCTCCCGAAGGCGGACGACACCCGGCCGTCGTGACTCAGGTGGGAAGGGGGAGTTCCACCGTGAAGCAACAGCCGGGCCCGCGGTTCTCGACCCGGATGGTCCCGCGGTGGGCATGGACGAGGCCGTGGGCGATGGCCAGGCCGAGACCGCCACCGCCGCTGGCGCTCCCTCGGGCGTCGTCGCCGCGGAACGCCAGGTCGAAGACCCGTCCGAGGTCATCGGCGGGGATGCCACCACACGCGTCGGCCACCGATACCCTGGCGTTCCCGCCGGCGACCCCGCATCGGACTTCGACGTCGGAGCCGGCGGGCGTGTGCCGGATGGCGTTGTCGAGCAGGTTCCGCACGACTCGGGTCAACTCGGCGGGAGCGACGCGGAGCGACGGTTCGTCGCCGTCGCTCGATCCGCGGAGGCGCACCCCCTTCGCAGTGGCGAGCGGCATGGCGCCGGCGACGGCCTCGGCGACGATGTCGCCCAGGGTCACGTCCTCGAAACGCAGGTCGAGCGCACCGGCTTCGATCCGACTCAGTTCGAACAGGTCGTCCACCAACGTGGCGAGACGATCGGTCTCTCGCCGCATCGTCGCGTGGTAGCGCGCGACGTCGGCCCGGTCGTCGACCACGCCGTCCTCCAGGGCTTCGACCATGGCCCGGATGCCGGCCAGCGGCGTCCGGAGGTCGTGGGAGACCCAGGCGATGAGCTCGCGGCGGGACGACTCCATGGCGCGTTCCTTCCGGCGAGATTCGTCGAGTCGCTCGGAGGCGTGGTGGAGCTCCTCAGCGAGACGATGCATCTCCTGGGAGACGGGGACGTCGCCGACCATGATCAGATCGCCGTCGCCCAACCGACGCGTCAGCTCCTCGAGGTCTCGACTCGCGGTGCTGATTCGAGAGCCGAACCGGATCGCCATCACGACCGCCGCCGTCGACGAAGCCATGAGCACCACCAGGAGTGCGCCGAGATCGTGCGACGACACGAACATCGCGTAGGCAGCGAGCACGACGCCGACCCCGGTCCCGAACACCGACACCAGCGAGACGGCAACGCCCTGGGCGCGTAACGTCGCCGTGCGCATCGAACGCAGCACCAGCGCGCCGATCAACGCCGCAGCCAGCGCGCCGCCGCCGGCCAGGCCGAGCAACGACGCCGTGTCGCCGCTGGGGAGGTCGAGCAGCCAGGCCGTGATGACGGTGAGCCAAACGCCGACGGCGATGACCACTGCTTGCGCCCGCACGCTCCACCGCTCCCCCGCCACGGCACCTCCGGACTTCCGAGGCATCGCGGTGTCGCCGACCGTTCGGGTCGACCGCGCTCGCCCGCCCGGGCTCGCCCCGGTCACCGCGTCGTTCACGGTTCGAACCGGTAGCCGACGCCCCACACCGTGGTGAGGTGTTGCGGGTCGCTCGGGTCGGCTTCGACCTTCTCACGCAACCGACGGACGTGGACCGTCACTGTTGAGGTGTCCCCGAACGTGTAGCCCCACACCTTCTCCAGCAGGTCTTCGCGTCGGAACGCGGTGTTGGGGTTGCGCATCATGAAGGCCAGCAACTCGAACTCGCGAGCGGTCAGTGCCACGACCGAACCGTTCCGTCGCGCTTCACGTGCTGCGACGTCCACCTCGAGGTCGCCGGCCGTCATCACCGGGGAGGCTCCGGCCTCGATGGTCTCGAGTGCGCCCTGCACGCGACGGAGTACCGCCTTCACACGCGCCACCAGCTCACGGGGAGAGAACGGCTTGGTGATGTAGTCGTCGGCCCCCATCTCGAGGCCGATCACCCGATCGGATTCGTCGCCGCGGGCGGTGAGCATAACGACCGGGACCGGAGCCAGGGCACGAAGCCGACGGAACAGCTCCGCGCCGTCGATGCCCGGGAGCATCAGATCCAGGATGACCAGGTCGGGCGGATCAGCCAGGAGCGCGTCGAGTGCCTCGCCGCCGTGACCGTACGAGTCGACCCGGAATCCGTCCTTCTCGAGGTAGCGGACGACCACGTCGGCGATCGCCATGTCGTCCTCGACCACGACGATGTGCTGCGTCTCGACCATGGTCGTGCATGGTACGGACGGCTTCGTCGACCCGCGAGGCCGCCGTCGGTGTTCAGGACTTCGTAAGCCCCCAGAGGGTTCTATCGGGGATGGTCCATGGGTACGTTCCCGCAGATGTTCGTACTCGTGATGGCCAAGGAACCGGTACCCGGGCGGGTCAAGACGCGCCTGTGCCCACCGTGCACGCCGTCGCAGGCGAGCGACGTCGCGGCCGCTGCGCTCGCCGACACGTTCGACGCGGCGTTGGCCTCTGGCGCCGACGAGGTGATCGTCGCCCTCGACGGCGAGCCCGGACCGTGGCTCCCCGGCGGCGTCCGCGTCGTTCCCCAGATCGACGCCACCTTCGACCTGCGCCTCGCCGCAGCGTGGGCGACGACCGCGGGCCCCGGGATCCAGATCGGCATGGACACGCCGCAGATCACCGGCCCCGCACTCGATGATGCGATGACGACATTGACCGGTGTCGACACCGACGCGGTCCTCGGTCTCGCTGCGGACGGCGGCTGGTGGGCGATCGGCCTGCGCGGCGCCGACGACCGGGCCTTCGTCGGCGTGCCGATGAGCACCGATCACACGGGGATCGACCAACGCGCCCGACTCGAGTCGCTGGGGATGCGAGTCGCCGCCCTCCCGGAGTTGGTCGATGTCGATCACTTCTCCGAGGCGACGCTGGTCGCCGACCTGGCGCCCCACACCCGATTCGCCCGCGCGGTGCGTGACGTCGATGCCGCCGCCGCGGCCGGAGTCCTCTGATGACCGCCACCATCCCCGCCGTCCGGCTCCTGTCTTCCTGCGGCCTCGATCTGGCTCCTGACGCCGAGCGGTGGTTTGCCGCGCCGGACGAGGACGATCTCTTCGCGCTCGACGGGCTCGACCAGCCGGTCCTCGACGTCGGCTGCGGGCCGGGCCGGATCGTCGCCCATCTCGCAGCGACAGGCGTGACGACACTCGGCGTCGACGTGAGCACGGCGGCGATCATGCGGGCACGTGAGCTCGGCGCCCCGGTGTTGCACCGGTCGGTGTTCGATGCGCTGCCCGGAACAGGCCGCTGGGGCGCAGCCGTGCTCTTCGACGGCAACATCGGTATCGGCGGCGATCCGGTCGCACTGCTGCGTCGGCTCCACGAACTGCTCCGGCCCGGCGGGCGAGTGGTCGCCGAGGTGGCTGAACCCGGCGCCGACACCCGCTTCATCCACGCACGGATCTCGATGGGCGACAACGAGACCGAATGGTTCCCCTGGGCCGTCGTGGGTGTTGACGGGATCGCTTCGGCCGCAGCCGGTGCCGGCATGGACCTCTTGTCGGTGCGACGGTCGAACACCCGGTGGTTCGCGACGCTCCAACGTGACTGAGTTGCTCGTCATGCCACGATGCGGAGGTGACCGAGCCCGTCATCCACCGATCGCGGTTCGACGACCTGCACCCCCGCGACCTCTACGACATCCTGCGGCTCCGGAGTGAGATCTTCGTCGTCGAGCAGGACTGTGTCTTCCTCGATCTCGACGGACGGGACCACGACGAAGACGCGCTGCACCTGTGGATCCGCGACGAGCGCGGCGTGATCGGTGCCGTCCGGATACTCGACCCCGGGACCGACGACGCATCGATCGGCCGTGTCGTGACCCGGCCCGATGCACGGTCGAGCGGCGTGGCCTCGTCGCTGATGCGCGAGGCCGTCGCCCTCCTCGACGATCGCGGAGCGTCGGACATCCATCTCGGCGCGCAGACGCATCTGGCCCGGTGGTACGAGCGCTTCGGATTCGAGATCAGCGGCCCCGGCTACGACGAGGACGGCATCCCCCATGTCCCGATGATCCGGCCGTCCCCAGCACCGGAGGTGCGGACGTGACGCTCGTCCCGCTCGACACCGGCATCCACGCGTGGCTCGCCGACGAACCGGGCGACGGGCGGCCCAACGCCGGCCTGGTCGTCGACGAGGACGCGGCGACGGCCATCGACACGCTCTGTGTGGCGTCACAGACGACGGCCTTCATCGCCGCCATCGAGAGCCTCGGGCTCCGCGTCAGACGGACCGTCCTCACGGGGTCGACCATCGAATCGGTCGGGGGCTCGTCGCTGTTCACGATGTCTGGCATGTACGGGCGCGAGCAGACGAGCATCCATCTCGACCAAGCACCCACCCCCGACGTCTACCGGCGCCTCCACCCTGCCGTCGCCGACGAGTTCGACGAGGAACTCCGGACCCGTCCGGTCAGCCACATCGTCAGCGAGACCGTTCGACTGACGCCGGCCGTCACCCTGCACCCGTGCTCGGGCCCCCAGCAGGAGAACCTCGTCGCGGTGGTCGGTGGCGCCGGCATCTGCTTCGCCGGCGCGATGGCGAGCTTCGGCGTGACACCACGCTGCTACCAGGGCGACCCGGGCAGGTGGGCCGACGAGCTCGACCGTCTGGTCGAACTCGCCCCGCTGATCATCCCGGGTCACGGCCCGATCGGTGGCGAAGAGGAGGTCCGCGACCTCCAGGGCTATCTGCGAGCGTGTGTCGCTGCCAACGGCGACCTCGCCTCGATCGCGACGGGGCCGTGGGACTCGTGGACCCAACGGGAGTTCGACGAGGTCAACGTGGAACGATCGGCGATGCTCGCCCGTGGCAACGACGCGATCCCTCCGTCGATGCTCCGAGCCGCCGGACTCTGACCCGCAGGCAGCGAGCCACCGATCACGGCCTCAGCGAGTGTCCATGACCCGGAAACACTCGGCCAGGCGACCCGGCTCCAGCCCACCGGCTTCCGCATTGGCCCCGTTCCAGGTCCGCAGCCGGTCCTCCATCTCGTCACCGCCGGTGTGCTGGCTGACGTGACAGCGAAGCGCCTTCATCTTGCGGTCGAACGTGTCGGTGATGTCGACGCAGGTGTCGGTGGCGTCACCGCCGCCCATGATCCAGAGTTCGTCGGCCGCCCATGCCTCGTGCCCGTCGCTGACGAGTTCGGGGAACGTGAACCGGTTGCGGGCGTCGGGGTAGACGGCACAACACGCAGCCTCGCCGGTGGCGATGTGATCGGGATGGTTGCGGTACATGGTGTCGAGATTCCGCAGGGGCGACTGCGTCACGACGCGGCGGGGACGGGTCATCCGGATGACGCGCGAGATGTCGCGGCGGAGGTCGAGGGTGACCTCGACCCGGCCGTCGGGGTAGCCCAGGAAGTGCAGCTCGTCCACGCCGACAGCCTCGGCGGCGGCCGTCTGCTCACCGCGTCGGATGCCGGGGATGTCCGACCGTGGCACATCAGGGTCGAACCCGCCGGCGTCGCCGTCGGTCACGATGCAGTAGATCACCGACGCGCCCGCATCGGTCCAGCGAGCGACCGAACCGGCCACGCCGAAGTCGACGTCGTCGGGATGCGCCGTGACGACCAGGATCCGTTCCACCTCATCATCTGCGAGCATCGGCACACGCTATCGGTCGACCCCGAGCACGATCCGGCCGAAGGGTTCCGAATTCCTGAACGAACGGTGACGTCGAGCGGGACGGTGAGCCACGACGCAATCTCGGTTCTAGCCTGATCCCATGTCCATCTTCGGCCGCAACAAGACCTCCATGATCTCTCCCGAGGACGCGCTCCCCGGTCGCGACGAAGCGATGCCGGTGGCAGCCGAGCACGTCGTCCTGGGCACGCCGCTCCAGGGTCCATGGCCCGACGGCTACGAGGTCGTCGTCGTGGGCATGGGGTGCTTCTGGGGTGCCGAGCGGATCTTCTGGGAGATTCCCGGCGTCCACTCCACCGCAGCCGGCTACATGGGCGGCTGGACGAAGAACCCGACCTACGAGGAGACCTGTACCGCACGCTCCGGGCACACCGAGGCCGTGCAGGTCGTCTACGACCCCACGAAGGTGGACATCGACACGCTGATGAAGGCGTTCTGGGAGAACCACGACCCGACCACCGAGAACCGTCAGGGAAACGACGTGGGCACGCAGTACCGCTCCGCGGTGTTCCCGACGACCGACGCACAGCTCGCGGCGGTCGAGGCCTCACGGAGGCGGTACCAGCGAGCGCTCGACGACGGCGGCTTCGGCCAGATCACCACCCAGATCGACCTGGCGGCCGACGCCGGCGACGGCGTCTTCTACTACGCCGAGGACTACCACCAGGGCTACCTCCACAAGCACCCCGGCGGGTACTGCAACCACGGCTACTGCCAGGTCTCCTACCCCGCCGACGAGCACGGCCAGACCCCATCCGACGTGCGTCTGCCCGACGCATAGACCGTCAGCCGGCGAGCACCTCACGGAGCACCGTGAGATCGGCAGTCGCCTGTTCGACCAGCACCGCCGGCGTGTCGTCTTCGGTCAGGAGGCCGGCGACGAACTCCAGGGTCCACGAGCCACGGAAACCGAGATCGGTGACGAGGCGGTGGAACTCGCCGAGGCGTTCGACCACGTCGCCGAGGCGGGGGTGGGTCATGACGGTGAAGTCGAGGAAGTTGACGTGCACGTGTGTGATGCGGTCGCCGTAGGCATCGAACTTGGCGCGGACGAGATCGGGCGCGTCGTGCGTGTGGACGAGGGCCTGGAGCCGATCGGCGGGTCCGACCTGGTCGAACATCCGAGCCGCGACCAGCGGATCCTCGGCGATCGAGATGCCCTGGTGGCACTCGCACATCGCCGCGGTGTCGCCGGGGAGCTCGCCGATCCATGAAGCGAGGCGCTCGACGTATCCCTGCTCGTCCGCCGGATCGTTGCCGACGTTGAACTTCACGGCTCGGCTGCCGCACCGCGCGGTCCACTCGGCCGCCGCCTCCCGACTCCGCGCGGCGTCGTCACCGGGTCCGAAGTCGGCGTAGCTGTTGAACAGCGCCAGCGGCAGCACGGAGCGCAATCGATCGACGTCGCCGTCCGGCGCTGCGGTGACGTGCCCGTCCCAGATCTCCAGACCGTCGAAGCCGGCCCCGTCGATCGCGGCGATCCAATCGGCCACACGGACCACCGGCGCCCGATCCGCCGTGATGGTCCCCCACCGGTTCGGTTCGATGGCCACGGTGCCGAGCAGGATCTCGCTCATACCGGCGCCGCCGTGGTGTCACGGATGACGAGGTCAGGCGCGAGCACGACGTCCTCGGCCGGTCGGCCGTCGATGCGTGCATGGACGAGGTCGACGGCGACTCGACCGAGGGTCTGTGCCGAGCCGGTCACGGTCGTGAGCGCGGGACGCACCAACGTCGCCAGCGGCAGGTCGTCGGACCCCACGACGCTGAGACGGCCGGGCACCGGCACGCCACGCTCGGCCGCCGCGCCGAGCAGGCCGACGGCCACCAGGTCGTTGAAGGCCACGACGCCGCTGACGCCGGAATCGAGCACGGCATCGAGCACCGACCGACCGCCGGCGTCGGTCGGCTCGACCGGTCCGAGGGTCCGTATCCCAGCTTCGACTGCACGGCGCGTCCGGGTCTCGGTGGACCAGTAGGCCGACGGGCCGCGGACGAAGGCGATCCGGTCGTGACCGAGGGAACGGAGGTGGTCGACCGCGAGATCGAGCACGGCCGCCTGATCGAGCACCACCGACGGGACGGCACGCATCCGCCGGTTGACCGACACGAGCGGCGTCTCTCCGGCGGCGGCCCGCAACTCGCGCACCGGCGCGACCGATCCACAGAGCACGATGCCGTCGACGTCGGCAGCCAACGATCGCACCGCCGCCACCTCCCGCTGCGGACCCTGGTCGGTGTCGGCCAGGACGACCAGCTCGTCGTCGTCCGTCGCGCGACGCTGCGCTGCTTGCACGAGGGCACCGAAGAACGGATTGCTCACATCGGGGACGATGACGGCGATCCGCGAGGTGCGTCCACCAGCCAGTTGCCGGGCGGCACCGTTCGGCACGTAGGCCAGCGCGTCGATCGACGTGCGGACGCGGGCGAGGGTCGCAGCACTCACCATCTGTGGACGACTGAGCGCCCGCGACACGGTCGCCGCGTGGACCCCGGCATGACGGGCCACGTCGGCGAGGGTGGTCGAGCCGGCGGTCACCCGGCCAACGGTACCGTTCACTCGCATCGACTGCAAGCGCTTGCAGTCCAGTGTCCGATCGCCGATACTCGGAGCACCACCGATTCTTGGAGTGTCGACCGTGATCCCAGCAACCCGTCCGGCCCGCGCCATCCGGGGCATGTCGGCGATCCTCGTGCCTTACACGCGCGAGGCGACGATCGACTGGTCCGCGTTCGAGGCCCACGTGGCCCGCACCCACGACGCCGGTCTCACACCGGCCGTCAACATGGACACCGGCTACGTCCAACTGCTCCCACTCGACGATCGCCAGCGCGTTCTCGACATCACGACCTCGGTCACCGGTGGGCGTTTCGTCGCCGGTGCCTATGTGGCCGACGACCCCGGTGACGGGTTCGACCTCTCGGCGTTCGTGGAGGTCGCGTCACCCATCGCGGCAGCGGGCGGAACGCCGGTGGTGTTCCCGAACCACGGACTCAACGCGCTCGGCGAGGACGAATGGGCGCAGGCGCTGTCGTCCTTCGGATCGGAGCACGGCCAGTTCATCGGCTTCGAGCTCGGCGCGATGTTCGTCCCCTACGGACGGATCTTCTCGCTCGATGCCTACGAGGCGTTGCTCGGCATCCCCCAATGCATCGGCGCGAAGCACTCGTCGCTCGACCGATGCGCCGAGTGGGACCGCCTGGCGTTACGCGATCGCGTCCGACCGGACTTCTCGGTCTTCACGGGGAACGACCTGGCGATCGACATGGTCGCCTACGGCTCCGACTACCTGCTGGGACTCTCCACCATGGCCCCTGACCTCTTCGCCGCCCGGGATCGACTCTGGGCCGACGACGACCCCCGGTTCTGGGAGTGCAACGACCTGCTGCAATACCTCGGCATGTTCACCTTTCGCGATCCGGTGCCGGGCTACCGCCACGACGCGGCAATCGTCCTCCAGCTGCGTGGTTGGGCCGACACCGACATCACGCCTCCCGGCGCGCCGCGACGCCCTGACGCTGACCGTGCGGTCCTGCGCGACATCGTCGAACGCATCGAGACCCTGGTCGAGGAGCTGGCGGCATGACTCGGTTCACCCAGGTGAAGAAGCTCGACTCGATCGAGGCACTTCGGCAGCATCTCCTCACCGTCGGCGCCAGCCTCCCGGTCGACGATCAGGTCGACTCGTCTGGTCCGCTCGCCGCCCCCGTCCGATTCCGGGACGGTTCAGCCGGCGAGTTCACGATCCCCAACCGGTTCGCCGTCCTCCCCATGGAGGGCTGGGACGGCACGACCGCCGGCGGCCCGACCGACCTCGTGCGCCGGCGCTGGCGGCGGTTCGGTACCAGCGGCTGCGGACTGGTCTGGGGGGAGGCGACGGCCGTGGTCCCCGAGGGCCGGGCCAACCCCAACCAACTGGTGATCGACGAACGCACGGTCGACGGTATCGCCGAGCTCCGAGGGCTCCTGGCCCCCGATCAGATCAGCGGAGTCCAGCTGACCCACTCCGGGCGATGGAGCCGGCCCGAGGGACCGCCGGCGCCGCGCCCCGCGCAACGACATGCGGTGCTCGACGCCCGAGCCGAGGAACCGGGAGCATTGATCAGCGACGACGAGCTCGAGGCGCTGGCCGAGTCGTTCATCAGCGCCGCAGTTCTCGTGGAGCAGGCGGGGTTCGACTTCGTCGACGTGAAGTGCTGCCACGGGTATCTCCTCCACGAACTGCTCGCCGCGACGCACCGCGACGGCCCGTTCGGCGGCGACTTCGAGTCGAGAACCGCCTTCTTCCGCCGCGTGGTCACCGGCATCCGAGAGCGCGTGCCCCGACTCGCCGTCGCCGTCCGACTGTCCGCGTTCGACTTCGTGCCCTACCGAACCGGTGCGGACGGCGTCGGCGAGCCCGAACACGACGAGGGTCTGCCCGTTCCCTTCGGCGCCGACGAATCCGGCCTGGCGATCGACCTGACCGAGCCGCACCGGTTCCTCGACCTCGCGGCCGAACTCGGCATCGGGCTCGTGTGCACCACCGCCGGGAGTCCGTACTACAACCCCCACATCCAGCGGCCGGCGTTCTTCCCGCCGTCCGACGGCTACCTGTCGCCGGAGGATCCGCTGATCGGCGTCGCCCGACAGGTCGTTGCGACGGCCGAGCTCAAACACCGGCATCCCGGCATCACCTTCGTCGGTTCGGGCTACAGCTACGTTCAGGACTGGCTCGCCCACGTCGGGCAGGCGGTGGTGCGCGCCGGCGATGTCGACGTCGTCGGTCTCGGGCGGATGATCCTCTCCTACCCCGAACTGGCGGCGGACACGCTCGCCGGGAAGCCATTCGACCGTCGGCTGGTGTGCCGGACGTTCAGCGACTGCACGACCGCACCACGCAACGGACTCGTGTCCGGCTGCTACCCGCTCGACGCCCACTACAAGGCCATGCCCGAACGGGTGACGCTCACCAGGGCCAAGCGGGCCATGCGACAGGAGCGATCATGACCGACCCGCGCGCCAACCCCATCGCCGGGAACGCGTTCGAGACGAAGGCCGATGCCCAGCGAGCCGTCGTCGACCTGTACCGGCCGCTGCTCCCCCACACGTCCCACGGCGGGGCGCGCGTCCGACTCGGGAGCTTCGCCGCAGGCTTTGAGCAGGCATCGGCAGAGCTCGAGGGATTCGCCCGCCCGCTCTACGGTGCCGTCCCCCTCACCGTCGGTGGCGGCCAGTTCCCTCACTGGGACCGAGTCGTCGCCGGATTGACCCACGGTGCCGACCCTGCGCACGCCGAGTACTGGGGAACCGTCCTCCGCGGCGGTGACCAGCGGATGGTCGAGCAGGCGGCGATCGGCCTCGCACTCGCGTTCTGCCCGGACGAGACGTGGGGGCAACTCGACGAGCGAGCCCGGCAGGACCTCACCACCTGGCTCCACGGCATCTTCGAGCACGATCCGGTCGGCAACAACTGGCAGTTCTTCCGGGTCCTCGTCTCCCTCGGCCTCGAACGGGTGGGTGCGCCCGTCGACCAGGACGCCGTCGGCCGCTCGATCGCGCTGCTGGACACCTATCGCCGCGGCGCTCACTGGTACGTCGACGGCGACTTCGACAACGTCGACTACTACGTCCCGATGGCATTCCACACCTACGCCATGATGTACGCCGCAGCCAACCGGCAGGGACTCGGCGACGACGCCGTGGCCGAGCGATATCGCGAGCGCGCCGCAACCTTCGCGTCCGACTTCGACCGCTGGTTCGGCCCCGACGGCGCCGCCATCGCCATGGGCCGGAGCCTCACGTACCGGTTCGCCACCGCCAGCTTCTGGGGCGCGCTGGCCTGGGCCGACGTCGAACCGGAGATCGGCTGGGGGGCAGCCAAGGGGCACTGGCTGCGTCACCTCCGCTGGTGGAACGACAAGCCCATCAGCGACCGCGACGGGGTGCTGTCGGTGGGGTACGGCTACGACAACCGCACGCTGTGCGAGTCGTACAACTCCGCCGGATCGCCGTACTGGGCGATGAAGGCCTTCGCCGGTCTCGCCGCGCCCGACGACCATCCGTTCTGGAGCGCATCCGAGTCGCTCGCAGCCCCGACCGATGGCCCGGTCTCGATCCCCGACATCGCCTGGGTGGTCGCACGGGATGACGAACAGGCGGTGGCACTCATCGGCCGCCCGGGCTTCGACTTCGATGCACCGGAGCAGGCGTCGGCGAAGTACCGCAAGCTCGCCTACTCGTCGGCGTTCGCGCTCGCCGGCGACTGTCCCGACTTCTTCGGCCGGTACAGCACCGACTCGATGTTGGCGCTGACCGACGACGACGGCCATCGCCGCGTCCGCCTCGGCATCGACGACGCCGGGAGCGAGGACGGCATGGTCTGGTCGACGTGGCGGCCGTTCCGCGACGTACGCGTCGACACTGTCACGTGGTTCGTCGGCGACACGACCGCGCACGGACGGATCCATCGGATACGCAACGACCGCGCGGTCAGCGCCGTCGAGTCGGGATTCGCCGTGGGCTACCACGACGACGACGTCGAGCCGATGTCGCTCGCCGAGGGCCGGCCACCCGGCTGGGCGTCGATCACCGGCACCGACGGCACGACGTTGATCCGCTCCGACGATCCCGGCCGCGCTGCGGCAGTCGAGAACCTCGCCGTCAATGCGCACCTCGTGCACGGTCGGGCGGCGGTCCCGGTGCTCCGGTCACGACTCGACCCCGGCGAGCACGTCCTCACGGCGACGGTGTGGGCCGGCCGATCGTCCGAACCCCCGCCGCTGGTCCCGGAGGTCCCGGGCGCGGCACAGTCGCTGCTCGATCGGATCAGCGCGACCTAGGCGATCCGGCCGAGCGAGTCTCGGGTGACCTCGTTGATCGCTGGTTCGCCGGCATCCCAGCGACGGATCTCGTCGACGGCGTACTCGGTCATCCGGCCGAGCTCGGTGCCCTGCGAGCCGGCGAGGTGCGGGGTCAGGTACACGTTGGGGAGCCGGCGCAACAAGCTGTCGTCGGGCAGGGGCTCGGGGTCGGTGACGTCGAGCACGGCGGAGAGACGGCCGGTCTCGACCTGGGCGATGAGCGCGTCATGGTCGACCAGCGCGCCGCGGGCGGTGTTCACGACGGTTGCTCCGGTGCGCAACGCGGCGAGCTGCGGAGCAGCGATCATGTGCCGGGTCTCGGCGATGTCGGGAGCGTGGATCGACAGCACGTCGACTCGGGCGCACAGCTCGTCGAGTTCGACCTTGTCGACTCCCAGTCGTTCGGCTTCGGACTCGTCGACATGGGGGTCGTAGAGCATCACACCGAGTCGAGGGAACGGACGGAGGAGCTCGATCACCCGGCGGCCGATCATCGAGGCGCCGACGATGCCGATCGTCTTGTCCCAGTTGCCCACGGGGCGAGTCGCCGGCTGCCGTCGTTCCGAGATCGTGGGATCGAGCATGGCGTCGCGCTGGAAGAACACGTCCTTGTTGACCATGAGGATCGCCGCGAGCGTGAACTCGGCCACGGGCTCGGCATTGGCGGGCGCACCGGACGTGATCCTGATGTCTCGGTCGAACACGTCCTCGGCCACCGTGGACTTCACGGTGCCCGCGGTATAGGCGATCAGCCCGAGCGACGGCGCGCGATCGACCACCGAGGTGTCGATCGCCGGGCATCCCCAGTGCGCGAGGAGCACGTCGGCGCGCGCCAGTAGGGCCTCGGCGCGCGGATCCTCGAAGCTCCCCAACGGCTCGGGATCGAGCACCTGGCCGACCGCCTCGATCGCTGCCATGCCCGATCGACCGTAGAAGTCGAGACCGTTCCAGTGTGCGAGCACGATTCGGGGCCTGGCCATCGCCACAGTCTGCACGCGCTGGATCTGCCACGGTGTCGTGGTGCTGTGGACCCACGACCCCTCGCCGCCGAAGCCCCACATCCATCCACTCGTCGCACCTGGAGGACGAGTCCTGACTCGGTCGAAGACGCCGGATCACCCATGGCAGCGGGGGTTGTGGTTCGCGGTGAAGTTCGTCGACGGCGACAACTTCTGGGAGGAGATCGAGCCGCACGGGACGCAACGACAACGCGACGAGCACACGATCGAGTGGATCCGGCCCGACGGGTCGGTCGCCATCGTGGAGGATCGTCGCATCGAGACCGTCGACGATCGCACCATCGACTGGACCACGATCATCGTGGCCGACACCGGCGCGCTGCTCGACCGCACGCCGTACCAGGGTTGGGGCGGCTACGGCGGACTCGCCTTCCGGGGTGCGGGCGACTGGCACGACACTCGTCTCGCGGTCGAGAAGTCGGCGGGGTCGACGGTGACCGGTGACCGGTCTCGATGGTGCGACCTGTCCGGACCCGACGCGGGCATGACCATCCACGACCACCCGGACAATCCGCGTCACCCGACGCCCTGGTACGGCGACGTCGCCAATTCGCTCTACGACACCGACGAGCCGACCAACTTCGTGAACGCCGCATTCCTCTTCCACGAGCCGATGCGACTCGCGGCCGGCGTTCCCCTCCGGTTCCGGTTCCGGATCCGGACCCACGCCGGACTGGCGTCGTGGGATCGATCGGTCGCCGCCGCCGACTGGGAGGACTTCGCCGATGGATGACACCAGAGAGGCACGGAACGAGGAGATCGAGCACTGGGCCGACCACCTCTTCGACCCGGCGACGTCGATGGTGTGGAACCCGCCTGGTTCGCTCGACGACGAGGGCATCGCGCCACGGTCCCTCCACCAGGTTCCCCAGACGGCCTGGTACCTGCTCGCCCTGCTCGAACGGGGCGACATCGAGACCGCGACAGGCGTCGCTGACGCACTGTTGGCGATCCAGTACCGAGATCCGGGAACACCGTGGGACGGGACCTTCGCGCGGTTCCTCGAGTTCCCGCAGCCGAGCAGCGGGGCCGTCGAGTGGGTCGACTTCGATCCCAACTGGCGCCAGTTCGTGGGCGTGTCGTTCGCGCTCGCGCTCCGTCACCATCGAGCGCTCCTCGGCAGTGACCTCGTACGCCGCTTCGAGGACTCGATCGCCGCGGCAGTGGCCGGCGAGCAGGCCTCGGGACGGCTTCGGTGGCACTACACCAACATTGCGATCCAGCACGCCTGGCTCCTGGTCGAGACCGGTGAGATCGACGCGGGGGAGGTCCTGGCCGAACAGATCTGGTCGCACTGGCACGAACACCGCTCGTTCCCGGAGTACAACTCCCCCACCTACGACGGCGTCGATCTGTGGGCCCTGGCGCTGTGGCGTGGACAGGCCGGCAGCACCAGGCTGCGCGACTGGGGTGCCGAACTCGAAGCAGGGCTGTGGAACACCGTCGCCCAGCGTTTCCACGCCGATCTGTCCAATGTGGCGGGACCGTTCACCCGTGCCTACGGACTCGACTGCGAGCGATACGTGGCCAAGGTCGCGGTCGTGATGGACGTCGCCGGAGTCGAGGGACCGCCACTCCCGCCCAGGCCCACGACCGCGTCGCACTCCCACGACCTGTTCTCGCTCCCGGCACTCCGACTGGCACCACTTGCCATGCCCTCGGACGCGCGCCAACACCTGGACCGCTTCGGGGGCGAACGGTCCGCGCACGAGGTCATCACCACATGGCCCACCCGACGCACGTCGTCCGCGTGGCTCGGCGACGGCCTCATGATCGGCGCGGAGGACGGTGACTCGAACTGGTCCGGCTGGTACCAGTTCGTCGCCGGCACCGTGCACTGGCGGCGGAGCAACGGGACCGTGGGCGTGCTCCGCTACGTTCCCGACGGAGCTCCAGCGGGGCACGCAACACCCGGGGCGCTGCGCATCGGCGCACCGGGACGGATCGAAGTGCACGAGCCCGAGCCCCCGGGCGTCGGCCACAGCACGAAGGCCGAGCAGGGACATCCGGGCGTGCGGTCGCTCGCGCTCGGCCGCACGCGACTCGACGGTCTCGACGTCACCATCACCGCCGACGGCGACGGATTCGTGGCCGACGTCGCGTTGGCCTCTAGCTGACGTTGGCGATGCCGCCGTCGACCACGATGGTCTCACCCACGAGATAGGTCGAGCCCTTGCCTGCGAGGAACAACGCCGCCGCGGCCATGTCGTCCGGCTGCCCGATCCGGCGAGCCGGGACACCGGCGGCGACCATGTCACGCCCCTCCTCCGTGCCCAGCGCAAAGGCCATCATCTTCGATTCGAAGGGGCCGGGTGCGATCGCGTTGACCAACACCTTGTCGCGCACGAGGTACTTCGCCAGGTGACGGGTGAGCGCGAGGATCCCGGCCTTGGTCGTGCTGTACGCGTAGGTCTCCATGCCCGGGGTCTTGATGCCGTCGATCGAACCGATGTTGATCACCCGGGCCGGATCGTCGTCGGTCGCTGCCGCTCGCAACGACGGGAGGAACGCTTGAGTCAACAGGAACGCGCCCTTGACGTTGATGTTGAACAGCTTGTCGAAGGCATCCTCGGGGTACTCGTCGAGCGGCGCGCCCCACGACGCGCCGGCGTTGTTCACGAGGACGTGCAGCGCGGCGGTCCGCTCGGTGACGGCGGCGACCAACGCATCCACACCCGACTGGCCAGACAGATCGGCGGGAATCGACACGCAGGTCCCGGATGCGTCGAGTGCGTTCATCTCGTCGGCGGCAGCATCGCAGGCATCGGCCTTGCGGGCGGCGATGTAGACGGTGGCGCCGGCTTCGACGAAGCCAGTGGCGATCATCCGACCGATGCCGCGCGAGCCTCCGGTCACCACGACGTGCTTGCCCTCGGCGCCGAACAGTCGATCCAGGATTCCAGTCATGGGCGAGAAATCTAGACCGCCGACCTCGATCCGCCTTGACCCACCGGTCAGTCGATCGGTCGTACCGTCCCCTGAGCGTCGCAGGATGTGCGCCGCCGGCCCGTCATGGGTTTGCCGCCCGGTTTTGCCATCCTGATGGGGTGATCGACAGCCCCGAGGACAGCGGATCGAAGAATCGACGCGGCTTGAGCAGCCGTCTCGTCGCGGGGGGCACGTGGATCGACTCCGATCTGCCCATGGCCAAGACCCTCGGTCGCCGGCTCCGCACCTTCCTGCACATCGAGACCGCCGGTGGCATCGTCCTGCTGATCGCGACCGCGGCCGCGCTCGTCTGGGCCAACAGCCCCGTGAGCGACAGCTACGACACCTTCTGGCACACCGACCTCACGCTCCTCGCGTTCGGTGACTTCGAGCTGACCGAGACGATCGGCCACTGGGTCAACGACGGGCTGATGGCGATCTTCTTCTTCGTGGTCGGCCTTGAGATCAAGTCAGAGCTCGTCGCCGGCGAGCTCCGCGACCCGCGCAAGGCGGCGGTGCCGGTGATCGCCGCGTTCGGCGGCATGATCGTCCCGGCCGGACTGTTCATGGTCGTCAACCTCGGCGGCGACGGGTTCGACGGTTGGGGCATCCCGATGGCGACCGACATCGCCTTCGCGCTCGGTGTGCTCGCGCTCCTCGGGCCACGCATTCCGTCATCGCTCAAGGTGTTCCTGCTGACCCTCGCCATCGCCGACGACATCGGTGCCATCGCGGTGATCGCGATCTTCTACACCAGCGATCTGTCACTCGGTTGGCTCGCGATCGCCGTCGCCCTCATCGGCGTGATCGTGCTCATGCGGATCGGGCGGGTCTGGTACGTCCCCCTGTACGGCGCGGTCGGCACCGGTGTCTGGTTGGCGACGCTCGAGTCCGGGATCCACGCCACCATCGCCGGTGTCGCCCTGGGGGTCATCACGCCGGCGGTGGCGTTGCGTCCGGAGGCGACGGAGACCGTGGTCGAACCGGAGACGACCGTCGACGAGGTCCGGTCGATCGTGTTCGACGTGCGCGAGTCCGTGCCGGTCACCGACCGGCTCCAGACGACCCTCCACCCGTTCTCGTCGTTCCTCATCCTTCCCCTGTTCGCGTTGGCGAACGCCGGCATCGAGATCTCCGGCGACGGGATCAGCGACGCGGCGACCTCGCCGGTGACCATCGGTGTCATCGTCGGTCTCGTGGTCGGCAAGTCCGTCGGTGTGGGCGTCGCCACCTGGGCCGCAGTCGCGCTCGGTGTCGGCGAGCTGCCGGAGGGCGCGTCGTGGCGTGACATCTTCGGCATCGGTGCCCTGGCCGGCATCGGCTTCACGGTGGCCATCTTCATCGCCGGGCTGGCGTACACCGACGAAGGCCTGATCGAGGAAGCGAAGCTGGGCATCCTCGTCGCCAGCGTCCTGGCCGCCGTGGCTGGCGCGTTGATCCTGCGGCGGGACCGCACGGCTGTGGAGCCACCGGACCAGTGACCGACGGTGAGCACCCACGACAGCGACGTCGTGGACTCCTCCCACCCGATCCGCGCCAGCACGGATCCGACCCGGACTACCGGTTCACGCTCGCGAACGAGCGGACCTTCCTGGCATGGATCCGCACGTCGCTCGCGCTCGCCGCCGGCGGTCTGGGCTCGGTTGCGCTCCTCGACGACTTCCGGGGTGTCGAGTTCGTCGGGATCGGCCTCCTGGTCCTCAGCGTGGTCTCTGCCGGCACGTCGTACCGTCGCTGGGCGCTGAGCGAGACCGCCATCCGGATGGACCAGCCGCTCCCCAAGTCCCGGCTCCCGCTCGTCGTCGCGTTCACCGTCTCCGCGATCGCCGTGGTCTCGGCCGTTCTCGTCCTCGTGAACACGACATGAGACCGGAGCTGGTCTTCGACACCAACCTCCAGCACGAGCGGACCTCGCTCGCGTGGGAGCGGACCGCGTTCGCCGGTCTCGTGGTCGGTGCCCTGATGACCCGGATCGGCGCGTCGATCCATGTGGTCCTCGGGGCGATCGGTCTCCTCCAGGTGTGTGCGTCCGCATCCCTCCTGCTGTGGTCCGGACGCCACTACGAAGGACTGCACGGCCCGCTCCGTTCCGGCGAGGATCCCGCGAACCCGGTCGCCGCGAAGCTCGTCGGCGTCATGACGACGGGCGCGACCGCGGCGGCGACGATCCTCGCAGTCGTCTTCGTCCTCGTCCGTCCCTAGGCGTCCTGGGCCACCAGCTCCATCAGCTCCCGCGCGACCATCGGACCCGCGTTCTGGTTCTGGCCGGTGACGAGGTTCCCGTCGACGACCCAGTGGTTGGCGAGGGGATCACGGAAGCGGGTCTGGCTCTCGAACTCGGCGCCCATCGATCGGAGCTCGGTTTCGGGATGATGGGGCGTGGTGTCGCCGATGCCGAGCTCGCGCACCTGCTTGTCGGTGACGGCAGAGATCCTGCGACCCGCGACCAGCGGACGGCCGTCGGGCGCAGTGGCGTTGCGCAATCCGAGCGGGCCGTGACAGACACCGCCGATCGCCGTGCCGAGGGCGTTGGCTTCGGTGACCTTGGCTGCGAGGTGGTCGGAGAACCCGAAATCGAACGCCGCTCCCCACCCACCGGCGAGGAACACGATGTCGTAGTCGGCCATGTCGAGGTCGCCGATGGCGAGTGAGTCCTGGACCTTGGCTCGGAGGTCGCCGTCGGCGAGGAACCGGTCGTCGTGCTCGCTGCGCAGCACGGGCTTCAGCGACTGCGGATCGACCGGCACCACACCACCGCGCGGGCTGGCGATGTCGACAGACATCCCAGCGTCCTGAAACACGTAGTACGGCGCGGTCATCTCGCTCGCGAAGACGCCGGTCGGCTTCCCGATGTCGAGCACCGCGTGGTTCGTGCACACGACGACGGCGCGTCGGCCGGACAGATCGATGCTCGAGTCGGCAGCCTCGTCTTCGGGGTGCATCCCGAGACGCTGCACGAGCCGGCGCAGTGCCAGAGCGGGACGCGGCGGCGTCTTCGCGGGTGGGCCGCCCGTGGGCTCGCGGTCCTGATACGGCCACGGTTCGCTGCGTTCGGGGACGGACGAGGTCCGTTCGTGCTTCAACTGCATACGGAGGTACTCCTTCAATCGGTCGAGGCCGGGGTCGGTCCAGCGGTTGACGGCCTCGATGGGATCGACCGTGAGGTCGTAGAGCTCCCACTGGTCCTCCAGCGGCCTCGTCCGGTACGAGGGACCGCCGGGTCCGGTGTCGGCGAGATGACGCACACCCGGCTCGGTCCAGGTCGAGGGGTCGTCGAAGCTCCGGACGAGCTTCCAGAGGTGGCCGGCACCACCGTCGGCATCGTCGTCGTCGACTCGGACGACCAGACCCTCGAAGTTGGCTGCAACGTGCGCTGGCACCTGGATGCGCAACGGCGCTGGCGGCTTGGCGACGCGGTGCAGACGACGAGCGACGCCCGACGCCCCGCTGTCGCCCTCGAGCATGTTGTCCCGCGTCATCAGGTACACGGAGCGGCGCTCGTCGGGAGCACCGCCGTCGACAACCGGTGTGAGGTCTCGGCCGGGGAGGTCGTGGACCTCGGTGAAAGTCTCGGCGAGCATGGCCGCAGTTGCGCCCTGGTCGATCCCCGCCGCCGCCAGCAGCGTCGGGACGATGTCGACGTGCGACGTCGGCGCATCGACGGTCCGCGGTCCGGTCTCGGCGTCGCCGATGCGAGCGATGACCAGTGGGACGCGTGTCGCCTCGTCGTAGAGGTTGAACCACTTCTGGTGGAGCCCACCGTGAGCGCCGAGGAGGTCGCCGTGGTCGGATGTCCGAACCAGGAGCGCCTGGTCGGACCCACCCTCGGTCACCGCCCGGCGAACCCGGTCGAGCGGATCGTCGACCTCCGCATGGAGTCGGTAGTAGAGGTCGCGATAGCGCTGATCGTTGTCGGCGTACATGCGGGCCACGGCGCGTGCGGGGCCGTAGCCCGTCGGATAGGCGGCGCGATAGGCGATCTGCGCGGCCGGCTTGGACGCGAGGTCCTCGTCGCCCGTCGGTGGGGCCGGGACGTGGGGCGGGTCGAGCGGCGAGGGTTCGAGCGGATTCCGACGCAGCCATGCCGGGAACAGCACGATGTCGTGGGGATTCACGAAGCTGGCGACCAGAAGAAACGGTCGCAGCGCATCGGCGTCACCGTCGCGGCGTCGCTGGTAGCGATCCTGGAGCCAGGCCACGATGCGTTCGGCGATGAGCGGATCACGACGGAGGCCGCTGTCGGACAGCGCTCCTCCGTGGGGTTCGGGGCCGACCCAGCCGGAGAACCCGAAGGGATCGAGCGGGTCGGCGTCGAGGTAGCGCTGCACGGCCGCGGGATCGACGATCCCCTCGTTGTCGTTGGTGTCGACGCGTCCACCGTCGGCGTCGTGGAGGTCGGCGTGGGTGATGTGCCACTTGCCGTCGTAGTGCGTGTCGTAGCCGGCTGCTCGGAACCAGTGACCGAGGGTGGGCACCTCACCCTCCCGCAGCCATCGCATCCGCGAATCGTCGGCCATCTTTCCGAGTCCGTCGGTCTGCGTGACCCCGTGGAGGTCCGGGTAGTGGCCGGTGAACAGGGTCGGCCGGCTCGGCACGCAGGCCAGCGAACCCGTGTAGTGCCGGTCGAACGACACCCCGTGGTCGTCGAACCACCGGCGACCCGTGAGCGTCGCCTCGCGCCAGGCGCGTACATCGTCCGACTCATACGGCGGCGTTGCCCGCTCCTCGTCGGTCATGAGGATGATGATGTCGGGACGGTCAGCCACGATGCTCCTCCGGGGACTGGGGCTTCGGAAAGGCCACGCCGTTCTGGAAGGACTCGGCGAGGCCGGCGAGCATGGCGTCCGACTGTCGTGCGACGACGCGGCCCACGACGCGGGCGACGAGCTTCTGCGGTGGGCGGGGTCCGGCATCGACGCTCGATGTCAGGGTGACCTGCGTCGATCCCGAACCGGTGGACTCGAGGTCCCACCGGTTGCGGACCGACCGGATCACCGGCGGCAGCCCGTCGATGTCGTAGGCGAGTGCCCGGGTCGGCTCCCAGGTCACGATCCGCTCCACGACCGTCGTCCGACCGGTCTGGATGCGTCGAGTCGTCCCCACGCCGATGCCGCCATCGCCGACGTCGAGCAGACAGGAGTGGTCCACGTTCCCGGCCCACGCGCTGATCCCGGCGAAGTCGGCGAGGAGCCCCCAGATCGCCTCACGACCGGCGCGTACCGTTCGACTCCGGACGACATCGGTCACGACGTCGCAGCGATGAAGTCGACGAGGACGTGCGCGAGCTCGGGCCCACGGTCCTCCTGGAGGAAGTGACCGCCGCCCTCGATCGTGACGTGCGCCTGGCCGGCGGCGCCCGGGACCTTGTGACGGAAGACGGCGTCGCCGCCGCCGGTCACCGGATCCTGGTCGCTGAACGTCAGGAGGAACGGCCGGTCGAACTGCTCGAGCACCGACCAGGCCGCCTGGTTGTCGTCGCTGGCCGGGTCGTCGGTGCTCGTGGGCACCAGGGCGGGAAAGATCCGCGCGCCGGCCTTGTACGTGTCGTCGGGAAAGGGGGCGTCGTAGCCCGCGACCACGTCGTCGGGCAGGTCGGTCGTACAGCCACCGTTGATGATCGCGCCCACCGGGAACTGTTCGGTCTCCTGCGAGAACTTCTGCCATGCGAGGAACGCCTCGCTCGGCTGACCCTCCCCTGTGGGGAGTCCGGTGTTCCCGATGGCCACTCGTGCGTACCGGTCGGGCGATGCGGCGACGAGGCGGAGCCCGATGAGTCCGCCCCAGTCCTGGCCGAAGAAGCTGATGCCTCGTAGGTCGAGGCGATCGAACAGCAGTTGACGCATCCACTCGACGTGCCGGGCGTAGGTGTGATCGGACTGCTCGGTCGGCTTGTCACTGCGTCCGAATCCGACCAGGTCCGGGGCGATGACCCGATGCCCGGCATCGACCAGCACGGGAACCATGTGGCGGTAGAGGAACGACCACGACGGCTCGCCGTGCAGCAGCACCACGGGCGCGGCGTCGTCGGGGCCTTCGTCCAGGTAGTGCACGCGGAGGCTGCCGTCGTCGATGTCCGCGTAGTGCGGCATGAACGGGTAGCCGGGCAGGTCGACGAAGCGCTCGTCGGGTGTGCGCACGGTCTTCATCTGGGCCTCCGAGGTTGGCGGTGTCTCCATACGACAGTATTGAGACTACATCTGTCAATAGATTGTGCGCTGCCCACTCCCACTACTTGGGGCGCAGGTACGATGGCGACGTGAGCACGCAGGAGACTCCGGTGGCCGACGGGCGGCGGGCGCGACGCGACCGGAATCGTTCGGCCGTGATCGACGGCATGTTCGACCTGCTCGATGAGGGCCGGCAGCCGTCGACCGAGGAGATCGCCGAACGGGCCGGTGTGTCGGTCTCGTCGGTGTTCCGCTACTTCGACGGCCTCGACGATCTCCAACGACAGACCATCGACACCCACTTCGAGCGATTCGGTCCCCTGTTCGACGTCCCGGCTCTCGGGTCGGGCGACCTCGACGCCCGGATCAGCCGCCTGGTCGATGCCCGGCTCGCACTGCACTCCACCGTCGCACCCGTGGCCCGGCTGGCGCGAGCTCGCGCCATCGAACAGCCCCTGATCGCCGAGACGCTCGCCCAGACACGTCGTACGCTCGCCGCGCAGCTCCGCACACACTTCGCACTGGAGCTCGAGGGTCGGACTGGAGCGACCGTGACCGGCGTCGTGGACGCCATCGATGTCCTGACATCGTTCGAGTCCTGGGACCTGCTCACCACGACCCACGGTCGCGCCGAGCGACTGATCCGTCGCATGTGGACCTCGTCGATCCGAACGCTGCTCCTCGCGGATCCCTGACGCCGGTCAGCCCACGCGCGCGAGTCGGGCCGTGAACAGGCCGGCGTAGCCCCACACCATGTGGTCGCCGTCGAGGGCGCGTGTCACTTCCGCCGTAACTCCCGTGGGTCGGAGCACGTGGACGCCTCGCCGATAGCTGGCGACCACGTGGATCTGCGTCGTGAAGTCGGCAGCGGCGACGTCGTGCACGCCGTTGTCGAGCGTGCCGTCGCACCGCATGTCGTGGACCACGCCGCCGGCAGTGACGACGAGACGATCACCCGCCTGTTCGATTCGCTGCTCGGTGCCGATCATCGGGTGATCCCCGACTGCCTCGCCCTGCACGTCCACCGCCACCACCGTCCACAGCCCTCGGAGATCGGGGGCGCCGCCGATCAGCGGATCATCGCAGCCGGCGAGGACCGGCGAGGGCATGGAGCCCTGGTAGCCACCGGCGGGCGTGTGGGCGACCGGGATCTCGGAGACACTGGTCATCGGCTCAACCTAACTTCTGCGGGTTCGCCATGCAGTTCCTGGCGTCAGCGCTCCTGCTCGCCGACGACGTCGGCCGCGCAGCGAAACCCCATGTTCCCGGTCGAGGAATCGGGCGTCGAACCGATCCGTCCCGAGGGGCGGTACCGCCGGCAGTAGGACGCGTGACAGAGGTACGAGCCGCCCTTCGCCACCATGCGCTCGGCGTCGAAGCGGTCCGAGGTCCACTCCCACACGTTCCCCACCATGTCGTGGAATCCCCACGGGTTGGGCTCGAACGCATCCACGGGGCAGGTGCCGCGCCAGCCGTCCGCCCCGGTGTCGTGGTCGGGGAACGACCCCTGCCAGACGTTCATCCGGTGTCGGCCGTCGGGTTCGAGCTCGTCGCCCCACGACCAGATGGTCTCGGTGCCTCCACGAGCCGCACGTTCCCATTCGGGCTCGGTCGGGAGTCGGACGCCCCGCCACGTCGCGTAGGACTGTGCGTCGCGCCACGAGACCTGGACCACCGGATGATCAGCGCGACCATCGACGTCGCTCTTCGGGCCCTCGGGATGACTCCAGTCGGCACCGAACACCTGCCGCCACCATTCGGCACCTACCACGCCCCGCGTGTCGGGGAAGTCGTCGGGCAACAGTCCGCCGAAGACGAAGGACCATCCTTCCCGCTCGGCCTCGGTCCGGAACCCGGTGGCGGCGACGAAGGCGGCGAAGTCCCGGTTCGTCACCGCACGGGAGTCGAGCAGGAACGTCTCCACCGACGCATCGCGTGGCTCGTCGTCGTCGTCCGGGTAGGCGAGGTCGGATCGCTCCCCCATGACGAACGACCCGGCGGGGACTTCGATCATCCCGCTCGTGTCACCGGTCCTCGGCGACGCGGGTGCCGGACCGGGTCGCTCCGAGCCGCTCGGCTCACGGTTCGGCGAACAGCAGCCCATACGTTCAGCGGTGGGCGGGCGCCATGTAGAACCAGAACGGGAACGGCGCCTCCTGTGCCTGCAGCGACCGACGCGCCGCCATCACGGTCTTTCCTGCTTCGGTCTGCTCGAAGAACCAGGCCTCGGCGGCGCGGCCGCCGGGCGGCGGTCCGGTCACGAGCTCGAGACCTGCCTCCTCGTAGTAGGTGCGGATGTCGTGGCACACCGCGACCGTGTTCTTGCCGGGCAGCGGGTTCTCCTTCCAGGGTGCACCCGCAGCCCAGGCGTCGAGCACGGCGAGCGCGTCGGGGACATCGTCGGCATCCAGTACCCGGCCGACGGAGGTGACGCCTCGCTTGGCCTTGGCCCGGTCGTACGCCGCTCGGAGGCCGCGTGCCTCATCGACCGCGGGCGGCGCGTCGGGGTCGTGGCGCGGAGGCAGGGCACATGCCATGGGGGTCTCCTCCGACGTGATGACGTCCGGATGCGTCTCGATGACCGGACGCTCGGCCTCGAGGAGAGCCAGCGAACGCCTGACGACGTCGGTCTGGAACGCGACGTCGTCGGGTCGGCCGAGCGGTCGACCGAGTGGGAAGTCGCAGTACAGCGCGCGTGGCGGGCGCATCTGCTCGACGACCTCGATCATCGACGCGATGACCACGGTGGCCAGGCCTGCCGCTTCGAATACATGGGCGAGCGCACTCACGGTGCGCGTGCAGAGCGGTCAGACCGGCGTGAGCAGCACCACGTCGACCTGGTCTGCCGTCAGCTCGACGGCGCATGCCGGGCCGGTGTCGAGAATGAGCTCGGAGACGGTGTCGGGCTGATTGCCGGCAAACGCGAAGTGGCGAGGAGCCACGCTGCCGATGGTCCCGTCGGCCTCGAGCTCCTCGAGCCGGTCGATCGGGTACACGACGTTGTGGTCGATGTGGAACCCGGTGCGGTCGAAGTTGGGGCTCCAGTGGCCGAGCACCAGTGCACGGTCCGACCGATCCAGCGCACGGTACGACGTGTCGCCCTGGGTGAACCGGGCGTCATCGGCCCGATGCAGCGCCGCCGATGTCACGATGGCCACACGGCACTCGGACAACGGCTTGGTGAGCAGGGTGAACGTGGGGTCGTCGAACTCGGGCACCGGGAGTGCGGCCGAGTACGACCGCATGGCCGTGTCGCCGGTCGAGGCCTCGCTCATCGGGGCGGAAGCCAATCGGCGATGGCGGCGCCGATCTCGTGGGGGCTGTCCTCCTGGATGAAGTGGTTGCCCGGCAGCGTGATCTCGGTCTGGTTGTCCCACGTGCGGGCGAACTCCCGCTGCGCGCCCGTCAAGATGGCGCCGGGGTCGGCGTTGACGAACAACTTCGGGATGCCCGAGGTCGGGAGCCAGTCGGCGTAGGCCTGGACGATCTCGACCACATCGGCGGGTTCGCCCGAGAGCGGGATCTCGCGCGGCCAGGTGAGCGTCGGACGACGGTGCTCGGGCTCGGTGAACGGTCGGCGGTACTCGTCGTGTTCCTCGGGCGTGAGGTCGCGCAGGATCGACGCCGGGAGCACGGCTTCGACGAACAGGTTGTTCTCGATCACCATCTCCTCCCCCGCCGGCGAGCGAAATCCTTCGAAGATGGCAGTGGCCGCCTCTGGCCACTCGTCCCAGGTCACCGGTCGGACGATGGCCTCCATGTAGGCGATGCCGGCGACGCGGTCGCGGTGACGGTTGGCCCAGTCGAAGCCGAGCGCCGATCCCCAGTCGTGGACCACGAACGTGACGTGGTCGCCCAGGTCGAGCCGATCGAGCAGACCATCGAGGTACTCGCGATGCTCGACAAAGCGGTACGAGCCGGGCCCCGTGTCGTCGAGCTTGTCGGAGTCGCCCTGACCGATGAGGTCGGGCGCGATGCAGCGGGCCCGCTCGGAGAGATGCGGCAGCACGTTGCGCCAGAGGTACGACGACGTCGGGTTGCCGTGGAGGAACACCACTGGATCGCCGGTGCCCACCTCGTGGAACGCCATCTGCTTGCCGTTGACCTCCTCGTACTGCTTGGCCAGCGGTGTGGCGGAGAGTGCGTCGGTCATCGGTTGCTCCTCATCTGGGTGGTCGTCACCGGCAAGACCTCACGGTCTGGACATCACTGTCTGGACATTTCGGCGCCGGCCTCGGCCTCCACTGTGCCCGGTGCGGGGCGCGCGACGAGCTGGATCTCCACCTCGTGCAGCGTGCCGGTGAACGGGAACGGGCTCTGGTACCGGTTCGAGACGGCCGAGCCGTGGTCATAGGCGATGCTCGGTCCGACCGACGAGATCATCCGCATGTACAGCGCAGTCTCGCCTCGTCCGGCCTCCACGCCGTCGACCGCGACCTCGATCGCCCCCGTCGTCCCGGCGCCCCGTCGGAAGCGGGCGGTGAGCTCCGAGCCGCCTTCGGGGACCGGAATGTCGGATTCGACGATGGTGTGGTCGTCGAAGGCGTTGTAGTCGACGACCAACCTGTCGTCCTGCACGAAGACCGAGATCCCTGAGTTCTCGGTCCCGGTGGCGAAGAGCACGCCCTCGTCGCCGGCCGAGCGGGTCACCCGGGCCGTGAGGTCGAAGCTGCGTCCGCCGATCGCTGCCGACGCCTGGCCGGGAAGCGGTGACATCGGGGGCCGGTAGACGTACCGCTTGCTCGGTGGATGCGGCGAGTGTTCGCGGAATCGGGCGCCGAACAGCTCGATCATGCGGTCGTCGAGGGGCAGCACGCCGTGGCGGTCGGCCTCCCTCCACCAGAGATCGATCAGCTCGGCCAGCCGTCCCGGATCGGCGTCGGCGAGATCGTTGCATTCGGACGGGTCGACCGACAGGTCGTAGAGCTCCCAGGTCTCGGCGTCGTAGTCGGCGCCCTGGGTGTGCTTCTGGACCGCCTTCCAGTCGCCGGAGACGAGGGCACGACTCCCGCCCATCTCGAAGTACTGAAGGGTGTTGGTCGCGTGCGCGGCGCCGTCGGCGATCACCGATGCGAACGAGTGCCCGGTCACCGGGAGCTGGTCGATCCCCCGGTACGTGTCCGGGGGCGTGACACCGAGGAGCTCGTAGATGGTGGGCACGATGTCGGCGACGTAGGTGAACTGGTGGCGCTTCGTGCCCCGTTGATCGTCGTCGACCCCGGCAGGCCAGTGGACGATCATCGGGACGTGGACGCCACCCTCGTGAGTGTTCTGCTTGTACCACTTGAACGGCGAGTTGCCGCACTGCGCCCACCCCCACGGATAGTTGGTGTGGCTGTGCGGGCCGCCGATGTCGTCGATCCGGTCGATCGCGGTGTCGGCCGTCTCGAAGATGCCGTTGAAGAACTTCATCTCGTGCATGACCCCGTACGGACCGCCCTCCTGCGAGGCACCGTTGTCGGCCAGGACCACGAGGATGGTGTTGTCGAGCTGACCCATGGCTTCGAGTCCATCGACGACCCGCCCGATCTGGTCGTCGGTGTGGTCGAGGAAGGCGGCGAACGCCTCCTGTAGACGAGCGTTGAGCCGCTGCTGGTTCTCGGGCAGATCGTCCCAGGCATCGACGCCGGGATTCAGTGGTGCCAGCTGCGTGCCCTCGGGGATCACGCCGAGTTCGAGCTGCCGGTCGAACCAGCGCCGGCGGACCACGTCCCAGCCCTCGTCGTAGCGGCCGCGATACTTCGCCAGGTACTCGGGTGGCGCCTGGTGCGGCGCATGGGTCGCACCGAAGGGCAGGTAGGCGAAGAACGGCTTGTCGGGTCGGACACCCTTGCTGTCGGAGATCATGCGGAGCAGCTGCTCGACCAGGTCCTCGCTGACGTGATAGCCGTCTTCGGGGCCGAACGGTGGCTCGACCGGGTGGTTGTCGGCCACGAGGTCGGGGTGGAACTGGTCGGTCTCGCCTTCGAGGAAGCCGTAGAACCGGTCGAAGCCACGAGCGAGGGGCCACTGGTCGAACGGTCCGGCGGCCGAACACTGCTCCATCGGCGCGAGGTGCCACTTCCCGGTGCAGAACGTCGCGTAGCCCTCCTCCCGCAGGACCTCGGCAACGGTCGCTGCGTGGTTCGTGATGTGGCCGAGCTGGTTGGGAAAGCCGGTGCGGAAGTTCGACACCGCACGCATCCCGACGGCGTGCTGCGAGCGACCGGTCAGCAGCGATGCTCTCGTCGGCGAGCAGAGGGGGGTGACGTGGAAGTTGGTGAACTGGAGACCGTTGCCTGCGAGGGCGTCGAGGTTCGGCGTGTCGATGTCGGAGCCGTAGCACCCGAGCTGCGCGAATCCGGTGTCGTCGAGGAGCACGACCACGACGTTGGGCGCGCGGTCACCGGGGTGAGGCGGTTCGTCGAACCACGCCTCGGAATCGGCGACGGTGCGGCCGATGCGGCCCTCGAACCTCGACGGTCTGGTCATGTCGTCCCCCGACTAGTCCATGAATATGCGAGTGTCACTCTCACATACCTCCCCAGTGACGGCAACCCGCCCACGGGACGATCGTGCGATGCGCCATCGGGGCTCAGTCCTCGAACAGCGTCGGCGGGAAGCCGCCCGTGCTGATCGGGCTCCAGCGCGTCGGCTCGATGAGGATCACGCATTTTCCCTGGTCGGTCATCGCTTGGCGGTACTCGTCCCAGTCGGGGTGCTCGCCGGAGATGCTCCGGTAGTACTCGACCAGGCCGTCGAGTGCGTCGGGCAGGTCGAGGACCGCGGCCTCACCGTCGACCTGCACCCAGGCATCGTTGAACTCGGCGCCCATCACCCCCACCGAGACGGCAGGGTTCCTGCGGATGTTCCTGGCCTTCACCCGTTCTGGATAGGTGGCGATCGCCAGCCTCCCGTCGGCGATCAGTCCCCCCGTCACGAGGCTCATCTGCGGGCGTCCGTCGGCACGCGTGGTCGACAGCACCCACCGGTGCTTGTCCGCCACGAATTCATCGAGCTGGGCCCGGTCGACCTTGACGTCTCTCGCTCGATACCTGGCCCGTGGGTCGTCCGCAGGGATCTTCTTCATCGAATCCTCTTCCTCGACGTCTGTTCCTGGACGGCACACACCGGCATGAGCCCGGACCGGCGCGTTCCACCCCGGGGGATCGACGGTACGTGGCCAGCGCAGCGGAATCTTCCTCGCCCCGAAATGCGCGATCGACGGGTTCGAGATTCGCGCTGGCCCGAACGTGGCCCGCCATGGACAATGGCGCCGTGACGGATGCAGAGCACGGGCAGATCGTGGCCGACGCGGCACAGGTCTACGAAGACTTCTTCGTCCCCGCCCTGTTCGGTCAGTTCACCGGTGCCGTGCTCGACGCCGCCGACGTGCAGACGGGTCACCGGGTGCTCGACGTCGGGTGTGGGACCGGAGCGGCGGCCCGGGCCGCCAGCGACGCGGTCGGACCCGAGGGTGTCGTCGTCGGCGTCGATCCCAACGCAGGGATGCTGGCGGTGGCAGCCGCCGCGGCACCGGCCGTCGACTGGCGTTCCGGCACCGCCGAGGACCTCCCGTTCGAGGACGGCACCTTCGACCGGGTCGTCTCGCAGTTCGCTGCGATGTTCTTCGAGGACCGCGACCGAGCAATCGAGGAGATCGGGCGAGTGCTTGCTCCCGGGGGTCGCGCCGCGATCGCCACTTGGGTGCGTGTGGACGAGAGCCCGGGCTACGCCGCCATGGTCGATCTCCTGCGCAGGATGTTCGGCGAGGACGCCGCCAACGCACTTCTCGCACCGTTCTGCATCGGGCGGCCCGACGACCTCCGACCCGTCCTCGAGCGGGGCCTCCACGACGTCGCCATCACGCGTCGCGAGGGCACCGCCCGATTCGACTCGATCGAGGCGTGGGTGCACACCGACATCCGCGGTTGGACGCTGTCGGACATGATCGACGACGACGGCCACGCCGCACTGCTCGCCGCCGCCCGCAGCGAGTTGGCGCGCTTCACCGACGCCGACGGGCGCGTGCGATTCGCCGCTCCCGCGTTGATCGGCAGCGGTACGTCAACCGGTGGCAGGAGCCGATGACGCCCAGAACTCGGTGACCAACGCTGCGGCACCGGCCGGGTCGTCCAACATCCACCAGTGCCCGCGGCCTGCGAGCGGCGCGCGCGGCGATGCTCGTTGCGGCCGGTGTCGCCGAAGCGGGGGCCCGTCGGAACGGCTGGCGATCGCCTCCTCTGCGACCTATCAGCGCGGCGCACACATCATCGATCCTCGTGTCGGTCACCCGACGACCGCGCTGGCCAGCGCCACGGTCGTCGGACCCGATCTCGCCCTCGCCGACAGCTACGCCACCATCGTGTTCGTCCTCGGCCTCGAGGGCCTCCAGTGGCTGGA
>JBBKVY010000171.1:0-8335 GCA_037968675.1 Acidimicrobiales bacterium | reverse complement strand
GCGACGGCCGCCTCGGCGGCGCCGGCGTCGCTGGCGCCGAACACCAGTCCGCCGCTGGTCTGGGCGTCGGCGAGCAGCAGCGCGGTGTCGTCGTCGTGCACCCCCTGATCGAGGCGGTCGGCCACGTCGGCGAGGTTGCGCTCCGAGCCCCCGGGCACGACGCCGTCGGCGAGGAGCTCCCGCACGCCCTCGAGGACCGGGATCGCCTCGACCTCCAACACCGCGTCCACACCGGATTCGACGCACATCCGAGACAGGTGACCAAGGAGACCGAAGCCGGTCACGTCGGTGCAACCGGTGGCCCCTGCGGCGCGAGCGGCGTCAGCCGCCTCGGCGTTGAGTCGGGTCATCGACGCGATGACGTCGGCCAGCAGTTGATCGGACGCGACGTCTCGCTTGATCGCCGTGGTCGCGATGCCGGCGCCGAGCGGCTTGGTGAGCACGAGCACGTCTCCGGTGCGGAGGCCGGCATTGGTGAGGACCTGATCCGGGTGGACCTCGCCCACCACGGCCATGCCGTACTTCGGCTCCGGGTCGTCGACGGTGTGGCCGCCGGCGACGACGAACCCCGCTTCGGCGGCGATCGACGCACCGCCCTCGAGCACGTCACCCAACAACTCGATGGGCAGTTCGTCGACGTTCCAACCCACGAGGTTGAGCGCCAGCAAGGGCGTACCACCCATGGCGTAGACGTCGGAGACCGAATTGGCGGCCGCGACCCGGCCCCACGAGCGAGCGTCGTCGACGACCGGGGTGATGAAGTCGGCCGTGACCACGAGGGCGCGTTCGTCCGACAGGCGCCAGACGGCGGCGTCGTCGCCGGTCTGGGCCCCGACCAACAGGTTCGGATCACCGGGAGGTGCTAAACGACGCACGACGTGCGCCAACTCGCCAGGAGCGAGCTTGCACGCTCAGCCGGCGCCGTGGGAGAACGCCGTCAGGCGCGGTGGCTTGCTCATCAGTGCGGAACGCTATCGGCAAGTTCCCGGACGCTGGAGGAAGCGCCAGCGCCGACGTTCGCAGGGCGGCGACGCGTAGTGAGCCGACCGCGACACCTCAGGTTGTTCGTGGATCCAGAGCCGACGTAGAGTTGTCGATCGTGCCTGTGGGCGTCCGCGCCCTCGCAACACTTCCGCACACCGTCTCGAAAGTCAGGTCGCCTCCGTGCGCACGTACACACCGAAAGCCGCAGAGATCACCCGTGAATGGTGGGTCATCGACGCCGATGGCATGGTCCTGGGTCGTCTGGCCACCGAGGTCGCTCGGGTCCTGCGCGGCAAGCACAAGGCGACGTTCACGCCGAACATGGATTGCGGCGACCACGTCATCGTGGTGAACGCCGACAAGGTCGTCCTGACCTCCGACAAGGCCGAGCGCAAGCAGATCTGGCGACACTCCGGTTTCCCCGGTGGCATCAAGAGTCAGACCTACGCCGAGGCCATGGCGAAGAAGCCGGCCGAGGCGGTGCGCCGCACGATCAAGGGAATGCTGCCCAAGACCCGCCTCGGCGCCCAGATGTTGACCAAGCTGCAGGTCTACGCCAGCCCGACGCATCCGCACCAGGCCCAGAAGCCCAAGGAACTCGAGATCGACGCTCGCGCCAAGGCGCGGGTGCGTTAGAAAGAATCACCTGTGAGCACCAAGCCCCTCATCCAGTCCACCGGCCGTCGCAAGCGAGCCGTCGCTCGCATCCGGCTCCGTCCCGGAACCGGCAAGGTCACCATCAACGGCAAGGACGTCAAGGAATACTTCCCGACCGACGCCCAGCAGGCGATGGCGCTGGCCCCGCTCGTCGTGGCCGAGGCCAGCGAGCACTACGACGTCGACGCCGGAATCGAAGGTGGCGGCGTCACCGGTCAGGCCGGCGCCATGAGCCTCGGTCTCGCCCGTGCTCTCGTCGAACTCGACCCCGAGCGTCGGGGCGAGCTCAAGCACGAAGGGCTCCTGCGTCGCGATCCACGCAAGAAGGAGTCCAAGAAGTACGGCCTGAAGAAGGCTCGTAAGGCTCCGCAGTACTCCAAGCGCTAGCCCGACGACGTCCGTGCTGAAGTTCGGCACCGACGGCGTCCGCGGCGTCGCCAACACAGAACTGACCCCCGAGCTCGCCCTTGCGTTGGGGCGAGCTTCGGCGCGCGTGCTGGTCGACGAGGGCGAGGGGCTCGAGGACCGCCGTGTGCTGATCGGCCGCGACACCCGGGTGTCGGGCACGTTGCTCGAGGCTGCGCTCGCCGCGGGATTCGCCTCCCAGGGGGTCGACGTGACCCTCCTCGGAGTGGTGCCGACGCCACTGGTCGCCCACGGGTGTGCATCGCTCGCGATCCCCGGTGCGATGATCTCGGCCTCGCACAACGCCTATCCCGACAACGGCATCAAGCTGTTCGCTGCCGGTGGCCAGAAGTTGCGCGACGACGTGGAACGCCGCCTGGAGGATGAGCTGCACGACGTGCTGGCCGATGTCGGTCGAGATCGACCCGCCGGTGGCGACGTGGGGGTCATCGGGACCGCGCCGGGTGACATCGAATCGAGCTACATCGACACGCTCTCTGCCGCCGTGGTCAGCGAATCCTTCGCCGGGATCTCGGTCGTCCTCGACTGCGCCCACGGCGCGGGCTCGCACATCGCTCCCGCCGTGCTGCGCGCCACCGGTGCCGAGATCGTCGTCGCACACGCCGATCCAGACGGCACCAACATCAACACCGACGCCGGGTCGACGGCGCCCCATGTGATGGCAGGGATCGTGCGTGACGCCGGCGCCGACGTCGGCCTCGCGCTCGACGGTGATGCCGATCGCCTGGTGGCTGTGGATGCTGCGGGCTCGGTGGTCGACGGCGATCATCTGATCGCGATACTGGCCATCGACCGCAAGGAACGAGGTCTGCTCGCACACCACGCAGTCGTGACCACGGTCATGTCCAACCTCGGGTTCCGGCAGGGCATGGAACGTCACGGCATCAGCGTCGAGACGACGCAGGTGGGCGACCGCTACGTGCTCGAGCGACTGGCCGAGACGGGCGCCGTGCTCGGTGGCGAACAGTCCGGCCACATCATCCAGACCGATGTCGCCACGACCGGCGACGGGCTGCTCAGCGCGTTGTCGGTCCTCGACGTCATGGCCAGGAGCGGTCGGTCACTGGCCGACCTCGCGGCCGACGCGATGACGTCGCTGCCGCAGGTGCTCGTCAACATTCGCCTCGCCGAGCGTCGCGAGGGGCTGCTCGACGACCTCGCCGACGACATCGCCGCGGCCGAGGCCCGGCTCGGGTCGCACGGTCGGGTGCTGGTCCGCGAGTCGGGCACCGAGCCCCTGGTCCGTGTCATGGTCGAGGCGCCGACGGAGCAGCAGGCCAGGATCGAGGCCGAGGCCCTGGCCGACGCGGTGTTGGGGGTCAGCTGACCAGGGTTCCCATCAGACGGTGACGGTCCGCCGGCGATCGGAGTCTTCCCGGACGCCCATCGACGCGTCCGGACGCCCACGGGCCAGACTGGTGGGCCTATGTGCGGAATCATCGCCGTCCTGCGTCGGCCCATCGATCGCGTCGACCTGGATCCCGGGCCGCTGACCGAGCATCTCGACCGCGCCGTCGCGTCACTCCGTGTTGCCGTCGGCGAACCGACGCCACCGCCGATGCTCGACGCAGCCACAGATCTCGAGGCCGTCGCATCTGCGCTCCACGGCCCCCGGGGTGTGCGCTTCCTGTTGGCCGACCAGGCGGCAGCGGCGCGGGTGCGCGGGCTCGCGACGACACTGACCGGCCTGATCGACGAACTCGACATCGCGCTCGATGCCCTGGTGGTCGACGACGGTACCGAGGCCAGGAACGCTGCGGCCGTGCGCTGCAAGGACGCCGTGTGGGCCATCGAACGCGACCGCCTCGGTACCGCTGACGGGGTGGCGTCGCTCGTGGGTCGCGAGACCGGCTGGTCGGCCATCGAGGCGTGTACCCAGATCGAACAGGCCCTGCGGGCCATCGATCGTCTCGAGGTCCGCGGTCGCGACTCGGCTGGCCTCCTGGTCGTGGTCCGCGAGCACGGCCTCGATCCTGCCGACGCCGCCGTCACCGGCCTCCTCGCCGGGCGGGCCGACGACGAGTTGCTGCGCTCGGGTGCCGTGCGCGTCGTCGACGCCGGCGGCGCGCCGGCGTTCGCGTTCGCCTACAAGGCCGCCGCGGAGATCGGCGAACTCGGGGACAACACGGCGGCCCTCCGCGACGCGATCGCCGCCGACGCCCTCTTGCGCCTCGTACTCAGCGGCGAGCAGGCGCATGCCGTCGTGCTCGGACACACTCGCTGGGCGAGCGTCGGCATCATCTCCGAAGCCAACGCGCATCCGCTCGACTCCTGGGAGGCGACCCGGACCGACGGCCCGTTCGTCGCCGCTGCGCTCAATGGCGACGTCGACAACTTCGCCGACCTGAAGTCGGGGAACGGGCTGCGCATCTGGCCCGAGATCACGACCGACGCGAAGGTCATCCCGACCCTCGTTTCCCGGCGCATCGTCGCCGGCGACGATCATCTGGAAGCCTTCCGCGCCTCGGTGGCGTCGTTCGAGGGATCGGTGGCCATCGCTGCGACCGCGGCTGATCGACCGAACGCCCTGATGTTGGCCCTGCGTGGGTCGGGGCAAGCGCTCTACGTCGGTCTGGCCGGCGATGCCTTCGTCGTCGCGTCCGAGCCGTACGGCGTGGTCGAGGAGACGACGCGCTACGTGCGGATGGACGGCGAGACGCCGGCCAATCCCGACAATCCCAACGCCAGTCGAGGCCAGATCCTGCTCCTCGACGGAGACCGGGCCGGGACCCTCGAGGGCATCGAGCGCATCGCGTACGACGGCACACCCATCCCGATGTCGGATGCCGACGTCGTGACCGCGGAGATCACGACGCGTGACATCGACCGTGGTGACTTCCCCCACTTCCTGCTCAAGGAGGTCACCGAGTCGCCGGTCAGCTTCCGGAAGACGCTGCGGGGACGTCTCGTCGGCGAGGCGGAGTTGCGGGTGGTCCTTCCCGACGACTCGTTGCCGACGGCGATCCGGGACGCGCTGCGATCCGGATCGATCCGGCGCATTCTCGCCATCGGACAGGGGACGGCTCACATCGCCAGCCGGGGTTTCGTCGCCCTGGTGGAGGACGCCGCCGACCGGCACGGCGTGCAGGTCGAGGCGGTCCCGGCGACGGAGCTGTCCGGCTTCCGACTCCGGCAGGACATGTCCGACACGCTCATCGTCGCCATCAGTCAGTCCGGCACCACCACCGACACCAACCGCACTGTTGATCTGCTCCGCTCGCGCGGAGCAGTGGTGATCGGCATCGTCAACCGACGGGGCAGCGACCTGACCGACAAGGCCGACGGGGTGCTCTACACGTCCGACGGGCGCGACGTCGAGATGTCGGTGGCCTCGACGAAGGCGTTCTACGCCCAGGTCGCGGCCGGCGCCGTGCTGTCCTGCGCGATTGCCGAAGCGGCATCGCTCGGCGACCCCAAACGGCGCACCCAACTCCTCGGGGCGCTGCGTGAACTCCCCGATGCGATGCGTGTGGTCCTGACACGGCGCGACGCGATCGCTGAGGCTGCCCGCCTCGCTCCACCGAAGCGGTACTGGGCTGTGGTCGGCAACGGTCCGAACAAGGTGGCTGCCGAAGAGGTTCGCATCAAGCTGAGCGAGCTCTGCTACAAGTCGATGGCGTGTGACTCGACGGAGGACAAGAAGCACATCGACCTGTCATCCGAGCCGCTGATTCTGGTGTGTGCCGCCGGACTCGTCGGTTCCACGGCTGACGACGTTGCGAAAGAAGTGGCGATCTTCAAGGCCCACAAGGCAACGCCGATCGTGGTCGCGAACGATGGTGAGACGCGGTACAACGCAGATGCGACGATCGAGGTACCTGCCGTCGATCCGGCGCTGGGCTTCATCCTCTCGGCGATGGTCGGCCACCTGTTCGGCTACGAGGCAGCGCTGGCGATCGACGCATCGGCGCTGCCGCTCCGCGCAGCCCGTGAAGTGATCGAGCATCTCGCGGGCGAGCAACTGTCGGGCGATGAGATGCTTGGCCGCATCACCGCGCAGGTGAAGGTGCCGGCAGAGACCTTCCACCATCTCCTCCGGTCCGGCACGTACGACGGGCACCTCGAGGCGTCCACGGCGGTGCGCCTGTCGGCGATGTTCGGACACATGCTGTCCGATCAGCCGGTCCACGCCTATCAACGTCAGACGGGGAAGGTCGGCAGCCCTGGCGCATTGATTGACGATTTCGTCACTGCGCTGACGAGAGCGATCGATGAGCTCACCCGCCCGGTCGACACGATCAAACACCAGGCCAAGACCGTCACGGTCGGGATCTCGCGCAGCGACGAGGGCATCATCGGCCGGCCGCTGGTGCAAGCCGTGCTGTCTGCGGGCGCTGGCCGCGACGTCTTGAGTTATCGGACGCTGAAGGTGCTGGCCGACCTCGATCCGGCCGTGGAGACCGTGCGGGGCTTCACCCGCTATGGGATCGACGGCAACACGATCTCGGTGGTCGATCGTGGTGGAATCGCTCGCGACATCACCAGCCGCGTGGAAGCGAATGCTGTGCTGCGGGGCACGAAGCACCGGGTCGCATCCGAACGCGAAGTGCTGGTCGGGATGGGCCGCAGCGACGGCCGTACCGTGGTCTTCGTGCCCGAGGTGAAATCCGGTGAGACGACCGGGATCACGCTGCTGCACGTCGCGTTTCACGGGTCGCTGCCCGCCGATGTGATGCGCGGGGTCCTCCAGGGGTACGACCGACGTTACGACCGCCTGGTCGACTGGGTGACGGAGACCGAGGGAGTGTTCGACGAGTCGCTCCTCGGTGAACTCTCGGTACGCGAACTCTTGATCGGGCCGATCTCGGAAACGGCCGACCACTGGCGCTCGGCACCGCCGTCCCAGTGAGTCGGCAGGTTTCGCAATGATCGGGATCGGGATCGACGTCGTCGACATCGAACGGTTTCGGACGTCCCTCGAGCGGACGCCTTCGATGCGAACCCGTCTGTTCACCGAGGTCGAACTCGCGTACGTCGCGCCGCAGTCCGACCCGATCCCTTCGCTGGCCGCCCGCTTCGCCGCCCGGGAAGCAGTGATGAAATCCCTTGGACTCGGTCTGGGGGCGTTCGGATTCCACGACGTGTGGGTGGAGCGAGCCGCGAGCGGCGCACCGTCGCTCGCGTTCACCGGGCGTGCCGCCGAACTGTCTGACGCGGCCGGCGTGACCACGTGGCATCTCAGCCTCACGCACAGCGCCCTCGTCGCCGCGGCGTACGTCGTGTGCGTGTGATTCAGCCCATGTTGGACGAGTTCGACGAGGCGTGGGCGGAACTGACACAGCCGGGAGCTCAGTACGCGATGAAGGAGATCTGGGTGCGTGGCGCACCGATGCGGGTCTTCGAATCGGCGCCGCCGTCGATGCGGCACGTCTGGGAGATGACGTCCGCGTTCGCCGAACGCGACTATCTCGTCTTCGAGGACGAGCACGTGACGTACGCAGCAGCGGACGCGTCCGTCCGCGCGTTGTCGCATCATCTGCGCGACGTCCATGGTGTCGGCGCGGGCGATCGCGTGGCGATCGCGATGCGCAACTATCCGGAGTGGGTGATCAGCTACTGGGCGATCGTCTCGCTCGGCGCGGCCTGTGTCGGGATGAATGCCTGGTGGACGACCTCCGAGATGGAGTACGGCCTCGCCGACTCGGCACCCAAGGTGCTGATCGCCGACAGCGAGCGGGTCGAGCGAGTTGCGCCGCTTCTCGAGCGGCTCCGCGTGAACAATCCACTCCACGTCATCGCTGTCCGCACGTCGGCCGTGCTGCCCGACGACGCGAGCCGCTGGGATGACGTGATCGATTCCTCGACGGCGCCTGCGGGGCTGCCTGCCGCCGACATCGACCCCGACGACGACGCGTGCATCTTCTACACGTCGGGCACCTCGGGCTTTCCGAAGGGCGCGCAGTTGACGCACAGAGGTTCGGTGCACAATCTGTTCAACGTTGCATTCATGGGTGCCGTCTCGACCCTCGCAGCACAGAAGGCCGGCGTTCCGCAGCCCGCCCCGGACGCCGTGCCGCGGCCGGGCGTGTTCATGGCGCCGACACCGCTGTTCCACGTCACCGCGAACAACTGCGTGCTGCATCCGGCGACGATGACCGGATCGAAGCTCGTGCTCACCTACAAGTGGGATGCCGGGCGTGCGCTCGAACTGATCGAGCGCGAAGGAGTCACGTACCTCTCTGGCGTTCCGACGATGAGCCGCGAGTTGCTGATGCACCCGGACTGGAAGACCCGCGACACCTCGACGATTCAGGGGATGGGCGGAGGC
>JBBKVY010000170.1:0-19651 GCA_037968675.1 Acidimicrobiales bacterium | reverse complement strand
GTCGATGCCACCGTGCATCTGTACGAGCGGCTGTTCACTGATCCGCACCCCGGCGCCGACGACACCGATCCGTTCGACTCGCTCGACCCGGCGTCGCGCGAAACCGTCATGGCGAAGGTCGAGCCGGCACTGGCCGAGACGCCGCGCGGCGAGGTTGTGCAGTTCGAGCGACTCGGCTACTTCGCCGCCGATCCCGTCGAGCCCAACACGTTCCACCGGACCGTTGGTCTGCGTGACGAGTGGGCCAACATCCAGAAGCGCCAGAAGAACCAGGCCGAACAGCAGGCCAAACAGCAGGCCAAACAGCAGGCCCGGAACAAGACATCGCCACGTTCCGAGACCCGAACCGATCAGTAGGGAACACGCGACATGAGCTGGACCACCGCCGACATCCCGAGCCAGGACGGCCGCGTCGCGATCGTGACCGGGTCGAACACCGGGCTGGGATTCGAGACCGCTGTCGAGCTCGCACGCGCCGGCGCCACCGTCGTCCTCGCCTGCCGGACTCCGTCGAAAGCCGAGGACGCGAGACGCTCGATCGAGGGTCGCATGCCGAACGGATCGGTCGAGGTACTCGCGCTCGACCTCGGCGATCTCGCAGCGATCCGGACCGCAGCGGCCGAGACCCTGGAGCGGTGGCCACGCATCGACCTGCTCATCAACAACGCCGGGGTGATGATCCCACCGAAGTCCGCCACGACCGACGGATTCGAACTCCAGTTCGGCACCAACCATCTCGGCCACTTCGCCTACACCGGCCTCGTGCTCGCGGCGCTGACCGACACCCCGGACTCCCGGATCGTCAACGTGTCGAGCATCGCCCACCGCGACGGTCGCATGCACTGGGACGATCTCCAGTGGGAGCGGTCGTACAACCGGATGGCTGCCTACTCACAATCGAAGTTGGCCAACCTGCTCTTCACGTTCGAGCTCGACCGCCGTCTGCGAACGGCCGACGCCTCCACCATCGCGCTCGCCGCGCACCCGGGGGTGTCGGCCACCGAATTGTCTCGCCACATCCCGGGAGCGTCGCTGCCCGGCCTCAAGCAGGTCGCCAACGCCGTGCTGTCGGCGACGCTGAACTCCGCAGCGGACGGGGCACTCCCGAGCCTCCGAGCCGCCACCGATCCCGAAGCGGCCGGGAGCCTCTACTACGGCTCGAGCGGGTACCGGGAGATGCGAGGCGCCCCCGAGGTGGTCATGCCTGCACCACAGGCGGTCCGGGAAGAGGACTGGGAGCACCTCTGGTCGGTGTCGGAGGAGCTCACCGGTGTGACGTTCCCGTTCTGAGTCATGTTCTGGCGCGACCCGGTGACGGGAAGGAAGGGCACATGACCAGCCACCTCGAGTCCAGCTCGCCTGACCCAACCCAGCCCGATCCGATGCCGGCGCCCGATCCCGACCGGCCTCCGACGCCCCTCCCCGAACCCGTGCCGGGGCCCGGGCCGCAGCCGCCCGATCCTCGTCCGCCGGTACCCGATCCCGCGCCGCACCCCGACCCGATGCCCCCATCTCCTCCGGGGCCCGGCCATCCCGAGCCCCCGGTTCCGAACCCACAGGCGACGCCCGGCTGAACGCGAAGGACTGAACGGACGGGCAGACTCGGGCGGTGGCCACGAAGCAGACCCTGGTGACCCTCGATCTCGAGGGCGTGCTGGTGCCGGAGATCTGGATCGCCGTCGCCGAGCGGACCGGGGTCGATGCGCTCCGCCGTACCACCCGCGACGAGCCCGACTACGACGTTCTGATGCGGTATCGCCTCGGCGTGATGGCGGAACACGGGCTCACCATGTCGACCGTCGCCGACGTCATCGACGGGCTCGGTCCACTCCCCGGTGCTCGCGACTTCCTGGACGAGCTGCGCCGACGCACCCAGGTCATCATCCTGTCCGACACGTTCGAGCAGTTCGCCGCGCCGCTCATGGTCCACCTGGGCATGCCCACCGTGTTCTGCCATCGCCTCGTCGTCGAAGACGATCGCATCGTCGGCTACCGGCTTCGCCAGCAGGACCAGAAGCGCAAGTCGGTCCAGGCGTTCCACGCCCTGGACTACAAGGTCATCGCCGCCGGCGACTCGTACAACGACACCACGATGCTGGGCGAGGCCGACGCCGGCTTCCTCTTCCATGCGCCCGACAACGTCGTCGCCGAGTTCCCGCAGTTCCCCGCGCTCGACGACTTCGACGACCTCCTGGATGCCATCACCGCCGAGCTGGTCTGACCGGCGCCGGGCAGCAGCCGGGGTCGCAGGCGACCCCATGGCCGGCGAGATGCTGCTCGACGAGGTCGACGAGACCGGCGACGAACAACGGATGGGTGCCGACCGTCGATGCGCGCACCATGGTCATGCCGAGCGACTCGGCCGCCTCGGCCGCCTGGGTGTCGAGGTCGAACTGCACCTCCATGTGGTCGGAGACGAAGCCGATCGGAACGACGACCACGCTGGTGATGCCGGCGCCGGCGAGGGAACGCAGGTGGTCGACGATGTCGGGTTCGAGCCACGGCACCTGCGGGGGCCCCGACCGGGACTGGAAGACCAACGCCCACTCGCGATCCGGCGCGACCTGATCGACCACCCGCGCCGCAACCGAGCGGAGCTGGGCTTCGTAGTCGGACGTCGAGGCCATCGACAACGGGATCGAGTGTGCGGTGAAGACGAGCGGGGCATCGTCGGGGGCTTGCGTCACCGCGTCGCGGACACGGTCGGTGACGGCACCGACGAACCCGGGATGGTTCCAGTAGGGGCGGACCTTGACGACCGCCGGGGCGGTCGCGCCGACGTGCGCACGCGCCCGTTCGATGTCCTCGAGGTACTGGCGGCATCCGGAGTACGACGAGAACACCGAGGTCGCCAGGGCCAACACCCGACGATGCCCGGCCTCCGCGAGGTCCCCCATCGTGTCTTCGACGTAGGGCTTCCAGTTGCGGTTGCCCCAGTGGACGGGCAGGTCGATGCCGCGCTCGTCGAGCGCTCCCCGGAGAGCCGTGATCAGCGCCCGGTTCTGGTCGTTGATGGGGCTCACGCCACCGAAGAGCCGGTACTGCTCGGCGACCGCTTCGAGGCGTTCGAGAGGCACACCGCGCCCACGGGTGACGTTCTGGAGGAACGGGATGACATCGTCGGGACCCGCGGGGCCGCCGAAGGACAGCAGCAGGATGGCGTCGTACCCAACCATCAGATGTCGACCTGCGATCCGAGGCTGACGGTCCGATCGGCCGGGAGGTTGAAGTAGTCGGCGGCGCTCTGGGCGTTGCGGCTGAGCAGTCGGAACAGGCGCTCGCGCCACATCGCCATCCCGGGACGTCTGGTCACGATGATCGACTCGGTTCCGAGGAACCAGGTGGCTCGCTCGACGTCGAGATGTTCCTTCCGGGAGGCTCCCTGCCCGAGTGCACTGGGGAGATCGGGCTCCTCCATGAAGCCGTAGTCCACCACGATCTGACGGAGTCCCATACCGAGGGTCGTCACCGTGGTCCTTCGTCCCGGCAGCACCCGAGGGACACCGACGAACCGGATCGACGCGACGACCAGGTCCTCGTGGAGCACGTGGTTGTGACGGAGGTTGGCGATGAGCGCGGGTGGCGTCATCGCCGGATTGGAGAACAGGTAGACGGCGGTCCCCGGAACCCGGGCGATGTCGCCGTCGTGGTCGGCCACGCTGTCGAGGAACGTCTGCAGTGGGACCTGACCGCTGCGGATGCGGGCGCCGACGAGACGACGTCCGGTCCGCCAGGTGGTCAGAACGGTGAACACGGCGAGTCCGACCACGAGCGGGAACCACCCGCCGGCGGGGATCTTGAGCACGTTGGCGGCGAAGAAGCCCACGTCGATGACGCCGAATGCGGCGCACAGCGCGGTGGCCGACGTGCCGCTCCAACCGAAGCGGTCGCGGAGCACGAACCACAACAGCACGGTCGTGATGACCATGGTCGTGGTCACCGCCACGCCGTAGGCGGCAGCGAGCGCAGACGCAGACCCGAAGCCGACGACCAGACCGACGCAGGCGACCATGAGACCCCAGTTGACGGCCGGTACGTAGACCTGGCCGGCCTCCGACTCGGACGTGTGGACGATGCGCATACGCGGCGCGAAGCCGAGTTGCGTTGCCTGCATGGTGAGCGAGAACGCTCCTGAGATGAGTGCCTGCGACGCGATGACCGTCGCGGTCGTGGCCAAGACGACGAGTGGGAGCACCCCCCAGGACGGTGCCAGCCGGTAGAAGGGGTTGTCGATGGCGCTGGGATCGCGGATGAGCAGCGCCGCCTGCCCGAAGTAGTTGAGGACCAGGCCGGGGAGCACGAGCGTGTACCAGGCGATGGTGATCGGTCGGCGTCCGAAGTGGCCCATGTCGGCGTACAGGGCCTCGCCACCGGTGACCACGAGGAACACCGACCCGAGCGCGAGGAACGCGCCGATGCCGTTGTCGAGCACGAAGGACACCGCGTAGGTCGGCGACAGTGCGCGCAGCACGCCTGGCTCCATCGCGATCTGACGGATGCCGAGCCCGGCGAGGACGAGGAACCACACGACCATGACCGGCCCGAAGATCCTCCCGATCGTGCCGGTGCCGCGCGACTGGATGGCGAAGAGCCCGACGAGGATGGCGATCGACACCGGAATCACGAAGTCGTCGATGCCCGAGATGGCGAGTTCACTGCCCTCGACCGCCGACAGCACCGAGATGGCCGGGGTGATCATGCCGTCGCCGTAGAGCAGCGCAGTGCCGAACAGCCCGATGGCGGTGAGAAACGCGACGGTGCCTGCCGGCCGCTTCGACGAACCGTCCGGGGCCCGGGTGGCGATGGTCATCAGCGCGAGGATCCCGCCCTCGCCGTCGGCGTCGGCGCTCATGACGAACACGAGGTACTTGGTCGAGATGATGATCAGCAACGACCAGAGGATCAGCGAGACGATGCCCAGTGCCGCCGCTTCATCGACGACGAGTCGATCGCCGGCCGACTCGAACGACTCGCGGAACGCATAGAGAGGACTCGTCCCGATGTCGCCGAAGACGATGCCGAGGGCCCCGAGCGTGAGCGCGCCGGTCCGTGCCGACGACCAACCGTCGCTCATTCGGGCAGGAGGTCGATCCGTGCGTCGATCTCCTCGGCCCGCATGTCGAGGTCGGCGAGGCGCTTCGCCAGGTCGCCCTCGCGCTCGCAGTCCAGTCCGACGGTCTCCGCCTCGGCGACCCACTCGGTCACCGGATCGTCGAGCGACGGGTCCGGGGTGGGGATCACGCCGGCTCGTCGGGCGCGGACCTCACCCAGGAACTTGCTGCAGACCTCGACGCCGTCGTCCTCGATCCGGTCGGGATCGGGGAGGAGGTCGCGGAGCCCGAGCCACGCGGGCTGCCATGCGGTCAGCGCCGGTCGATCGGGCCCCCCGTCGCCGCACGCCGCGACGAGGGTGACCATGACCAGCACGATCGTTGCGAGCTTTCGCATGGCGGCTCCGGAGGTCGGGAAGAACTGGGGGAATCCTATGGTCGAGAATGGTGGATGTGACCCTCTCCATCGAGCCGCTCCGCTGCGGCACCCTCACCGCCGGCCGGAACATGTTCGAAGCAGGTGCCAGCGACACCGCGGTCGAGTTGCCTGTCCCGGCGTGGCTCATACGCCACGACAACGGCACCGTGTTGTTCGACACCGGCATGCACCCCGACCTCACCGGACCGGGCGAGTTCACCGACGCCGTGGCGCTGTTCTTCGATGTCGGTCTGGGCACGGACGATCTCGTCGACGCTCGCCTCCGCCACGTGCACGTCGACCCCAGTGAGGTCGACCTCGTCGTGCTGTCGCATCTCCACTTCGACCACACGGGAGGCCTCACCCTCGTCCCCGATGCACGCGTCGTCGTGCAGCGCGACGAGTGGGCCGCCGGCGCCGACGACGATCTCGCGGCGGCGAACACGTTCCGACCGGCGGAGTACCAACTCGGTCACGACGTCGTCGCGGTCGACGGCGAGCACGACCTCTTCGGTGACGGGCGGGTCACCTGCATCCCGACGCCCGGGCACACGCCCGGTCACCAATCGCTCCGGGTCCGGCTCAGCGAGCGCGAGGTGGTCCTCGCGGCCGACTGTGCCTACTTCGCCGCGACCCTCGACGGCGGACCACTTCCGCCGATCGGCCACGACCACGACCGCCACGCCCGGAGCCTCGACCACCTGCGTACGATGCGAGCCGGTGGTGCGACGGTGGTCCCCGGTCATGACATGGCAGCCCTCGATGCGCTGCCGGCCCGACTGACCTGACCCGATGAGCCGCTCCATGCCGTCGCCCGCCACCGTCGATCCGTGCCGCGCGTGACCGACGTCCTGTTCATCTGCACCGGAAACGCCGCCCGCTCGGTCATGGGGGGCGTGTCGCTCCATGCACGCCGACCCGACCTCACCATCGAGACGGCGGGCACGCTCGTCGTCGACGGACAACCGATGAGTATCCGCACCCGAGCGGCCATCGAGGGCGTGGGTCACCCGTTGCCACGCCACGCCAGCCAACAGGTCGGTCCAGGCGACCTCGATCGCTCGGCCCTCGTCGTCGCCCTGGCCCCCGAGCACGTCGAGTGGGTGCGGCGCACCCACCGGGCAGCGGCGGCCCACACCATCACGCTCCTGCGGCTGGTCCGGGATCTGAAGCCGACCGACGGCGGATCGATCCGTGACCAGGTGTTGGCGCTCGGCGCCGGCGACGCCCAACTCGGCGACTGGGAAGAGGTGGTCGACCCCGGCGGTGGCGAGATCGACGTGTTCGCCGAGTGCGCCCGCCAGATCGACGGGCTCATCGAGGAGCTGGCGCCCCGCCTCGGACCGGCTCACTCCACGCCTCGTAGGTGACCGTGTTCGTTCAGGGTGACGATCGACCGATGTCCACGGCTCGACGCTCGGATCCGAGTGACACCGGTGTAGGTGGGCTCGAAGACCATGTACTGGACGAGGCCGAGCACGTGGCCCACGTAGGCGTTGATGACCCCGCCGTGGCAGACGACGGCTGCCGTCCGTGAGGGGTTCGCAGCGATGATCCGCTCCATCGCCACCACGACGTCGGCCTGGAACTCGTCCGGGTCGATGCCGTCCTCGGAGAAGTAGCCCCCGGCGAGCATCTCGGTCCATCGGGGATCCGCCTCGGCCTTGAGCTCTTCGATCGGGACGTAGGCCTCGGCGTTGCGATCGTATTCGGCGACCCCGTCCTCGACGACGGCATCCAGACCGGTCACCGCAGCAATCGGCGCGGCGGTCTCCCGTGCACGCGCCATGGGGCTGGTGTAGAGCGCGTCGACCGTATCGGGGGCGAGCCAGTCGGCCACTGCCTGCGCCTGTCGATGGCCGAGCGGTGCGAGCGACGGGTCGGCCGCCCGCCCCACCACCTCGACACGACGGGGCAGGGCATGCCGGATGAGCAACAGGTCCACGTCAGCGGATCTCGAGGTCCGCGGGGTCAGGTTCGCGGGTCCAGTCCCAGTAGTCGACGAGCCGCCACGGCGAGAGCCCGTAGATACGCCCGTCGTTGCTCTTGTACCAGGAGTGCTCGATGGACGGGTGGGTCCAGACCATGGTGTCGAGCTCGGCCTGGGTCCGATCGAACCAGTCCTTGGTCGCGGTGTCGGTCGCCTCGACCGTCGCCGCACCGCCCGCGAGTCGTTGGAGGCAGTGCTCGATCCAGCGCATCTGACACTCGCTGTGGAAGATGAGACTGCCGCCGCTCGCGAGGTTGGTTCCCGGGCCGTACATGCTGAACAGGTTGGGGAAACCGGGCGTGCTGATGCCGAGATGGGCGGCGGGCGTCGCTCCCCAGCTGTCCTGCAGGGTCGCACCGTCGCGGCCCACGATCTCCATCGGCCACAGGAACCGGGTGCCGTGGAACCCGGTCGCGAACACGATGACGTCGACGTCGACGTGCCCGTCGGCGGTGGTGACCCCGGTCGGGGTGATGGCTCGGATCGACGCTCGGTGGAGTTCGACGTCGTCGCGCACGAGTGTCTGGAGCCAGCTGCCGTCGTCCTGCAACGTCCGCTTCCCGGTGGCGGGGTAGTCGGGGATCACCTTGGCGAGGAGCTCGGGGTCGTCGCCCACCTGGCCGGTGATCCAGTCGGTGAACATGCCCCGGGCCATGTCGTTGATCGCCGAGATCGACCGGCTGCCGTCGTCCCACTCGGGATCGATGCGGGCCGCCGCCATGCCCCCGTCGCATGCCGGCCAGAACAGCAGGAACCGGTACCAGCGCGCGTAGAACGGGAGGTGGCGCATGGCCCACCGGACGCCGTCGGCGACGGCTTCGTGATAGTGGGGATTGGGGAACATCCACTGTGCGGTCCGCTGGAACACGTGGAGCTCGGCCACCTGCTCGGCGATGGCGGGCGCGATCTGGAAGCCGCTGGCGCCGGCGCCGATCAACGCCACCCGCTTTCCGGTCAGATCGACGCTGTGGTCCCACCGGGCGGAGTGGAAGGCCGGACCGTCGAAGGAGTCGATGCCGTCGATGTCGGGGAGCTTGGGACGATTGAGCTGGCCGACGGCCGTGATGACCGCTCGGGCCTCGAGCACCTCGTCGCCCCCGGCTCCCGACACCGTGACCCGCCACGTCGCGTGCTCCTCGTCCCACACCATGCGGTCGACCTCGGTCTCCCACCGCACGTGGCGGTCGACACCGTGGCGTTCCATCACCCGCTGGAAGTACGTCTGGAGCTCGGGCTGCTGCGAGAAGAACTCGGTCCAGTGGTCCGAGGGCTCGAACGAGTAGCAGTAGAAGTGGTTCCCCACATCGACCCGCGCGCCGGGGTACTGGTTCTCGAACCACGTTCCGCCGACGCCGGCGTTCTTCTCCACGATCGTGTACGGGATGCCCGCCTCGCCCAGACGGACCCCGGCCAGCAGACCGGACATGCCGCAGCCGACGATGACGACCGGGAGGTCGGCCCGCACCGACTCGTCGATGCCCGACCAGTCGACGCGTCGGGGATCCGAGCCGTCGAAGTCGAGCTCTTCGAGCATCATCGGCACGTATTCGTCGGGCACCGGCTCGCAGACCAGCCAGCTCATCATCTCCTGGACGAGCGCGGCGGAGGGGGGTGGAGGGAGTTCGCTCCCGCCGTCGCGATACGCCGTGATGACCTCGAGCGCGTGTCGGCGGACCTCGGCCCGCGAGCGCTCGTCCATGAACCCCTGGATCTCGTTGAGGAACAGTCCAACTGGTCGGAACCCGCTCCTGGTGAGCCACGATGCGTCGCCGGTCATGTGGACCATGGACAGGACGAGCGTCGGGATACTCACGTCCTCGAGCGCCGCGGCGATCTCCTCGTCGGTGGCGGTGATCGGCGCGCCGGCATGCGGGGAACGTTCGCTCATCGGGCGAACCGTATCTGACGGTGTGTCAGGTCCCGGCTCGTGTCAGATCTCGGCCTGGTGGAGTGCGACCGACTCGGTGACCGAGGTGAGGTAATCGAGATCGGTCTCGACACCGATCCCGGGACCGTCGGGAACTCGCACCGTCCCGTCCGTCTCGAGGACGGCGGGAGCGCTGACGATGTCGCGATGCCAGTAACGATCGGCGGCCGAGATGTCGCCAGGCAGGGTGAAACCGGGCAGCGCGGCGAGCGCGAGGTTCGGCGCGCGGCCGATGCCGGTCTCCAGCATTCCGCCGTGCCAGACCGGAACCCCCGCATCGAGGCAGTGGTCGTGGATCGCCTTGCCGGCGAGGTGCCCGCCGACGCGACCCGGCTTGATGTTGATGATCGACGTCGCGCCGAGGCGGATGGCGTCGACCGCGACGGCCTCGCTCACGATCGACTCGTCGAGGCACACCGGCGTGTCGATGGCGGCGATCAGGTCCACGTTGTCGACCAGCAGTTCCTCCGGGTACGGCTGCTCGATCAGGAGCAGCCCGAAGTCGTCGAGGGCGGCCAATGGGGCGATGTCGGTGGGGGAGTACGCAGCGTTGGCGTCGACCTGGAGCCCGAAGTCGTTGCCATGGGCAGCACGCAGCGCACGGACGGGCTCGACGTCCCAGCCGGGCTTGATCTTGATCTTGATGCGGGCGTACCCCTCGTCGAGGTGGCGGCCCGCAGTGGCGACCAGGTCGGCGATCGTGGGAAGGATGCCGATCGAGACGCCGACCGGCACCCGGTCGACCGTCGCACCGAGATGCTCGGCGAGCGAGACCCGGGCGGCTCGGAGCTCTGCGTCGAGCACCGAGGCCTCGATCGCGGCCTTGGCCATCCGGTGACCCTGGACGTCGTCGAAGGCGCCGGCGACGTCGGCACCGTGACGCACCGATGCGGCGAACAGGCGGGGCAGGAGGTGATCGCGGCTCACGTTCTCGCATGCCTCGGTGTACTCGCTGGAGTAGAGCGGCTGTGTCCCGGCGACGCACTCGCCCCACCCCTCGACCGCGCCCCCGGGACCGGTCGCCATGACCCGCACCAGGAGGATGTCGCGGAAGGTCCACGTGCCGAAGCTGGTCTGGAACGGGGTGACGAGTGGGAGCTCGATGCGGCGCAGCTCGACGGCGTCGATCGTGATGCCGGACTCGGGGAGCGGCGCGGTCATGGATCCTCCGGGGTGAACACGTAGCAGCCGTCAGCGTCGATGGCGCTCGGGCGGAGCCCGGCATCGAATGCTTCCACCATTGCCGCTCGGACCGCCAGACGCCAGCGCAGGGCGCCGGCTGGATCGTCGGACCGCAGCGCGACGATCTCCTCGGGAGTCGGCACGCCCCCACCATCCGGGGGAGGAGTCGGGAGCGGCGCACCGAGGGCCCTGATCGTCCGGTCGCTGGTCAGATCCCATCGGACCAGGAGCCGATCGCTCGGCTGCCCACGATTGATCTCATCGTCCATCTCACCGTAGAGGTCGACGAGGTAGCGCTCGCCGACGGCCCCGAGCTGGTGGAGGTTGAACCGTGCGTTCCTGCGGACCAGCGGGTCGAAGGTCCACGACATGTGGCCGATGTCGCGTTCGAGGCACCAGTCGCGCTGGTGGTGCTTCAATGCCCGGCCGATGCCGCGACCCTGCGCCGACGGGAGCACTGCGGCCAGGTGCGAGTGCAGGTGGAGGCCGTCGTCTCGCACACCGACGAAGCCGGCACACATCCCGAGCAGTCCGGCGGGGTCGGACGCGACCGCCAGATACCAGCCGGCGAATGCCTGCGCACGGGCGATCGGTCGGCTCACCGGAGGCGCGCCCCACACCCGTTCGGCGAGCGCGAGTGCACGGTCGACCTCGTCGTCCGTGCGTGCCAGTGCGATCTCGACCACACCGCCCAGTGTGCCGGGTCTCGCCGATCAGGTGGTCTTGCAGATCAGCACACCGCACGGTGCGTGATGGACGACGTCGATCGCCACCGTCCCGAGCACACGCTTCGCGCCCTGGGCCCGCTTGTTGCCGACCACGATCATGTCGGCGGCGATGCGCTCGGCTTCGATCACCAACGCCTTGGCCGGGTCGCCGTCGAGAACGTGGCACTCGACGCGGCAGTCCCCGAGCGTTCCCTTGGTTGCCGCGAGCATCGATTCGGCACGATCGAGTGAATTGATCTGCCAGGATTCGCCGGCACCACGGACCACCGTCGTGGTCGAGCGCTTCACCACCGTCACCAGATGGAGGTCGGCGTCGAGCCTTCGTGCCAACTCGGCGGCGTCCCGTGCCGCCTGGCCAGCGGTTTCACTGCCGTCGACCCCGACGATGATCTTCGTCATCTCGACCCCCTTGGACGGTGCGGTCGCGACGTTACGCCTGTCGTCGGGACGTGTCCGCAGGACAGATGTCACATGGCGGGGACGCGCTCAGGCCGGCACGCCATCCTCGAGGTCGACGAGGGCTCGCTCGATGCCGTCGGCGATCTGGAAGGGATCGGGAACCGACTCGGGGCAGGACATGAAACCGAAGTCGATGTTGTCGCGGTAGGAGAAAACGGTGATGTTGAGGCTCATGCCCATGAGTAGCGGACCCATCGGATAGATGGCCTCGACCATGCCGCCGGCGATGTAGAGCGGGAACGGTGGGCCGGGCACGTTGGAGATGACGACATTGCTCGCTGGTGGCGTGAACCGGGCGAGGTTGTTGCGGGTGTACATCCGAGCGGCCAGCGCGATGAGTCCGGGCGGCGTGGTCTCGGTGACGCCCATGATCTGGTGGACGGCCATCGCCTGGCGCATCTCCTTCGCCGCCGACGTCGAGGCGTGGATGGTGAGCAGGCGGGCGACCGGATCTTCGACATCGGTACCGAGCGAGCACGTCAGCGAACCGACCTTGTTGCCGACCTCGTCGTCGCCCTCGACCCGGAGCGAGACCGGCACCTGCGCGGTCAGGGGCGCTTCGGGAAGATCACCGATCTCGATGAGATAGTCGCGCATCGCGGCGGCGCACAGGGCCAGGACGACGTCGTTCATCTTCACGTCGTAGGCCTTCTTCACCGCCTTGACGCGCTCGAGGCTCACGCTGGCGTTGGCGAAGGACCGGTGCGGCGTCGGATCGACATTGAGGGTGGTACGCGGTGCCTGGAGCGGGAGCGTCACCGCGTTCCCGGTGGCCATGGGGATGGCGACGACGGCCTGTTGGATGCTCTGTCGAGCGAAGCGGGCCAGTCGGAACGGGGTGCGGACGGCGGTGTTGACGAGCCCTCGGGCCATCAGTTCGATCGGGCTCGGCACCGTCTGACCGGCGAGCGAGTCCTTGACCGCGGGGTTGGCCGCCCGGGGTTCTGGCGTGAGATCGAGCAGCACCTCGGCGAGTCCCGCTCCGGACATCCCGTCGATCAGCGAATGATGCATCTTCTGCAGCAGGGCGATGCGGCCGTTTTCCAGACCCTCGATGACCCATGCCTCCCACAGTGGTTTCTGGCGATTGAGCTTGTAGCTGGTCAGACGGCCCACCAGTTCGCCCAGCTCACGGGCATCGCCCGGTTGCGGGACCGCGATGCGACGGACGTGGTAGTCGACGTCGAGGTCGCCGTCCTCAGTCCAACCTGGCCGGTCGAGACCGAGCGGGACGTCGACGAGTTTGTAGCGGAGCTGCGGGACCTCGGGGATGCGCGAGAGGAGGAGCTCGCGGAAGCGGTCGAACGACCAGCCGTCCTCGTGCGTGCTCGGGTCGATGATGATCAGTCCCGAGACGTGCATGTGCCAGTTGGGCGTCTCGGCGTAGAGGAACGCTGCGTCCTGGCCACTCATCTGTCGCATGTGTTCTCCCCCACGTGCTGGAGAGGCGACGGTACTGCCTCGACTGCCGCTACAGACTTCCGACCGGCGTCACAGTCTTCCGGCGGCTGTCACAGCCTGCCGGCGGCTGTCACAGCCTGCCGGCGGCGCGGGCGGCGTCCTCCGCCGCGGTCACCTGCGCCTCCACGATGTCGAGACCAGCGTTCCAGAACGACGGGTCCGCGAGGTCGCAGTCGACGATGCGGCCCAGCTCCTCTGGCCACTTCGATCCACCGGCCGCCAGCAGCTCGAGGTACTGGGGCACGAACTCGGCCCCGCGGGCCTCGTACTGGGCGTAGACCGACAGCGCGAGCAACTGGCCGTAGGCGTAGGCGTAGACGTACCCGGGGGTCCCGATGAAGTGCGGGATGTAGCTCCACCAGTCCCGATAGCCAGCGCTCACGTCCATCGCATCGCCGAAGAGATCGAGTTGGGTGCGCTCCCAGTGGTCGCCGAAGTCGGTGGTCGACAGCTCGCCGACCTCGCGACGATGGGTGTGTACCGCGTCCTCGAACCGGTTCATCGACACCTGACGGAAGACCGTCGCGATCGAGCCCTCGACGTTCTGGGCCAACAGCGCGAACCGGTCGGCGGGGTCGGTCGTCTCCGACAGCAGCCGGTTGAACGTGACCGTCTCGCCGAACACCGACGCCGTCTCGGCGAGCGTGAGGGGGGTCATCTGCTCGAACACACCCTGGGGGCGCGCGAGGTAGCCGTGGAGACCATGGCCGAGTTCGTGGGCCAGCGTCATCACGTCGTTCGCCGTCGCGGTGTAGTTCAAGAAGACGTAGGGGTGGTGGTCGGGAACCGTGTAGGCGCAGAAGGCCCCGCCGCGCTTGCCGGGCCGCGTCGGGGCATCGATCCATCCCTCGGTGAGGAATCGGTCGACCACGGTGGCGAGTTCGCCCGAGAACGATGCGTAGGCATCGCGCACGATCGTCTTGGCCTCGTCCCAGCCGATGTGGTGGTCCACCTCCGCGACCGATGCGTTCCGGTCGTAGTCGGCCAGCTTGTCGACGCCCAGGACGCCAGCCTTGAGGCGGTACCAACGTTGGGGGATGTCGTAGCGGGCGACGACCGCGTCGACGAGTGCCTGCACCGAGTCGTCGCTCGCCTCGTTCGACAGATTCCACGAACTGATCCACGACCGGTGACCACGGAGGTCGTCCTCGATCCGTCGGTCGGCGAGCAGGGTGTTGAACACGTACGCGCGCGTGCGCAGACCGGGTTGCAGGCCTGCGCTGACGGCGTCCGCCGCGATGCGCCGGACCTCGCGGTCAGGATGGTGGAGGCGAGCGAGGCCGGTATCGAGGCTCATCGACTCGCCGTCGAGATCGACCTCGATCGCCGACGTCTGCTCGGTGAAGAGCCGGACCCAGGCCGACCGTCCCGTGGGCGCAGTGGTGGCCAGCAGACGTTCCTCGATCTCGGACAGGAGATGGGGCTTGCCGGCACGGACGGTCTCGAGGTGGTGGCGGAACGGCGCGACCTCGTCGGTCGACAACATCGCTTCGGCTCGCTCGTCGTCGACGTCCACCCACTCCAGGTCGAACCACACGAGCTCGGCCGACAGCGTGCTCATCCGTTCGCCCACCTGCTGCATCAGCGCGCCCCGCTCGGGATCGCTGGTGTCGGTCGAGAAGCGGAGCTGGGCGTAGTTGCCGGCGCGCTGGACGGTCTCGTAGATCGACGCGAGTCGATGCAGCACGGCGGCCAGACCACTCGCGTCGATGGCACCGATCGTGCCCTTGGCGTCGACCGTCAGGGCCTCGGCGTCCTGGAGTGCACGGTCGACGAGCGTGGTGACATCGGACCCGTCGAGCAGCGTCTCCAGATCCCACTCGACCGCTTCGGCGCCGGTGACACTGGCGCTCACGCCGTGTCTCTGCGGGGGCGCTCGCTGGCGCTCACGCCGCGATGTCGATCGTGTCCGTGGCGTTGGCGGCGGCCTTGGCGCGGCGCTTCCCGACCCGATTGCCAATGAGGAATGCGCCGAGGATCAGCTTGAGCGATCGACGGACGATGCGGAACACGAGCCGGATCGCGCCACCGATGGTGGCGTTGATCACGGCGAAGAAGAACTTGACGATCCCGAGGACCAGACCGACCAGGCGCATCACCAACCGCCACAGGGCGAACGTGATGTCGGACGCCAGCGCCACGATCCTGCGGATGAGAGCGATCGCCACGCGGACGGGGAGCAGCAGCGTCGCCAGCACGAAGCCCAGGACTCGGAACAACGCCCGCACGAGGGCGGCGACGATCCGGAACGGTGCGGTCACGAGTCGGAACAGCGAGCGGAACACGCCGCCCTTCTTCACCGCGTCATCAGCGCTCTCGTCGACGATCTCGACGACATCAGGTGCTTCTTTTGCCTTCTTCATCCCCCGATCATGGCGCACATCGCGGCCGGTCCGCGCCGTGGCCTGTCAGGCGGGTCGGAAGCGGACCAGTGCGTGGCCCGAAGGCGTGTCGTCGAAGCGCGCCGACACCTGCTGACCGACGGTGATCGTCGAGGGATCGCAGTCGACGATGTTGGTGATGACCCGTGGTCCGGGACCGTCGCCGGGTACATCGAGCTCGACGTACGCCACGACGTACGGCGCCGACCCACGGTAGGCGCCCTGTCCTCGCCGGGGGATCGAGAAGCTGTAGACGGAACCGGTTCCGGGCAGCTCGATCCATTCGATGTCGAATGACGAACATGCCGGGCAGTAGCCGCGTGGATACCAGATGACCGACTGGCACCGTTCGCATCTCGGGACCACGAGACGGTGCGCCGACGTCGCCTCCCAGAACGGTGCTGCATCGTCCTGGATGGTCGGATCCAGTGCGGGCAACTCGCTCACGATTGTCTTCCGAGGATCACGGTGGCCGACGCATGCCGGGTGGCGATCGAGCCACCGGTGCCATGGGCGAGCGCGATCTCGCAGTCGGGGACCTGCACCGCAGGGTGAGCCTCGCCCCGCAACTGACGGACCGCCTCGATCACCTTGGTCATGCCGCCCCGGTTCGTCGGATGGTTGTTGCAGAGTCCGCCACCGTCGGTGTTGAACGGCAAGCGCCCGTGCGGGGCCTGCAGGGCTCCGTCCATGACGAACCGGCCGCCTTCCCCCTTGGCACAGAAACCCAGGTCCTCGATCGTCTGGAGGACGGTGATGGTGAAGCTGTCATAGATCGACGCGTAGTCGATGTCGTCGTGGCTGACGCCGGCCTCGGCGAACGCTCGCGGGCCGCTCCACAGCGCGCCGGTGTGGGTGAGGTCGATGCGGCCGTTGTCGGTGTGCTTCGGCGCCTCGCCGTGTCCGAGCACGACGGGCGACGCTCGATCGATGGCGCCGGCGACCTCGGGTGACACGACCACCAGCGCGCCACCGCCGTCGGTGATCACGCACGAGTCGAGTCGGTGGAGGGGGTCGCAGACCATCGGCGATTCCAGCACCTCGTCGACCGAGACGACATCGCGGAGGAACGCGCGCGGGTTGTGCTGCGCGTGGGTGCTGGCCGCGACCTTGATCTCCGCGAGTTGGGCGCTCGTGGTGCCGAACTCGTGCATGTGGCGGGTCGCCGCCATCGCATAGTTCGTGAGGACCGATGTCCCGTACAGCGCCTCGAAGCTGAACTCCGGTGCGGCCTGCATCCGTCCAGCGCCGCCCGGTGGAGCCCCGCCGGTCCGTGGTTTGCCGGCCAGGGTGAGGAGCGCGATCGAGCACTTTCCGGCGACGATCGCGGCGGCGGCATGCCCGACCTGGGCCACGTAGGACGCTCCGCCGATCTCGGTGCTGTCGATGTACGACAGGCCGGTGAGGCCGAGGTACTCGGCCATCGAGACCGGTCCGAAGCCGGGAGCATCGCCCGAGCAGAAGTAGGCGTCGACATCGTCGATGGCGAGGCCGGCATCGGTCAGCGCACCGACGGCGACCTCGGCATGGAGCTGCGGTGTCGTGCGATCGGGGATGGTCCGCCCCGGGTGCTCGAAGATGCCGGCGATGTGTGCTGCGCCGCGGATGCTCACGAGCCGGAGTCTGTCAGGACAGCCGGCGCCGTCCGGCCTCCACGCGGAATGTCTCCGCCGTGTCGACCGCTGAACCCTCCACCGACGCGTCCTCGACCAGGCGGTACTCAGCAGTCCACTCGTCGGTGCCGATGGTGTGCAGCACCCAGCCGCGGCTGCGGGTCTCCGACCACCGGATGTGGGGCGACGAGCGCTCGACGAGTTCGCCCGCGCCGCGCAGTTGGCTGGGGACGTCGGACGACACCCCCGGTGCCACGAACTCGACGCCGATCTCCTCCGATCCCTCGTCGTCGAAGTCCTTGCGGAGGTCGGCGACCCACGACGAGTGGACGTCGCCGGTGAGCACCACCGGTGTCGGCGCCAGTGCGAGCGTCTCGAGGAGCTGGAGTCGTGCGCCGGTGTAGCCGTCCCACTGGTCGAGGTTCCACAGTGAGTTGCCGCCGAGGAACCGCCACTGGTGGACCACGACCTGCTGGACGACGGTGGTCCAGACGGCGTCGTGGTCAGGCGCGACCTCGGCGAACCACGCTTCCTGGTCGGCCCCGAGCATGGAGATGGTGGCCGATTCGGCGCAGCGGGGACCGAGGTCCTCGCCGCAGGGTTGGTCGTCGCGGTACTGACGGGTGTCGAGCAGCACGAACCGGGTCAGCCCGCCCCAGTCGATGGTCCGGTGGATGGGGAGACCGGTTCCTGTCGGGGCGGGAACCCGGGTGGGCGTGAACTCCCACCAGGCGCGGTATGCCGCGTCGCGCTGCGCGTCGAACTCGGCTGATGGTGGCCCGTCGTTCGGGTCGCCGCCCTGGTAGTTGTTGGCGACCTCGTGGTCGTCCCAGACCATCAGCCACGGCGCGACGGCGTGTGCGGCCTGGAGTGCGGGGTCGGCCTTGTACCTGCGCCACAGGGCCCGGTACTCGTCCAGCGTCACCGGGGGTGGGGTGTTGTCGGGCCGGACCGTTCCGCCGTCCGACTCGTAGACGTAGTCGCCACAGTGCACGACCAGATCCGGTGCCACAGCAGCCACGTCGTCCAGCGCCGTCCAGTAGCCGGACGAACGCCGCATGCACGACAGGTGGCCGACGACGAGTGGCTGGTCGGGCACGACGCCGGCGGCCGGTGCGGTCCGGGTCCGGGCAGGGGCCGTGACGTGGCCGTCCATCGCGAACCGGTACCAGTAGGTGGCGTCGGGGCGCAGCCCGGTGGCCAGCGCCCGCCCGGTCATCCCGGTGTCCGGTGTGGCATCGACTGGCGCTCGCTGCACGATGCCCGTGAACGATTCGTCGACCGCGACCTCGACCAGTAACTCCCGCTCCGGCGCACGGTCGACCCAGGTCCACAGGACGACCGACGAGGCGTCGGGATCGCCGGAGGCCACACCGAGACCGAAGGGGTTCTCGCCGATGGGAGCGCCGAAGTCGACCACCGGCAGTGTGGTGTCGGTCGCCGGTGCCGTGGTCGACGAGGTGGCGCCGTTGCCGTCCCCACGGCAGGCAGCGAGCGCCACGGTGACGCCGGTGGCGAGCCCGAGGAACTCGCGGCGGGTGGCGCGCTGCACCCGGGGCGCCCCATCAGCTCCTGGTGTCACCACAGACCACGTCGCGATGCAGGCACGATCGGACCTCGCGCTCGAGCGCGGCCGGGTCCCACAGGTTCCAGAAGTCGGCGTGAGCGGTGTCGGTCTCGCCCGCGCTCAGGGTGAGGCCGTCGGCGTCACCGCTGTGTGGATACCGCACCACCAACTCCAACTGCGGCACCGGCGTGGGATGCGACGCCGGACAACCGCCGCTCCCGCTGTAGGCCATGTGGCCGCGATGGTCGTCGCTGTCGAGGTCCGCTGCGTTCCAGCAGTCGGGGAACGTGACCCGCAGGCGGAGTTCGCCCGCGCAGTCCTGGGGTTCGTCGGCTCGTCGTCCGGCGTCGGCGCACGACCAGCCGACGATCTCCGTCGGCTGCGGCCGTGTCGATGACGCCTCGCCTGCGATCATCTGCAGTCCGTAGGGATACGGCTCGACGTCGACCGGGTCGACCCCCCGGCCGGCGCGGTAGTAGACGTCGACGCCGTCGGGTGCGATCCGCTGGCCGCCGGCATCGAGCACTGCGGGAACCCAATACGACGCATGGTCGGCCTTGGTCTCACAGGTGGTGTCCTGTTCGTTGGCGGACGCCTCGGTCGAGAAGGCGTCGATCGTCGTGTTGCCGAAGAACTCGTGCAGGTGCGAGGCGCCCGCCTCGTCCGGGTACACGATCGGGTCGTCGAAGTCGTGATGAGACGGCTCGCAGACGGTGACGAACCGACCGCGGTGGTCGGGCAGATCGGGTGGCCCTTTGGCGGTGTCGATGGTTCCGCACGCGCCGGCGAGCGCCAGGACGCCCGCGACCGCGAACGCCCGGTGCACGACGGTCACGGACGGTCGGGCAGGCCGATCGCGGCGATGTCGGGGTAC
>JBBKVY010000169.1:0-12438 GCA_037968675.1 Acidimicrobiales bacterium | reverse complement strand
GTGACAGTCGAAAGCGTGTAGGCCGCGGCGCGACTGAGGATCCTGTCGACGTCGTAGAGCCGATACCGCAGCACCGAAAGGCCAGCGGCGATGGGTATGAGGGCGACGAAACCGCCGGTCGCGATCGTGCGCAGGACCAGGAGGTCCGCGGTCGCGGCCGCGTACGACGCCACAACGAGGACCGGCAGCGGGATCACGATGACCGCCATCCACCGGAGTTGTTGCCGTTCGAGGCCTTCGGCGCGCCGGAACCGCACGATCAGCGATGCTCCACCCACAACCAGCCCAAGCATCGTGACACCGATCGCCACCCCGGCAAGCGCGTCGACCACAGGAGCGATCGACCCGATCGCCCACGGGTTCCGCATCTCCCCATACGGCGAGTCGAAGCGGGTGTCCTGGACGGTCTTGGCGACCAGCCCGATGCTGGCAGCGGTCGCGGTGACGACCAGCGCAAGGCGGGCCCGCCGCCCAACGGGACGCCCGGTCGGCGTGAGATGGAGGATGGCGGCGAGCAGCCCGAACCAAGCGATGAAACTCGCCTGTCCGGCCACCAACGAAAGCCCGGCGACGGCGCCGTCGTCGCCGCCCACCACCCCGTGGTCGAGCGCATAGGTGTCACCCGCAGCACCCGCGGCCAACGCCAAGCCGAGGGCAAGGAACAGCCAACCGACGGGATGCCGGCCCTGGCGAACCGCGACCACAAGACCCACTGTCGCCGCGCTGACGAGAGCGGCGCCGTAGACGACCACCTCGGCGGGATCGGTCGAAAGGGCGGAGTGCCCAGCGTCGCGGAGCTTCATGTCGACGATGAACGAGAACGTAAGCCCACCGAGCGCGACGACCCATCCGCCCACCGCGAGCAGACGTAGCGCGCGGCCAGTCCGGTGGTCGTCCATCGCCGCCATCGTCACACACGACGATGATGCGGTCATCGGGGCCAGCCCGGAGGGAGTAGCGCCGGGTCTCCCCCGATGCGCCGAAGCGCTCCCGCGCCGATCCTGACATTCCACCCAATGGAAGGAACCACCATGACCAGACGCTCGTACGTCCCATTCATCATCACCTCCGGCGTGCTCTTCATCGCCGGACTCGCCCTCGGCGCCGGCAAGAGCAGCGAGGACACCTCCGCCGCCAACACCGCCTCGAAGCTCCTCCTCATGATCGGCCTTCTTGCGCTGATCGTCACTGGGGTGCTCGAGCTGGTTTCCCGCCGTCGAGCACACCGTCTCGCCGCCGCGGGACAGACCCGCGAGGTCCCGGTTGCTCACCACGGAGGCCGGTAGGAAGCGCGGGCAGCCGTCGCTTCCTCGCCGACGAAGCGCTGTCCTGCCGTTTCGAAGGCACCGTCCAAGCCGTGCGAACCGTCCACGAGCTCGCCGGCCTTCCGTTCGATCGGCTCCTGCCCAGCATCGAGGTGCCGTGACCATGCCCCCCTACACGGAACTCAGGAGCACACCACCCCATGATCCAGCCAACTGACCTCACACGCCGGCTGCGGCCCATCACACGCCGAATGCGGCCCATCGTGGTGGCCGTGCTCGTCACCGGGCTCATGGCCGCCGGCTGCAGTTCCGGCGACGGTGCGAACTCGGCCTCCTCCACCACCACGACCGCGGCCACGGACCCCGCCGGGAACAGCACGACCTCGACCGAGCCGAGCGACGCCGGGGATTCCGGAACGGTGAGCGGTGAAGCGTGCGACATCGTCTCGGACGAGGTGGCGGCCAGGGTGCTCGGCATCGAGATCGTCCGGCGGGAAGGCAGCGGCAGTTCAGCGGAACAGAGCACGGGCTGTGTCAAGGGCACGGAGCGGCAAGCGGACCTCGCCGAGGGCTTCTACGTGAGCGTGAGCGTCTACCCCGGAGGCAGCACCCTCGTCGACGAGGCCAGCGCCGAGGAGGGCAGCAAGCCGGTCACCGGATTGGGCGATCGCGCCGTGTATGTCCCCAGCATCGGCGCACTGCTCATCGCCGACGGAACCGATGCATTCCAGATCCAGGTGGTCAAGGCCGGCGTGCCGGGCACCGAGCAGGACGCAGTGACCGTCGCCGAGGACGTGTTCGCCCGGCGGGGCTGATCGAGCCGCTCGACCCGAAGCTTGGATACGAGGCAAGGGTCCATCCCGCGTCCATCCCGCGTCCATCCCGCGGACGCTCACGTTCGCCAGTGTCCGCGGACGTCCGGAACCCCCGTGATTCCGGCCGTGAACGTCCGTCGACGTCCGTGCAGATCCGGCCGAAAAGAGTTCGGGACGCAGAGGTCGGGAGTTCAAATCTCCCCAACCCGACTCAGCAGAATGACCAGGTCAGCGAGGGTTTTCTGCCCTCGCTGATCGCGCTCGGAGTGGGCCGATTTCCCGAATATCGCGCGATTATCGCGCGTCCGCCGCCGTTGTGGTCGTCCGGAGACGTCTGACGAGCGGGGATCGCCGGTCGCAAGGTGTCCCGCGGTGAGGGCTGTGACGTTCCGTCATCCCGTCTCCTCGTCGTTCTTCGTCTCCTCGAACGGATCCTGTCCTGGCTGGCGCTCGTGTCGGTCCTCTGGGTTGGCGGCGGCCTCACCGTGGCCGATGGGTTGTCGTGAACCGGCGCACGTCGGCTACAGGAGGTGCCGGGAGATGGCGCGGTCCCAGTTACGCGACCGGACCCTGATCCCGTTCTCGTAGGCGTCGAGCTCGGCGCGTAGATGGAACTGATCGAGATCGGAGGTGAGGACGGTGCGGACCTCGACCAACACCTCCCACTCGCCCCGCCGAAAACCTCGTACGGTCCGCGTCTCGCCCGTCGCGGTGAGGGGGTCGGACCCACGGGTGGTATATCGCTCCCAGGTCCCGCGTGTTATGTCGAGGTCGATCTCGTCGATGCGGTAGCGGCCGGTGTCGTCGATCACCTCGAGGGTCGCCTCGTCGGTGGCGAGGTCGCGTATGACCCGCCAGGTGTGGTGCCCGGGTTCGATCACCGTCGTCGACGGGGGCGTCGCCCCCTGCGGTGCGGCGAAGCGACGGAGCCGGTTGTCCCCGGAATGCGGATGACGGTGAGGCAACTCGAGTCGGCTGTGCTTGGTGTGAACGGTGAGCCGTACCGGTTCGGGTGATGGCCACGCCATCGGCCAGTACGAGGTGGACAACGACAACCGGACCCGGTGGCCGGGCGGGAAACGTTGCGCGATGTCGTTGAGTTGGAGACGGGCCCGGAAGGGGACACCGGGCTCGACGGGTGCGGGATCGGCATGGCCGTCGCGGTGGGTCAGGTTCAAGACCCCATAGCTGACACGGGTGGCGCTGTCGTCCGGGGCGAGATCGGACAGGCGGGCGGCGATCATGGCCACCGGTCGATCGGCGACCAGTTCCAGATCGACGGTGGGCGCGCCGAGGATGTCCATGGTCTCGGTCAACGGCTCGGTGTCGAAGACCAAGGCGCCGCCGTCGTCCTCGCGCTGGTCGTGAGGCATGTCGGGAGCTCCCGAGTACGAACACCACTTGCCGGCGTACAAGCCGAGGCTGAGGGGTGATTGCACCGACAGCGCTAGAGCCTCGGCGTGACCTTCGCTGCCCTCGATGATCGGAGAGAGCCGGGCGAAGCCGAGCGACCAGTGGGTCGTCTCGACGTGTGGAGAGGGCCACGTATCCTCGGCCATCCAGTGTCCGGGACGGAACGTGTGGCGAGGCGTGGGCGGGACGCTGTCCTGGCACCACACCCGGAGCACAGGCTCATCCTTCGGGCCGTCTGCTCCTCGGAGCCACTGATCGAACCAGGAGATGATCTCCTGGAGGAATCCGATGGCGGGGCCGGGTTCTCCCCGGTGCGGATACCGGTGGCTCCATGGGCCGATGAGTCCTCGGCACGGTGCGTCGAGATTCTCGAGGAGGCGGAAGACGGCGTTGGAGTAGCCGTCGGCCCATCCGGACACGGCGAGTACCGGAGAGTCGACGGCGGAGAAGTCCTCGCACACCGAGCCATGCTCCCAGTAGGCGTCACGAGCCGGGTGACGGAGCCAGGTGTCGAGCCACGGCTCGCAGTTGTCGATCCGGTCCAACCATTGCCCACGCCAACTGTCGCCGACGATGGCCGGATCCGGCGGGCAGGTGGTGTGAGCGAACATCGCCGATGCCCACGACAGGTTGTCGCCGAGGAGGCACCCACCCATGTAGTGGACGTCGTCGGCGTAGCGGTCGTCGGTCGAGCACACCGTGACGATGGCACCGAGCTCCGGCGGGCGGCGAGCGGCGAGCTGCAACCCGTTGAACCCGCCCCATGACTTCCCGACCATCCCCACCTTTCCCGTGCACCACTCCTGGGCGGCGATCCACGACAGCACCGCCTCACCGTCGGCAAGCTCGGACTCGAGGTACTCATCGGTCAGGAGACCTTCGGAGTCGCCGCTGCCGCGCATGTCGACCCGGACGCAGCCGTAGCCGTGACCGGCCAGGTAGTGGTGCATCTCGGTGTCCCGGATCCGGGTGAGGTCGCGCTTGCGGTAGGGGATGTACTCGAGGATCCCCGGCACCGGATCGTCGGCTGCCGACGTCGGGACCCACAGCTTGGCGGCCAGTCGGAGACCGTCCGTCACCGGGATCCACACGTGTTCGTGGACTTCGACCGACTGGGGGAACTCGCTGATGTGTTCGATCTCGGGTGTCATCGGCCGTGGCTGACTTTCAGAGGGAGCACGCTCCGCAATTGCTTGTAGTCCTCGAGCAGCTGCGTGTTGCTCGACGCAGTGGCGTACACCACGCCGAGCTCGTAGCTGTAGCTGTCCTGGTCGGCGAGGTCGGAGAGCCGATCGCCTTCATCGACGTCGATGTGGACCGACGCATTCGGGAAGTCGCGATGTAGTTCGTCGAGTTCTCCGTCGGTCGGGACTCGCCGTACCACGCCATCACTCCATCTCCGGACGAACCATTTGGCGGCGACCGCCCAGCGGCCCTGTCTCGACGGCATGTGGGGCCGTTCGCCCAGGGCGAGGGCAACCATCACCTCGTGGTTCGACACCCCATCGACCTCCTCGAACAGGAACGAGTGGGACTGGGACTGCCGAGCGTTGATCTCAAGCAGCCAGATGCGGTCGCTACTGCGATCCCAGAAGAACTCGATGTTGAACGGTGCGCCGTCGTAGTCCATGGTGGCCATCACGGTGGTAGTGCATTCGATCATCCGCGCCTGGATCTCGTCGGGCAAACGGGAGGGATACTCGTAGCGACGGAACGAGCTGCGGTTCCTGGCTCGAACCGAGTCGACGATGCCGTAGACCTCGACCTCGCCGTGGTGGACGAATCCTTCGACGGTGCACTGGCGGCCGCCGATCGTCGCCTCGGCCAGGCACCACGACCCGTGCACCTCGGCGACCTCGGGGGGAAGCGTGAGTCGGGCGAGGAACTCGTCGTACGGATCGCCCAGCCGGTTGATCCCTTCCCGGATCTCGTCCAGGGCGGCGTCGAGCTCGGCCCGATCGTGGATGTGGAAGGCGAGATGCGAGCGGAACGACCGGACCGGCTTCAACCAGAACGGGTATCGCACGCTGATGTTCTCTGCGGCGTCGGGGTCGAACGGATCGACGGCGCAGAACTCCGGTACCACGTCGGGAACCGACTCGCGTTGGATCAGGCGGCTCCAGTACTTGTGCTGAACCCTGACCACGCTCTCGATCATCGTGTGTGCGCAGCCATACCGTTCGGCCAACACGACCGCGACCTCGGCCACGGGGAAGTCCCAGAACGTACAGATGGCGTCGGGTGGCGAGTCCATGGCATCGATGCGCTCGACGCAGGTCGTCACGATCTTGTCGAAGTCGAAGTCGTCGAGCCCCCGGACCTCGTCGTGGTCGAGCACGCTGACGAATCGGCACCGGTCGACGAACGAGGTCGACTCGAGTCGCTGGCGGTTGAAGTCATCGAGCCCGATGACCACGACAGTGAAGTTCGGCATCACTCGGTCGTTCTCGGCATGCGTCCATCTTGTCGACTGTCGGGCCTCGCGTCGTGCAAGGCCGAGCGGCCAACCCATCCTGTCCCCGAGTGACCTGCCCGCGTCGGTCGGGCTTCTCGGCTATCGGTCGGTCGTCCCGGTCATGGGCGCGCTTCGGGTGCAGCGTTCGCTGAAGATGCTCAACGCCGAGGCGCTCGCGGTGGCTCTGGTCGTTGACGGTGGGATCGTGGTGAGCGTCGAGTCGCGGCTGCTCACCGACGGGGCCGGAGATCTCGACGTCGCCTGTGAGGTGGTTCCGTAGCAGCGCCTCGTCGGCTCGTCTTGTGGGCACGCCGTGGGCACATCCGAGGTGGTTCACGGTTGTCCGTGGTTGTCCGGTCCACCGGCTCTGACGTGTGTAAACGTCCGCTGACGTCCGCAGGAGTTCGTGAGATTCGCATTCGGGACGCAGAGGTCGGGAGTTCAAATCTCCCCCACCCGACTCAGGTAAACGTGCAGGTCAGAGCGAAATCTCGGTCGGCGAAAGGTGGCCGGGTGAACCCTGCGTCGCGCGAATATCGCGCGGAACGGGATCGAGCCGTCGCCGGCACCACGACACGAGCATCGCTCGTTCGGCCTGCCAGGTCGTTGACCTGCGGTTTCGCGTCGTCCCCTGGCCCTCCGAAGCAGGACAGAGGTAATGACCTCTGCGCTCCAGGCGACTCCGGAAATGATGTCACTGCAGTTGGGACCGGCATGCTCGGTCTGAACGCCGGTTGCACGGGTGACCCAGACTGCGCGGTAGGGGATGCCGACCGAAACCGGGCGGGTTCGGTCGGCGGCCCAGATCCCGTTGCCATTGCGAACTCGCGCAGGAGCTCCAGGTCGTGGCCCTCGAGCGAGATGACGGTGTCGAAGTGCTCGCTCACGGTCGCGAGGCTGACCTCCCACGGAGACGCGATCGCACCGGGGCCTCAGTTGCTCGGGACGGTCGCGGACAGTCCCTGACCAACGAGCCTGTGAGTATGCGTCGGTCAGTGCGGCATCTTCGTCTCGTCAGGGCGGTCGCTGTTGTCACATGCTGGCGAACGCAAGCTCTCGATGGAGCGCTCGATGCCTGCGAACCCGTGTGTGCGGCTCGTGGCGATTGCCTCGGCGAGCAGCTCGTCGGCCCTTTCGGAGTACGGAGGCGCGCGGGCGAGCAGACACCGTGCCCATTCGAACTGGGCGGATGCGAGGAGGAACGGGAACCGGAACTCGGTGACGAGCTGGATTGCCTCGACGAAGTACGCGTCGGCCTCGTCGTTGCGGCCGAGGAGCGCGGCGAGCATCCCGGCGCAGGTCGACGTCGAGAAGAAGGCGGTCGCTGCGGCTGTCTCGATTTTGTTCGTGTGGGGCTCGAGCAGGATGAGGAGAACCGGCGCATTCGCCTCGTCGCCGAGCCGAGCGCACACGTGCGCGAGGAAACAGAGGTAGGTGAGGCGAAGGACGTCTTCGTTGGCGTCGAACCCGGTGGCGGCCTCACGTTCGAGGCCTGCACGCGCGAGTGCGACCTCGCCGCGTTCGAGGTGCACGACGAGTCGCCCGGCCCTGATCATCGCGAGCTCAGGGTTGTCGGTGCTGGCGCTGTCGATGAGGTCGCCGAGTTCGCCGAAGCGGCCCTGTTGATAGCGAACGGTGGCGAAGAGAGCGCTGTAGAGGATCATGGAGTCTGGCTGGCCGCTGTCCAAGCCGATCGCGAGGCCACGTTCGACCAGTGCTTCGGCACCAGGAAGGTCCCCGTCGACGACTGCACGCATGACTTGACCGATCAGACTCCGCCACACGAGCGTCGGCCGGCCGATGCGCTCGGCCGCCGCCGTGCAGAGTTCGACGGCGTGATCGAAACTGTCACGGTCGCCGGTGCCGAGCGACTCGGTGACGAGGCTGGCTGCGGCTGAGGCGAGGGTGGTGTTGTCGCCGAGCTGCTGGGCGAGGTCCACAGCCTCCGTGCACGGAGCCGAGCCGGCGTAGTGGATCGAGGTCGTGAGGCCGACCAGGGCGGCCAACAGTGCCGCCGGGTCACCGAGCATGCGCGCGATGTCGACGGCTTCGGTGGCGCTAGCGATTCGACGCTCCGGGTCGGGGCCGTAGGTGAGCTCGGCCGCTCGGATGCCGAGGAGGCGCGCCCGAGGTGCGCTGGGACGGGGGCCGATCGCCTCGAGGGCGGCGTCGATCATGTCGAGGCGTTCGGCGTCGACGCCGCCGGTCACGCTGGCGAACCCGCGGAAGTTGGCGATCACAGCGGCGACGAGGGCGTCGATGTCGTGTGCGTCTCGGGCCATGGCCGCAGCGGTCAACAGGGTCGCTCGGTGAGCGGGGTCCCCGATCTGACGCTCCGCGGTTCCTCGTCCGATCAAGAGAGGAAGCAGCGTGCCCTCGTGTTCGCCTTGCCGGTCGGCGATCTCGATCGCCTGGCGGTACCAGCGCAGCGCCTCATCAGGAGCGAGTTGGATCAGGGCTCGATCGCCGGCGCGTCGGGCGTAGTCGGTGGCCTTGCTCAGGTCCTCGGGAACGACCGCTGCCGCCCAGTGGTGGGCCAGCTCGCCGATGCGCTCGCCCGGCTCATCGCCGCAGGTCGTCTCCAGCACTTGTGCGATCCGGCGGTGGATCCGTCCCCGTCGGCTCCGAGTGAGATCGCTGGCGAGCGAGTGCTCGACCAACGCGTGCGCGAAGGTGTACCGGTCGAAGCCGGCATCGAGTAGCAGCGATGCCTCGACCGCAGCATCGAGCACGTCAAGGACGATGGCCTCTTCGGTGTCGGCGACCTCGGCGAGGAGCGCGAGGTCGAAGTCGCGACCGATCACCGACGCGGTGGTCAGGAGACGCTGCGCCTCCGGGCCCAGGCGGTGGACGCGTTCTCCGACGACATGTCGGACGCTCACCGGCAGACCGAGCGTGGCGGGATCCGTCGTCGCCGTCCATCGTCCGTTGCGTTGAGTGAGGGCACCGCTCTCGGCCAGGTGGCGGAGGATCTCGACTGCGAAGAATGCGTTGCCGCTCGTCTCCGCCGAGATCGCGTCGCGGAGTGCGAGCCCTTCAGAATCGAGCTCGTGGCCGGCGGTCGCCTCCATGAGTTCCAAGAGCTCGAGGTCATCGAGTCCCGCCAGGTCGACGAACTCGACGCCGTCGATGCGATGAAGGTGCGCGAACGCCTCGGAGAGGGGGTGATCGACGCCGATGTCGGTGGGTCGGAAGTTGGCGAGGATCATCAGATGCATGTTGTCGTCGAGACTGGCGAGATGGCGCAGGAGCTGCACCGTCGGCCGATCTGCCCAATGCAGGTCATCGAGAACGAGGAGGGCCGGTCGTCGATGCCCGGCACGGCGAAGCAGATCGTCGACGGCGCCGAACAGCGCGTAGCGGGCGGCCTCGGCGTCGACCGGCGTCGGTGGGGTGACGTCGGCGCGTTCGACGAGGCCGGGGACGAGTTGAGCGAGCTCCCCGCCCCGGGCGAGCGTGTGTTCGGCGATCAGGTCGGTCGGCGCGTGCGCAACGAGAGGCGAAAGCGCCTCGATCCATGGCTGGTACGGCACGTGGAGATCCTCGTCGCACCTGCCGTACAGCACGGTGGCGCCGCTCCTGTGAGCTTCCGCTGCCAGGCGTGCCACCAGCGACGTCTTGCCGATACCGGCCTCGCCCCCGATGAGCCAGACACGGAGTTCGCCGGCGATCGCGTGCTTCCAGGCTTGGGTCCAGCGGGCCCGTTCATCGGCGCGCCCGGTGAAGATCGCCCCGGGCGCAGATGACAGACGGGCCGGTAGGGCGAACTGGTCCCAGGTGGCGGGGATCTCGGACGTCGGGATCACTTCTGGAACGAGTCGTTCGGGCGTGGGTTCCCAGGCGACGGCGAGCACTTCGGTGGGCTCGGGCAGACCCTTGAGATCACGAGGACCGAGGGGCTCGAATGCAAATCCTCCGCGCACGCCCACGAACGAGCGGAGGAGAGCGCTCGTCAGGATCTGGCCGCCGGCGCAGATGTTGCACAGTCGCGCCGCCTCGACCACCGGTGGACCGAAGAAGTCACCCTCGTCCTCGTCGGCTTCACCGATGGACACGCCGATGCGGATGAGGAGCTGTTCCTCGCCCGGGGCAACGGCGCGGTTCCGCGCCTCGACCACCTGTTGCATCTCGATACTGGTTGCCAGCGCTGACGAAGCACTCGCAAACCGAAGCATCATCCCGTCGCCCAGGTTCTTTACTTCACGACCGCCGTGGCCTCGCATGACGGCACGGAGCAGGCCGAAGTGCTCGACTCGAAGCACTTCGGCCCGATCCGGACCGAGTCGGGTGGCAATCGCGGTCGAGTCGACGAGATCAGTGAAGGCGATTACCACGTTCTCAGTCACGTCGAGTCGATCCGTCGCTCGGCGAACGTCGTGACTTCACGTGCTGGTGGCCGCATTGCGCACCATCTGGGTCCACTCGACGATGTCCCACAGCTCCTCGACCGACACGAACTCGAGCGTTTGGAGCGCGAGGATCCCGGCCACGCTTCCCTGCGCTGCCGCGAGGTCGGGATACTCAATCACCGAGACGAGGGTGGCGTCGCCAGGGGCGAAGGCCACGACCTTGACGTCGCCTCCGTGCTTGCCGATGACGTCATAGATGGCAGACGTCTGCGCGTCGTTCTCGGCGTCGCTGAGGTCATCCCACGCCCCGGGGACGACCCTGGTGTGCGTCAGCTGCATGTGTCCCATGTGAATCTCCGTGTCAATCAGGTCGGCATGGCGACGATCGCCTGCGGAGACGATCTTGCGACGGTGTTGTTACATCCGCGCGCCACCGTCGGCGTGCTGGCCGCCGATGCCGATTGGCTGGCCATGGTCGACGAGCGCGTCGGCAAGGTCTTCATCCCTGGTACGGCCGAGCGGATGATCACCCGTCGGGTCGCTTGAATCAAACGATCTCGCTGTCCGGCACCGACAGGCTGTCACCATCCCTGGTCGAATCGGCGAGGTCGGTGCCCGACTTGGAGTCGAGGCCATTTCGAGCAGCGAACTCGGGCGCGTCGCCGTGATGAGCACGCGCGTGCCTGGTGTAGAGCCGAAGCGGACGGACTCCCGTTGGCTTCGAGACATATCCTTTGCCCGGGAACCACGGACGGGTGAGGTTGCGTCGGGTGCGGGAGTACATGCATATCGGAGTCCTTGGATCGCTGACGGTCGAGCGGGCCGCCGACCGTCGCCTGTGGATGCCGAGTGCAAACCAGCGCCGCCTGTTGAGCGTCCTCGCACTCGATGCCGGCCACGTGGTGTCTGCCGACCGGCTGTGCGAGATCCTCGAGTTGTCATCGGGAGCGCTGCGGACGACGGTCAGCCGGCTGCGGGTGAGCATCGGCAAGGAACACCTTCAGACGTTCGCCCCGGGCTACGTGTTGTCGGCGACGACGGACATTGCCGACTTCGATCGACTCGTGATCGAGGCGAGAGCAGCAGATCCAGAGGAGACGGTCGGGCTAGCTGACCTCGCGCTCTTGCTCTGGCGGGGCGAGGTGCTCGACGAGTTTCGCGACGAGTTCTGGGCTGTTCCCGAAGTGGCACGTCTGGATGAACTCCGAGCGTCGCTGATCGAGCTTCGTGCCGCGTCGCTGCTGTCCTCCGGCCGGCCGGAGCAGGCGATCTCCGATCTGTCCGCACACATCGTGCGGCATCCACTTCGAGAACGACCAAGAGTCGTGGTGATGCAGTCGCTCGCCGCCACCGGGCGAACGACAGAAGCGCTCCGCGTGTTCCAGGACTTCCGGCGCCATCTGGTGGACGAGACCGGAACCGAGCCGTCGGACACCATTCGATCCGTGGAACGATCGATCGCCAGTGGCTCCGCCGGCCCGCTGGTGCCGACCACGCTGCCGGCTCAACGGACGAGCTTCATCGGCCGGACCGACCTCGTCGCTCAGGTCGGGACACTTCTCGGTGAGCATCGACTCGTAACCCTCGTCGGCCCGGGTGGGGTGGGGAAGACGAGGCTTGCCATCGAGACCGCAAGACAGTTGACCCAGGTGTTCCCCGGTGGCGTGTTCTTCGCTGATCTCACCCGCGTGTCCGCCGGTGTCGAGGTCGCCGCCGAGGTGCTCCGTTCGATGAAGGCGCCCGTCCGAGTCGGCCAGGGCGACGACGAGGCGATCGCCGGGTACCTCTCCCACCACTCTGTGCTCCTCGTCGTCGACAACTGTGAACACGTCGTGGAACGTGTTGCGGAGGTGATCGACGACCTGTTGGTCGCAACCCCGAACACCTGCGTGCTCTCCACCTCGAGAGAACTCTTGCGGCTCCGCGGCGAGTGCCTGGTGCGGGTGCCGCCCCTCGCGGTCGACGGTGCGAGGTCATCCGGATCTCGACTGTTCACCGAACGCGCACTGTCCATGGACGGAACTCTCGTGGCCGGTGGTTCCGAACCGGAGTGCATCCCCGAGATCGTGCGTCGCCTCGACGGGATCCCCCTCGCCATCGAACTCGCTGCCGCGCAGACCGCGACGCTCAGCGTGTCGGAG
>JBBKVY010000168.1:0-8814 GCA_037968675.1 Acidimicrobiales bacterium | reverse complement strand
GTCGCCCCGCGGGCGCAGCGAACGCTCGACGTTCGGGTGAGGCTGATGGCCGTGGACGAACCGCGGCCGCTCGACCATGCATTCGCGTTCGGGCCGGGCGCTCGACGGTGCCCAGACCGCAGCGGTCCGTTTCGCCGGCTCTGCCCCTCTTTCCGCATCCTCTCGTGAAAAGCGGCACGAGTCGACGACCGCAACCCTCTGCCTCCACCTGACGGTCGGCCTCGTGCAACGTCCAGAGGTGGTGAGCACGGCCTGGTGTTCCTCGATCGGCTGGCGTCTCCTCCGTTGGCTGATGTCGCCGGGCGTCGGAGGGACGTCGCCCGGGCGCCCGGCGCCCGCCGTCGGGGTGAGATCGTTTCACGTGAAACATGCTCACGTACGCCGCGGTGGCGCTGGCCGGCTGCCACAATGCGGAGGTGGAGGCGTGGGAGTCGACGGTGCTGGCGTGTTGGCGGCGCGGCCAGGCGCGCTCGGCGGTCGGCCCCGGCGCGCTCGACGACCATCTCGACCATGCTCGTGCGCTCGCCGGCCACATCGGACGGGGCGCGGCGCTGGGCATCGATCTGGGGACGGGTGCCGGGGTACCCGGGCTCGCCCTGGCCGGTTACCTACCGCAGATGCGCTGGATCCTGCTCGATGCCGCCCAGCGACGGATCGACTTGGTCGATGCGGCCATTCGCGAGCTGGGGTGGGGGGACCGAGTGACGGCCGTCCATGGACGGGCCGAAGTGGTCGATGTCGTGCCGCGCCGTACGGCGGACGTGGTGGTCGCTCGACTGTTCGGGCCGCCAGCCGCCACCGCAGAGTGCGCGGCGCCGCTCGTTGTGCGCGGCGGCCGGATCTTGGTCACCGAGCCCCCCGATGGTCCCGAGCGCTGGTCGTCGGAGGGCCTGGCGCCGCTCGGTCTCACCATCGGGATGCGCCTCGAGACCCCCCTGGTGCAGGAGCTGCTGGCGTCGGGCGACCCCGAGGACCGGTTTCCCCGCAAACCGGGAGTGGCCAGCAAACGGCCCCTGTGGTGAACGCCACCGCGATGTTTCACGTGAAACACTGTCGGTCCGGTCGCCGGCTTCGGTGGGACGCACCGCCAACGTTTCACGTGAAACCTTCCACTGGTGCTTGACCCTCGACCCTCCTGACCGCCACCATGGGCGGCGTGTCTGACCCCGACTCCCCCGCGGCCCGTGGCGCCGCCATCTTCGACACGCTCCGGGGACAGGCCGACGAGGCGGCGGACGCCGACCCGATCGACCCGGCGACGGACCCCGACTCCCCGGTGGTGACGCCGTCGGCGGAGGAGCGACCGGGAACCGACCATCGTGTCGAACCCGGAGCGGGCGTCGATGACCCCGCGGGTTCCGACGGTGGCGCACCAGGGGTGCCGGCGACGCCTCGACCGCCCACGATGCCGGCAGACGCACAAGAATCCGGATTCGCCGGCGGACTCCCCGGGTTGGAGGGCGTGTCGGATCTGGTCGGCGAGGCGTCGGGTCCGAGTGCGGACGCAACGGCGGACGACTCGAACCGCGTCGATGCCGCCGGCCACGGCCTGCCCCGGGTCTTTGCCGTCGCCAACCAGAAGGGTGGGGTCGGAAAGACCACCACGGCCGTGAACCTCGGCGCCGCGTTGGCCGAGGCGGGGTACCGCACCCTCGTCGTCGATCTCGATCCGCAGGGAAACGCCAGCACCGGCCTCGGGATCAACATCCGGGATCTGCAGCTGTCGATGTACGACGTCGTCATCCACGAGGCCAGCATCGACGACACCATCGAGGCCACGGCGATGCGCAATCTCTTCGTGGCACCGGCCAGCCTGGATCTCGCCGGCGCGGAGATCGAACTCGTTCCCGCGTTCTCGCGCGAGCTCCGGCTCCGACACGCCCTCGCCGAGGTCCACGACGACTACGACTATGTGCTCATCGACTGCCCGCCCTCGCTGGGCCTGCTGACCGTCAACGGTCTGGCGGCGGCGGCCGAGGTGCTGGTGCCCATCCAGTGTGAGTACTACGCCCTCGAGGGTCTGGGCCAGCTCCTGCGCAATGTCGCCCTCGTCCAACGGAACCTCAACCAGCGGCTCCAGGTGTCGACCTTCGTCTGCGTCATGTACGACGCCCGCACCAAGCTCGCCGACCAGGTGGTCACCGAGGTGCGGTCGCACTTCGGGGAGAAGGTCTGCCGGATCGTGGTGCCGCGTACCGTGCGGCTGTCCGAGGCGCCGTCGTACGGGCAACCGATCCTGGCCTTCGATCCGCGCTCGCGTGGTGCCATTGCCTACCGGGAGCTCGCCCGGGAGATCAGCGGCGGGGCGAGGACCGAGTCCGATGGCTGATCGAGCCGGAACGAAACAGGGGAACCGATGAGTCGCAAGTCCGGGTTGGGTCGTGGTCTCGGGGCGCTGATCCCCGCCGAGTACAGCGGGGAGGGCGGCTCGATGGGCGATGTCGAGGGGATGATCGAAGTCCCCATCGCGGCAGTCACCCCGAACCCTCGCCAGCCCCGCGCACATTTCGACGAGGAATCCTTGGCAGGACTCACTGCCTCCATCAGCGAGCTCGGCGTGCTCCAACCGGTCCTGGTGCGTTCTGTCGGCGAGGGGCGCTTCGAGTTGATCGCCGGCGAGCGCCGTTGGCGGGCGGCCAAGCGCGCCGGCCTCCAGACGGTGCCGGTCGTGATCCGTCGCGCGGACACCGACGCCGACCTGCTCGAGCAGGCGCTGGTCGAGAACCTGCACCGTGCCGATCTGAACGCGATCGAGGAGGCGGCGGCGTATCAGCAACTGATCGAGGACTTCGGTTTGACCCAGGAGGCGGTGGCCACCCGGGTCGGCAAGAGCCGGGCCGCAGTGTCCAACACGCTGCGGTTGTTCCAGCTCCCGCCGGCCATCCAGGGCCTGGTGGCGGACGGTCAGCTGACCGCGGGTCATGCGCGTGCACTGCTCGGCACGCCGGACCGTGCCTTCCAGGCAGATCTGTCCCGACGGATCGTGCGCGACCGCCTCTCGGTGCGAGAGACCGAGGATGCCGTACGCGAGCACGATGCCGACGGCGAGCCAGCGGCGCCCGCTCCGGCGGCCGCGTGCGAACCGGCCGAAGCCACACCGAGAACCAGCCGGTCGCCTCGGTCACTTCCCGAGCCCGGATTCCTGGAGCTCGAACGGCTGCTGTCGGATCATCTCGACACGCGCGTCTCGATCATCAGTGGCGCCGGCACCGGCAAGATGACGGTGCAGTTCGCCGACCTGGCTGATCTGGAGCGAATCTACAAGGCGATGGTCGGGTCCTGAACCGGGACATCGGGCGATGATTCTCGCCCTGTTTCTCAGCCTCGAGTCCACGGACAGGGTGTAGTCAACATCGAGTGTCCACAGCTGGGGACTGCCTGTGGACAACGCGTCGACCCCGAGCAAGGATGCGGGCGACGCCGGGTGTTCCGGGATGTTACTCAGAGTAACATCACGATGATGTCCGCGCGACGTCGGGCGCGAAACGGCCCGGTGACACGGTCACCGGGCCGTTCCGAGTCGGGGTGGGCGGCGGGGTCACCGCCGGGGCACGGCTAGAGGAACTCGGCGAGATCTTCGAGGAGGGCACCCTTGCCCTTGGCGCCGACCATCTTCTTGGCGGGCTCGCCGTCCTTGAACACGATGAGCGTGGGGATCGACATGACGTCGAAGCGACGGGCCGTGTCCTGGTTCTCGTCGACGTTGAGCTTGACGACCTTGACCTTGCCGGCCTGCTCGGCGGCGATCTCGTCGAGGATCGGAGCGATCTGCTTGCACGGGCCACACCATTCGGCCCAGAAGTCGACGATGACGGCCTCGTCGGCGGAGCCGATGGTCTCGTCGAACGTGGCGTCGGTGACGGCAGTTGCAGCCATGTGATCTTCCTTCAGTTTGGGGTTACAGAGAGAGAACCCGGACGGGTTCGAAAGTATTTCGCGGGGTCCGCGACTCGGCACGGGAGCCGACGACGAAGGCGCTGGCCCATCACCAATTCGTGGCGGTGCGCTGCTCGTCGATGTCGCCCTGGTCCTCGAGCCAACGTTCGGCGTCGATGGCGGCCTGGCAACCCGAGCCGGCGGCGGTGATCGCCTGGCGATAGGTGTGGTCTTGGACGTCGCCGCAGGCGAAGACGCCGTTGACGTCGGTGTAGGACATCTTCTCGCGACCATGGGCGCCGGTGATCAGGTACCCGTTGTCCTCCATGGCCAACTGCCCCTTGAACAGGTCGGTGTTCGGGCGGTGACCGATGGCGATGAACAGGCCGGTGACGTCGTCCATGGTCGACACCTCGTCGGTCTTGATGTTTCGAACCGCGATGCCGTCGAGCTTGCTGTCGCCCAGATACTCCTCGACCACGGTGTCCCACACGAACTCGATCTTGGGGTTCTTCACGGCCCGGTCGACCATGATCTTGCTGGCCCGGAGCTCGTCGCGACGGTGGATGATCGACACCTTCGAGGCGAACTTGGTGAGGAATGTGGCCTCCTCGACGGCCGAGTCTCCGCCGCCGACGACGGCGATGTGCTGGTCGCGGAAGAAGAAGCCGTCGCAGGTGGCGCAGGTCGAGACACCGTGACCGATGAGCTCGGTCTCCCGAGGCAGGTCGAGCATCAGCGACTGGGCGCCCGTCGACACGATGATGGTCCGGCCCCGGTACGTGGGGTCAGCCGCATCGGGATCGCCGACCCAGACGCCGAACGGGCGAGCTGACAGGTCGACCTTGGTGACCTTCTCGGTCCGGATGTCGGCGCCGAAGCGGAGCGCTTGCTCGCGCATGCCGACCATCAGGTCGGGGCCCATCACGCCGGTGGGGAATCCCGGATAGTTCTCGACATCGGTGGTCAACATCAGCTGGCCTCCGGGCTGATCGGTCGTGGACGACGGTTCGCCCTCGATCACCAGCGGTTCGAGGTTGGCCCGAGCGCTGTAGATGGCGGCGGTCAGACCGGCGGGGCCGGAGCCGACGATGATGACGTCGTGGATGTCGGTCATGGCGGGTGTCTCCGGCAGTCGGTTGCAAGGTTCCGCCCGTTCAACCCGGGCACAGCGAGAATGATTCCCAGATCAGGTGCGGTGTCGCTTCGCCTTGACGAAATACAGCGGCACGCCGACCAGCAGCAGGACCGATCCGAGAATCGTGTAGGCGGACCAGACCTTGCCGGGGACCCAGATGTCGAGGAATCGAACCGCTCCCACGACCATGATGATCAGGGCGACGGTGCCGAGTGAGATGGCGAACGCGGCGAACACCGCGTAGTGCACGCCCTGGAGCACGGGCCCGGTCGTCTTGTCGCGAATGTTCCCGACCTGGGTGACGATGGTCTCGGTCGCCTGCGCCGGCCAGTCCTTGTGAGCGGGTTCGACGTCGGCGGGGTTTGCCTGGGCGGGCGCGGCGGGCGACGTCTTGGCCATGGTCGGCCACCCTACCCAGGACCGACCGTGTCCCTGATCCTGCGTGACTGCACGTACCGTGTGCCCGTGGTCAACCTCCGCGTCATCGTCGCCATGACGCTCGGCGCGCTGGTCGCGGCGTTCGGTGCCCTGTTCCTCGGCGAGTACGAGTTCGACGAAGCACTGCCCGTCGCGGCGGGGCCGTTGCTGGCGCTGATCGTGGCCGAGATCGTGGTCTCGGTCGGCGGGCACCGCTCCCGCACCATGGGTGCGATCTTGGCCACGTGGAGTGCTGTCGCGGTGCTGCTGTCCGGTCACATCGACGCCAACGGGGTCGAATCGATCAAGTCCGGGGCCTACCTGTCGGCGGTGCTCGCCGCGTTGGCTGCTGGTCTCCGCGGGAACGACTGGCTGGGTGACTACAGAGCCCGGTCGGCGAGCAGGACGCAGGACGCATCGTCGACGACGGCGACGCGGGAGCCAGCGGTTTCCGACTCGTAGACGAGGGCGATCGCAACGGAACGTTCGGCGCCGCCGCCGATCGTCACGAACTCGGTGCGGAGGACCGTCGACGGATCGACGGCGGCCACGGCTGCGGCATCGCACGAGAATGCCGCGTCGGGCGTGGGCGACGCCGCGGTCGTGGGCGAGACCACGACACCTGCGCTGCCGTCGAAGAGATATCGGTCGCCGAAGTCCTCGACCAGGGCGTCGATGTCCTCGTAGGCGGAGAGGACACGCTGGTTCGAGTCGGACTGGGCGCTGCCGGAGTCGAGCTCGGAGTCTCCGCCGGTTGCGCTGGATGAATCCTCGGCCTGCGAGTCGTCGGTCGCTTCGGCGCTGCGACCATCGCCAGAATCCTCGAGCGACGCGGCGACGTCTTGGTCTGACGAGGCGGTGTCGGCCTCGTCGGTGCCGAGATCGATCTGGGTTGCGACCCCGACGAGCGCCACCACGGCGATCACCGCTGCCGCGGCTCCCAGGGGGACCCGCTGGTACCACGCCGGCGCCCGCCCCACGGGCTGCGCCGACCCGATGTCCTGGACGACGGCCGTCGGCGACACCGCGGTGCCCTGGTCCTCGTCGAACGCGACCATCGCTGCTGCCCGAGCGCTGTCGAGCACGCCCGCGGGAGGTGGGGGCGCGGCCAGTCGTTGGTGAAGGCGTTCGACGGCTTCGGGGCCCAGGTCCGGAGTCGGGTCGGGGGTCGGCGTGGTCATGGCTGCGTACTTGGACGTTCGACGGGCGACGGCTGGTTCCCGTCTCCGGGCCCGGTGTCGTCGGTCCCGCCGTCGTCGTCCAGGTCGGGGTCGAGCAGTTCGGCCAGGCGCCGTCGGGCCCGGGCGATGCGGGAGCGGACCGTACCCGGGGCGAGGTCGAGGATCTCGGCGATCGCTGCGTAGTCGTGGCCGCCCAGGTCGCGGAGTACGACGGGAATCCGGAAGTCGTCGGGGAGTCGCGCGAGGGCGGCGTCGACCGTGAGCCGTTCGGTGACCCCGAGTTCGATCGGCACGCCACCGTCGGCGACCATGCCGCCGTCGCCGAGGTCGGGGTCGTCGTCTGGCAGTCCGAGCACCGGTCGACGGCCTCGCCGTCGGAGTTCGTCGAGGCAGGCGTTGGTGGCGACGCGGTGGGCCCACGTGGTGAACCGCGAACGTCCGTCGAACGTGTCGAGCCGGCGGACGACGAGGATCATGGCCTCCTGGAGCGCGTCGGCCGCATCGGCGTCGTTGCCGGCGAGGCGCCGGCACACCGCCCAGAGACGGTCCTGGTGGCGTCGCAACAGGACGTCCATCGCGGCACGGTCTCCGCCCTGTGCTTCGGCGACCAGGGCCTCGTCGGTCGGTTCGCCAGCGATGGCGGGATGGTACCGGGGTGAGGTCAGGAGCCGGTGACGACGAGCTCGCTGACGACGAACTCGACCTCGGTACCGTCGCCGAGATCGGTCAGCCACAGCAGCACGAACGAACCCTGCTGGCCGTCGAGCTCGACGGTGGTCTCTCCCGACGACCCCCCGTCGACGGTGGGCGGCTCGGCCGGACCCCATGCGGCCAACGACGGGTGGAGCGAGTCCGACACGTAGACCGAGGCCGACCAGTCGTTCTCCGGGGTGGACACCCGGAGCTGGTCCAGGTCGTGGGACTCACCGAGGTCGAGCACCAGGCCGACACCGGCTTTGAGGCCTCCGAGGTCGCGGGTGTTGTACCGCTCCGTGCTCCATGCCGTGGTCGGATCGCCGTCGACGGCCCGGGGGGCTTCGTCGTCGCGCTCGCCGTCGCCTCCGTTTCCCGTGTCGGGGTCGACCGGGTCGAAGGCGGTGGCGGTGGCGATGTCGAGCGGCTCGGCCGTCGCACCGCCGCCCGGGGCGACCCGGTCGACGAAGTCGATCAGGTCACGGCGAGCCTCGGTGCCGCCGATGAGTGTCCACGCGAGACCGAGGGCGATCGCGACCACGCTCACGAGCGCGGCCGGGACGAGCCACGACCGTTCGGTCTTGGCGAAGGAGGTGCGCGGGCCCACGACCGACGTGGCATCGACGGTCGCCACCGGCCCGGTCGACGCGGTGTCGGAGTCGAGTGGCGCGGCCTGGAGATCGGCCCACATCGCGGCGGCGGAGGGGTAGCGGCCGTCCGGCTCGGTCGCGAGCGCCCGCACGATGATCGCATCGAGGCGCTCTGGCACCGTCCGCAGGACCGAGCGCGGTCGTGGGGGTGCCGCATGCAGACGGGCGGTGGCGATGGCGAGATCGTTGTCGCCCTCGAACGGTGGACGGCCACACACCATCTCGTAGAGCACGGCGCCGAGTGCGTAGACGTCGGTCCGGGCGTCGACATCGCCGCCCGAGACCTGCTCGGGGGCGAGGTACTTGGCGGTACCCACCATCGACCCGACGCTGGTGAGGTCGGCCAGCTCGGGGTCCTCGTCGGGCCGTGCTGCCTTGGCGATCCCGAAGTCGGCCACCTTGAGGCGACCGTCGCTCGACAGCAGGACGTTGGCCGGCTTCACGTCGCGGTGCACGAGACCGGCCTTGTGTGCGACCTCGAGTGCCTGGGCGATCCCCGATGCGATCTCGACCGCCTCGGTCGGGGGAAGGAAGTGGCGGTTGTCCAGTTCGTCGCGGAGGGTTCGCCCCTCCACCAGCTCCATGACGATCGCCTCGGGGTCGCCGCAGGTGTCGTAGATGCCGACGATCGAGGGGTGGGCGACGCGGGCGGCGGCCACGGCCTCTCGGCGGAAGCGGGCCACGAAGTCCGGGTCGGCCGCGAGGTGGGCGTGGAGGATCTTCACCGCCACCGGCCGGGCGAGCACCTGGTCCACCGCGCGCCACACCGTGGCCATACCGCCGCGCGCCAACGACGCCTGGAGCCGGTAGCGACCGGCGATGACCGAGTCGACGCCGACGTCGCCGGCAGCGCTGACGG
>JBBKVY010000167.1:0-2572 GCA_037968675.1 Acidimicrobiales bacterium | reverse complement strand
CCGCCGAATCCTCGATGTGAGGGAGGACCTCGACGGCGTTGCCGTCCGAGCCAACGGACTCTGCCAAACACTCGACCGATGGAAGGAATGGGCGGACGGCCGCGATGTCGGGTCAGCGGACTTGGTCGAGATCGCTTCCACTCTTGAGCACCACGACGAACTGCCCGGAACGGGTCAGCTCGGCGAATGGCTCACACGTTGGGCCGACACACAAGGAGCCGTACTCCAACGGCCGACGCCGAAGCCGCCGTCGATCGAAATGGGTATCGATCTCTGAGCCAGCATGCGGCCATCAGGCAGCCGCGTCCACGGGAGCGATTGCGCCCGGGGCAGTTCGGTGCGCCGTTGCTGCCACGCGGAACCGGAGCGTTCTGGTCTGCGGTTATGGGTGGGGTCTGAGCTCGTCCCGGCCGAGCGATATGTGGCTGATCGCGAGCGGACTGTCGGACGAGAGGTGGGAGGGAAGATGGGCGGCTTCCACGCATCGAAGGCGTGCCATTTCGCGGGCCCACGTTCTCCGCCGCCCAATTTTCGCCCTCCTCACTCCGAACGATCAAGGTGCATATGATCTGAGCAGGGTATATGCGCCCAAACCCTTGTGGAGCTGGGGGAATCCTGGTGCAGGTGGGTGTTCGTCGCGTTTGTCCTGGTAAAGGGCGTCGATCGCTCAACCGCTGACGTGGTGGTGGAGTATCCGGTGGAGTAACCACGAGCTGGGTTACGCGGTCGACACGTCCGGTTTGAGCACAGGGCGCATTTCCTCGACCGCGCCGGCGAATCGCGAGGCGGACGGATCGTCAGCCGTGTGCATTCCGTCGACCAAGTTGTTCAACGCCTTCCATGTCTTCTCGGGTGAGCCAGCTGCTGCCAATCGGACGAAGCTCGCGTACGTCGACCGTGCGGATCCGATGTCGTTCAGCATCAGTTGGTAGTCGCCGAGGTCGGCGTACGCCCACGGGTTCGGTGGCTGGTCGACGGCTTGCGAGCTCATCTGCGCGGCGAGCGTGTCGCGCAGCTCCTCGATGTCATCGCTGAGCTCGTCGAGCGTGCTCGCTCGGAGCTGGAGTGAGAGCTTGACGACGTTGCCCCTGCAGTAGGTCGTGGTCAGGTCGTGAGCGCGTTCGATCAGGCCACCGGTCTGGTACGACACCAACGCCTCGCGATCACGGCCCAGCCGGCTGAGGATCCCACCGCGGGTCCCGAACGTGTCGGAGGCCTCCGACGCCCAGTCCGGCGGCGGCAGCGGGTCGTCGGGAGGCGGCGGCTCCACAGGTGCGTCCGGACCGGGTCGGGACACCCCGAGCGCGTCGATCGCCGAATCGAGTTTCTCGAGCGCATCCGTGAAGGATTCAGCGGCAAGGTTCTCGAAGTTGTCCGCCTCAGCGATGTGACCCGCTTCGCGTTCGGCGTTCGCGCGGCGCCGGAGCGCGTCGCCGCGCTTGCGAAGGTTCGCAGCAGCGTCGCGCAACTCGGCCGTGAGTCTGAGGTCGATCACCCGCGCCCCACCTTCTGCTCGATGTCCATTGCGAGATCGAGGTTGACGTCGTACAGCGCGGCGTACACCAGCCTGCCGAGTTGTTGCCACGTCGCCTTCAGGTCGCCATCGATCTCTTCGCCGGCGTTCAACCGATACTCGAGGAAGAGCCATGCGGCAACGCGGAAGTCCAGCGCCGCGGTCTCCGAGTCGACCTTGATCTCCGCAACGTCGGAAAACAGTGACTGGGTGCCAGTGTTGCGCTCGTCCTGGACGCGTTGGAAATGATGCAGCGCATCAGCCGCGCCGGCAAGGTTGTCGTGCAGTGATCGGCGCTGCTGTTCGGTGCGGCGGACGGCGTCGACGACCGTATTGCGGATCGGATGCCCGAGCGACTCCAGATCGCTCGCGAGCTCGACGAGTTGGGCCGCTACGCGCGCGCCGATCGTCTGGTCGAACGGCGTGCCGTCTGCGGACTTTCTGTATTCGAGCGGGCTGAACAGTTGACGCATCAGGTCGATGTGCGTGAGCTTGCGGTACTCGTCGTCGTCGAGCCAGCTTCGTTCGACGGTCTGCACGAGGCTCTTCGGGCTGGTGGCGAGTCGGACACCGATCTCGAAGAACGTCGACGCACTGTTGTGGGTCCAGTCGCCGATGCATCCGTCGCAGCGCCGCACCTTCTCATAGAGCAGCTGAGAGATGAGCTGAGGCGTCGAGACGTCCTGCACTCGGGCGACGTTGGGTCGCTCGTCCACGCCGAGGTCCGCTTTGAGCGCTTGTCGGATGTCGTTGCGGAGATCCAGCCAGACCGGGTAGAAGTTCTTCCCGAAGGAGCACAACACGATCACCTCTCGCGCGAGCGGGATGGGAGTCCACGCCCGGAACTCCGGTCCGAGATCGCGGACGGATTCGTACGCCGGAGTGTCCAAGTATCGGGGCTGGAACAGCATCTGCCGGTATCCCTCCTCGATCCACTTCAGCATCAGCTCCTCACGCGGGTCCGGATCCGCCATTCCCTCGCGTGTGTGGGAAGCGATGGACAGATCGGCGAGGTTGAACGGACGTTGGAGCGGTTGACCGAGCTCCCAGCCTCCTCCG
>JBBKVY010000166.1:0-4959 GCA_037968675.1 Acidimicrobiales bacterium | reverse complement strand
GCCGTCGACGTATGCGTCGATCATGGGCACGATCCAAGATCGCGGCTACGTCTTCAAGAAGGGCTCCGCGCTGGTCCCGACCTGGACTGCGTTCGCGGTCGTCAACGTGCTCGAGCGCCAGTTCGGCGAGTACGTCGACTACGCGTTCACCGCGAAGATGGAGGACGACCTCGACCGCATCGCCACCGGTGACGAGGAACGTGTCCCGTGGCTCCACCGCTTCTGGTTCGGTGACGAGGCCACCGGTCGCGACGGACTCGGCATCACGGTCGACGAGGCGCTCGAGAAGGTCGACGCCGCCGAGGTCAACACCTTCCCACTCGGCATGGACGAGAACGGCCAGATGGTCGTCGCCAAGCCGGGCCGCTACGGGCCGTACGTCAAGCGCGAGACCGGCACCGACGAGAACGACACGGCATCGATTCCCGAAGGCCTCCCGCCCGACGAACTCACCCTCGCGAAGGCGATCGAACTCCTGGCGGCACCCAAGGGCGACGTGCCCATCGGAGCCCATCCCGAGTCCGACCTGCCGGTGTACGTCAAGACCGGACGCTTCGGCCCGTATGTCCAACTCGGCGACACCGAGACCCTGGGCGACGACGTCAAGCCGAAGATGGAATCGCTGTTCAAGGATCAGAAGCCCGAGGACGTGACGCTCCACGACGCAGTGAAGCTGCTGTCACTGCCTCGCGAGGTGGGCGTCGACGGGGAGACCGGTCTGCCGGTCCTCGCCCGAAACGGTCGATACGGCGCCTACATCTCCAAGGGCGACGACAAGGGCGCCGATTCCCGCAGCCTCGAGTCCGAGGAGCAGATCTTCACGGTCACGATGGAGCGGGCCAAGGCGCTCTTCGCCGAACCCAAGCGCCGGCGGGGTCAGGGCGCCCCGAAGCCACCGCTGCGCGAGTTGGGAAAGGATCTCGTGACCGAGGAACCGGTGGTGGTCAAGGACGGCCGCTTCGGCCCCTACGTGACCGACGGCGAGACCAACGCCAGCCTCAAGAAGGGCGATCTCGTCGAGGAGATCACCATCGAGCGGGCGTCCGAGCTGCTCCAGATCCGCCGCGAAACCGCACCGAAGAAGAAGACCGGGGCGCGCAAGAAGGTCGCGAAGACCAAGAAGTCGGCCAAGAAGAAGGCGGCGACGAAGAAGAAGTCGTCGGCTGGCCAGCCCGCCAAGAAGAAGTCGACCTGACCTCGCAGACAGTGGGGCCGGCGACCTCGATCGACCGCCTGCGGCCCAGCAGTCTCTAACGTCAGTGGGTGATGGCGGACTCCGGCGAGGCACCACCGACGCCGCCGGGCTCCGACGAGGAGAGTTCCGGCGAGTTGCCGACCCTGTCGATGCCGGTGGTCGACGAGGCGCAGGAGTCGGCGGCCATGCACGTCCGGCTCTTCGGATCGACCGCCTTCTTCCGGCTCTGGCTGACCCAGGTCGTCTCGGCCACGGGTGACTGGTTGGGGTTCCTCGCCATCGCCGCGCTCGCCGCCCGGCTCGATCCCAACCGGCCCGAGGCCGCGATCGGGCTCGTGATGTCGGCCCGTATCGTCCCCGGCTTCTTCTTCGGCCCCGCGGCCGGCGTGTTCGCCGACCGGTTCGACCGCAAGCGACTCATGGTCATCTGCGACGTGGGTCGGGCGATGGTCCTGGCCACGCTGCCCTTCGTCGACACCGTCCCGGGGCTGATCGTGGCCTCGCTCGTCCTCGAGGTGTTCACCCTGCTCTGGGCGCCGGCCAAGGAGGCATCGGTTCCCCATCTCGTGCCGTCGGACCACCTCACCACTGCGAACTCCCTGTCGCTGGTCGCCGCCTACGGCACGATCCCACTCGCCGCCGGGATCTTCTCGCTGCTCGCCAAGGCCTCCGATGCGCTCGGCGAGTACGAGTTCTTCACCGTGCTCCGCGGAACCCCCGAGGGTCTCGCCTTCTACTTCGACGCGGCCACGTTCGGGTTGTCGGCGTTGATGATCTACACACTGCCGCTCCCGCGGCGACGCAAGGAGGACCGAGCATCCTCGGGCAAGCGCATCGAGTTCGGCTCGGCGTGGCGCGAGTTGCGTGAGGGCTGGGAGTTCGTCTTCATCAACCCAGTCGTGCGCTCGGTCAACCTCGGACTCGCCACTGGGCTGATCGGCGGTGGGATGCTCGTTCCCCTGGGTCCGGTGTTCGCCGAGGAGGTGCTCGGTTCCGGCCAGGCGGGCTTCGGCGTCCTCATTTTCGCCCTCGGCCTCGGCGTCGCCGGGGGTGTCGTGGCCATCTCGGTCTTCCAGAAGCGGGTGCCCAAGGAGTGGGCATTCGTCGCCGCGGTCTTCGTGGCCGGGGGCTCGCTGCTGGCCGCAGCGTCGATGTCTGCACTCGAACTGGCGGCGGTGTTCGTCTTCGTGCTGGGGATCTGCGCCGGCACCGTCTACGTCCTCGGGTTCACGATGTTGCACGAGCACGTCGAGGACGAGATGCGCGGTCGCATCTTCTCGGCGCTCTACACGCTGGTCCGCCTCTGCGTCCTCATCTCGTTCGCCGTGGGCCCGTTCCTCTCCGAACTGTTCGGGAGCCTGTCCGACGCGGTCTTCGACGACGGTCACCTGAGCCTCTTGGGGGTCTCGATCGCCGTTCCGGGTGTCCGCCTCACCCTGTGGACCGCAGCGCTGATCATCCTGGTCGCAGGGTTCATCGCGGCGTCGTCGATGCGTGATGCGGCCCGCAAGGACCTGGTCCTCCCCAAGGGGGGCGGCGACGTCCCCGGTCCCGAGACGTGAACGCACGCCGCCCGACGGGTCGATTCATCGCGTTCGAGGGTGGAGAGGCTGCGGGAAAGTCGACGCAGGCCCGTCGCCTCGCGACGCGCCTGGGTGCGCTGCACACCTTCGAGCCAGGCTCGACCACGGCCGGCGCGACCATCCGGTCGATCTTCCTCGACCCGGCGACCGGTGTTCTCGATCCACGGACCGAGGCACTCCTGATGGCCGCCGACCGGGCTGAACACGTTGCCGCCGAGGTCGCTCCCGCCCTCGCCGCCGGGCGACACGTCGTGACCGACCGGTACCTGTACTCGTCGGTGGCCTATCAAGCCCACGGGCGAGGCCTCGATCCGACCGAGGTCCGCCAGCTGTCGTTGTGGGCGACGGGCGGCCTCGAACCGGATCTGGTGGTCTTCCTCGACCTCCCCGTCGACGTCGCCCGAGCGCGCGTCCACGACCTGGCGCCCGATCGCCTCGAGTCCGAGGATGCGGCGTTCCACGAGCGGGTTCGGGCCGGGTTCCGTCGACAAGCCGAGGCCGATGCCGACCGATGGTTGGTGCTCGACGCGTCGGCCGACGCCGAGGCGATCGAGGAATCGATCTGGGCTGCGATCGTTCGGGCAGGATGGGCGTCGTGACCGCGACGTCGTCCGACACCGAGACATGGGCCGGCGTGGTCGGCCAGGACCACGCGGTCTCACAACTGCAGGCCGCCGCAGTGAGCCCGGTGCACGCGTATCTCCTCGTCGGTCCGATGGGCTCGGGGAAGCGAGCCCTGGCCGCAGCGTTCGCTGCCGAACTGCTGAGCAGGGACGCGGTCGAGCGGGGAGCCGACCCTGCGCGAGCGCGCCGGCTCGCGCTCGACGAGAGCCATCCGGATCTCCACGTGTTCTCCCCCGAAGGTCTCGCGATCCTCGTCAAGGATGCCGAGGCCATCATCAAGGCGGCGTCGCGCAGCCCGGTGGAGGGAACGCGGAAGGTCCTCGTGCTGACCGAGTTCGAGAAGGTCGATCAGGCCGGCCCCGTGCTCCTCAAGACGATCGAGGAGCCGTCGAGCTCGACCGTCTTCGTGATCCTGGCCGAGGAGGTGCCGCCAGAGCTCGTGCCCATCGCCAGTCGAGCGGTCCGGATCGACGTCGGCGCCGTCCCGCTCGACGCGATGGTCGACGCCCTCGTCGCCGCGGGAGCGGCCCCCGAGACTGCCGCCGCTGCCGCTGCGGCCGCCACCGGTGACCTCGCTCGGGCACGGCTGCTCGTCGAAGACCCGTCGCTCGACGTCCGCCGCGATGCGTGGTCGACGATCCCGTTGCGCGTCGACGGCACCGGCTCGACCGCCGCCCAACTCGTCGACGAGGTCATCGCCCACATCGACGCGGCTCAGGAACCCGTCGACCGGCGTCAGCGCGCGGAGTCGGCCGAGTTCGCACAGCAGATCGAGGATCTGGGTCTCCCGAAGGGCGGGCTCAAGGATCTCGAGACCCGCCACAAGCGCCAGGTTCGTCGCCACCGGCGAATCGAGCTCCGATTCGGCCTGGCGATGATGGCTGCCACCTACCGCGACCGGCTGGCCGTCGTCGACGACCCGACACCGCTCCTCGCCACCATCGACCGGTTGGGCGAGGCGGCCGAAGCCATCGACCGCAACCCGAACGAACTCCTGCTGCTCCAGGCACTGGTCGCCGGGTTGGTACCGCTCTGACTCCGAGATCCGCTTCCGGCGCCGCGACCCTGCTGCGCTAGCGTGATCGGCTCCGCCCGAATAGCTCAGTCGGCAGAGCGACGCTCTCGTAAAGCGTAGGTCGTGGGTTCAATTCCCACTTCGGGCTCGATTTCTCGCACCATTTTCTGGGCCGAGCCGGGAACCAGCGGCGGTCGACGCGTCGTCAGATGGCCATGCGAACTCCACGAGCGGGCACGGGTGTGCGGACTGCGGCAGCGTTGGCCGCACTGACGTTGGCGGCGACGGCGTGCTCGTCGGGCGACGACCCGCCGCGAGCAGCGGGCGCCGACAACCCGATCTTCCTCGGTGTTCGCTCCAACGCGCCGACGCTCCTCCAGGAGGGCCAGAGCTGCGACGACGTTCTCGACGACTTCCAGTCGTTCGCGCCTGCCGTGCTGCGTAGCAGTTTCGGGTTCGGGCGCGGCGATGTGGTGTTCGAGTCCGTCGGCACCTTCCCGGGCACCGCCGAGCAGGACATGACCGACGACGCCGCGTCGTCC
>JBBKVY010000165.1:0-4118 GCA_037968675.1 Acidimicrobiales bacterium | reverse complement strand
GCATCCGGCGCCCACCCGCGCCGGCCGACCATGCGTTCTGTCCGCCGGCACCGCCCGGAGGGTCGGGCGCGTGGACCCTGGCGCACTCGCAGCGCTCGCGGTGTCCGCGCCGGAGGTCGGCTCCGCCTCGTGCCCTTGCCACGGGCGATCGACGGGGAACGCCAGACCGGTCTCGGCGTCGCGATGGTCGTGCTCGTCGTGCTGCTCAGCCTGATCGGTTCGGTGATGATCCTGTCGGCTTCGTCGGTCGCCGCCGTGGACCTCGGGGGCTCGTCGTTCAGTGTCTTCTTCCGGCAGTGCGCATGGCTCGCGGTCGGCCTCGTCGCCCTCTTCGTCGGTTCGAGAACCGACTATCACCGCTGGGCCGACCGGGTGCCACTCCTGGTGATCAGCTCGGTCGGTCTGCTCGTCGCCGTTCTCGTGCCCGGTGTCGGTATCAACGTCAATGGGGCGCAGCGTTGGATCGGTGCCGGCGGCTTCCAGTTGCAGCCTGCGGAACCGGCGAAGTTCGCGCTCGTCGTCTTCGTCGCTGCCCTGGTGGCTCGGGAGAAGGACCGGATCTTCGACCTGCGCGTCGTCCTCCGACCGGTGCTCATCGTGCTGGGGACGGTGGTCTGCCTGCTCATGCTCCAGCCCAATCTGGGGACCTCGGCGGTGCTCTGTGCCACCGTCGGCTGCATGCTCCTGTGGAGCGGTCTCCCCGTGCGGGTGTTGACGTCGCTGGCCGCAGTCGGCGCGGCCGCCGGTCTCGTCTTCGCGCTCTCGGCCGACTACCGCCGCGCCAGGGTGACGGCGTTCCTCGACCCGTGGGCCGATGCCGGCGACACCGGCTATCAGACCATCCAGTCGTTGATCGGCGTCGCGTCTGGAGGAATCTCGGGGGCCGGGCTCGGCGAGAGCCGGGCGAAGTGGGGCTTCCTTCCCGAGGCACACACCGACTTCGTGTTCTCGATCATCGGCGAGGAACTCGGTCTGATCGGCTCGCTGGTGGTCGTCGGGCTCTTCACCGCCATGATCGTCTGCTCGCTACGGATCGCAGCACGGGCTCATGACACGTTCGGCTCGATGCTCGCCATCGGCGTGAGTGCCTGGTTCGCCGTGCAGGGTTTCGTCAACGTCGGCGCCGTGCTGGGCATCTTGCCGATCACCGGTGTGCCGCTGCCCTTCGTGAGCTTCGGCGGGTCGTCGCTCCTCGCGACGATGCTCGCCGCCGGCGTGCTCGTGAATGTCGCGCTGCAGAGCCAGGCGCCGGAGAGCGCAGTCCGCGACCGCATCGCCGCCCGCCGCGCCGCAAACGCGACCGACGCCGGTCGCTCGCATACCGTCGCACCCTGATGGTCGATTCCCGGACGACGGTCCTCGTCACCGGTGGCGGCACCGCTGGGCACGTCCTCCCGGCGCTGGCGATCGCATCGGCGCTCGGGGCACGAGGGCACCGGGTCCACATGGTCGGATCCCGTCGAGGCATCGAGACCCGTCTGTTTCCCGAGTCCGGCCTCGAGTCGACGCTGTTGCCGGGACGCGGGATCGCCCGGAGCCTTCATCCCCGCAAGATCATCGACAACCTCGGCGCAGTGGTCGGACTCGTCCGGGCGTTCGTCGACGCGATCGGTCTGGTCCGTCGTCTTCGCCCCTCGGCCGTCGTCGCTGTCGGTGGGTACGCGAGTGTGGCGTGCGGATTGGGCGCAGTCCTGTGGCGCGTTCCTCTCGTGGTGCACGAACAGAACGCAGTGCCAGGTGCGGCCAACCGGCTCCTCGCCCGATTCGCCGTTGCGTGCGCCGTCTCGTTTCCCGCCACGCCGTTGCCCGACGCCACCGTCGTCGGCAATCCGGTCCGGGCCGAGTTGTTCGAGCAGCGCCACAGGGCTCGCCGAGACGGGCGTCGACAGATCCTCGTCTTCGGTGGGTCGCTCGGTGCGCTGTCCCTCAATCGGGCCACGGTTGCCGCCGCCGAGCTCCTGGCCGGGAGGGGCGACCTCGCGATCCACCACGTCGTGGGGCGCCGTGACTGGTCGAGCTTCGAACTCCCGGACCTTCGACGACGGGGAGCGGGCGACCTCACGCTCGAGTACGAGGCTGTCGAATACGAGGACGACATGCCCGGCCAACTCGCCCGCGCCGACCTCGTGGTGTGCCGTGCCGGCTCGGGAACGTGTTTCGAGTTGGCCGCGACGTCGCGGCCCGCCGTCATCATCCCGTCACTGGTGACGACGGGCGGGCAACAGATCGCCAACGCCGAACGGGTGGCGGCCGTCGGTGGCGCCGTGGTGATCCGTGACGACGAGCTCGATGGTGACCGCCTGGCTGCCGTCGTCGACGAACTGGTGTCCGATCCAGCCAGACTGCAAGCGATGTCCGAGCGCATGGGCACCCTCGCGACGCCCGCCGCCGCCGACGGTGTCGCCGATCTGGTGGAACGCCATGGCCGACGGAACTGAGGGAACGCTCGATCTGGCAGCGGTCGGACACGTCCACGTCGTGAACGTCGGTGGCGCAGGCATGAGCGCCATCGCCACCGTTCTGGCGCAGCGTGGGCACGTGGTGACCGGCACCGACGCCACGGACACACCGTTCATCGAACCGCTCCGGCGCCTCGGCATCGATGTCGCCATCGGCGACCGGAACCTCGCATCGGTCGGGTCCGAACTCGTCGTGACATCGACCGCCACCCCGTCCGACCATCCCGATGTCGCCGCTGCGGGCGAACGCGGCATCCCCGTCGTCCACCGTCGCGACGCGCTCGAGGCCATCTGTTCCGACCGCCAGGTGCTTGCCGTCGCCGGAACCCACGGCAAGTCGACCACCGCTGCCATGGTCGCCACCGTGTTCGATGGCGTGGGCGACGGCGCCGGCTACCTCGTCGGAACGCGGATCATCGGGCTCGGGACCAACGCCGACTGGCGCGCCGGCCCTGGGTTCGTGGTCGAGGCCGACGAGTCCGACGGCACCTTTCTCCGCCTCGGGGCCACCGATGCCCTCGTCACCAACCTCGAAGCGGACCACTTGTCGTTCTGGGGGAGTGAGGACGCCCTCGTCGAGGCGTTCCAGCAGTTCGTGGGCGCACTGCCCGGGACCGCCGTGCTCTGCGCCGACGATCCGGGCTCGGCCGCGTTGGCCGGGCACGCCGCACGAGCCGTCACCTACGGAACCGACGTCGGCGCCGACTTCCGGCTCACCGCGGTCGAGTCTGCCGGAATCGGGGTTTCATTCGTGCTGACCCATGGCAGCCGGTCGGTACCGGTGACCGTTCCGTCCGCACCCGGGATCCACAACGCCCGCAACGCGGCCGGCGCGCTCGCGGCCGCCGTCGTCGCTGGCGTCGATCTCGACGAGGCTGCCCGCGCGCTGGCGTCCTTCGCGGGCGTGGCACGTCGCTTCGAGGTACGAGGTGAGGCCGCAGGTGTGACCTTCGTCGACTCGTACGATCATCTCCCGACCGAGGTGGCGGCGGCGCTGGACGCTGCGAGTTCCGGCCCCTTCGATCGGGTGGTCTGTGTGTTCCAACCACACCGGTACACGCGCACCCGTGACCTCGCAACGACGTTCGCCGATGCGTTCGTCGCCGCAGACGTCCTCGGCGTCACCGACCTGTACCCCGCAGGTGAGGACCCGATACCCGGCGTGAGCGGCCGCCTGGTGCACGACGCCGTGGCCCGCGCCCACCCCGACGCGTCGGTGCAGTACCTGACCGACCTCGACGCCGCGATCGAGTGGTTGGTCGGGACGTTGCGCCCGGGTGACTGCTGCATCACGCTCAATGCGGGCGATCTGACCACGGTCCCCGACGTGGTGATCGGACGACTCGAGGCGGATCGGTGAGCGCGCCCGATGTGGCGGCGGCGGCGGCGACACGACTCGGCGATCGCGCAGAACGCGAGTGGTCGATCGCCCTGGCGAGCACCTACCGGGTGGGTGGCCGCGCAGCGTCGATGCTGGTCGCGAACGATGTGTCTGACCTGGAATTTCTCGCCGAGACCGTGATCGCCACCGGCGTCGACGTCCTCGTGGTCGGCAAGGGCTCGAACCTGTTGGTCTGCGATGCCGGGTTCCCCGGCGTCGTCGTGCGGCTCGGCGAGGGCCTGGCCAGCGTCGACGTCGACGGCTCGACGGTCGAGGCC
>JBBKVY010000164.1:0-10584 GCA_037968675.1 Acidimicrobiales bacterium | reverse complement strand
TGGCGGTACAGCACGACCGACGGGTGGTCCCTGCTCGATCCCGACATCGCCAACACCAACGGTCCGCAGGTCGCAGTGCTCGACGGCGACGAGACCCTGATCATCGGCGACACGTCGGTCGACTACTTCGCCGCGCCCTACGACTCGGCCACCGGCACCAAGGGTGAACGACGGGTGTTCGGCGACACGCAACCGCTGGACGGCGCGCCCGACGGCTCGACATTCGACCGCGACGGCGGCCTGTGGTGCGCGCTCGTCGGCGGGTCGCAGCTCGCCCGCTTCACCACCAGCGGACTCGACCACACCGTGCCGCTCGAGATGACCAATCCGACCGACGTGACGTTCGGCGGTGCCGACCTCGACCGGCTCTTCGTCGTGTCGATCGACGGTGACGGTGACCTCGACGGACGCCTGTTGTGCATCGAGGGAACCGGTCGTGTCGGCCGGTCAGAGCCGCGGGTGTCCCTCGCTGGCCGTGATCGCTGAACGACGGATCCGGTCAGCGGCCCCCTGCGGCCGGGCCGGCAGACTGTGCCGTCTCGAGCTCGGGCAGCGTGACCGTCGTCTCGAAGCAGTTGACGCAGCGGGCCTCGCGCGCCGCCCGACTCCACCATGCGAGTGTCCTCGCCTCCAATGTGTCGCCGCAATCAGCACACATCGACGGCCATCGCAAGAGCAACTTCTGGTGTTCCATCTTCCCTCCACCGGGTCTCCGTGCCGCAGCACGTGAGATGGTGATCGGATCGCCGGGCCGAGATCTGAAGCCACGGGACCCCGTCGCCCGAACAACAGGCCAGATGGCCTACGGGGCGGCCAGGGCGGCTTGGGCCGCCGCCAGCCGAGCGACAGGGATCCGGTAGGCCGAGCAGCTGACGTATTCGAGGCCCATGTCGTGACACATGGCGATCGAGCGGGGGTCGCCGCCGTGCTCGCCGCAGACGCCGGTGGAGATGTCGGGATCGGTGGCGCGCGCCCCCTCGAGCGCGATGCGCATGAGGCGGCCCACGCCATCGGCGTCGATCGAGGAGAACGGGTTGTCGGGCAGGATCCGATCGGCCAGGTAGTCGAGCAGGAACGACGACTCGGCGTCGTCTCGGCTGAGCGCGAACGTCGTCTGGGTCAGGTCGTTGGTGCCGAAGGACAAGAAGTCGGCGTGCTCGGCGATGGCGTCCGCGGTCAGGGCGGCGCGTGGGACCTCGATCATCGTGCCGACCTGGTACTCGATGGTTCGTCCGGCCGCGGTCATCGCTGCGGTGGCCGTCGCCTCGATCAGGGCCCGCGTCCGCGACAACTCGTTGGCGTGACTGACGAGCGGCACCATGATCTCCGGCCGCGGGTCGCCACCGTCGGCCGCGACCTGGAGGGCGGCCTCGATGATGGCCCGGGTCTGCATCCGGGTCAGGTCGGGCATCTTGAGCCCGAGCCGCACCCCCCGCAGGCCGAGCATCGGGTTCGACTCGCGCAGCCGCTCGACCCGGCGCAACATCGCGGCGGTCTCGGACAGCTCGCTGACCAAGGCCTCCACCGCGGCGAGGTCCACTGCGTGGGGCAGTCGGATCTGCAGGTCGGTGGTCTGGCGCTGGAGCTCGTCCCACGACGGCAGGAACTCGTGCAGCGGCGGGTCGAGCAGCCGGATGATGACCGGCAGACCATCCATCGCGCGGAGGATGCCGACGAAGTCGTCGCGCTGGAACTCGAGGAGTGCATCGATGGCCTCGCGTTGTTCGGTCGGCGACTCGGCGGTGATCATCTGCTGCACGAGCGGGAGACGGTCACCGTCGAAGAACATGTGCTCGGTCCGGCACAGCCCGATGCCGCTGGCCCCGTACGACCGGGCGCGGGCCGCCTCGGTCGGGTCGTCGGCGTTGGCCCGGACACCGAGCACGCGGACGTCGTCGGCCCACGACAGCAGGGTGGAGAGCCATTCGTTGTCCAGGTCGGGGTCCTCGGTCGCCACCTGGCCGAGGTAGATGTCACCGTGGGTCCCGTCGATCGAGACCCACTCGCCCTCTTGGACGTCGGTCCCGTCGACGGTGAACGACCGGGCTGCGAGATCGATGTCGATGGCGACCGCGCCGGTGACCGCCGGCTTGCCGAACTGGCGGGCGACGAGCGCAGCGTGGCTGGTGCGACCGCCGGCCGAGGTGAGGATGCCGACCGCGGCGAGCATGCCGTGGACGTCGTCGGGCTTGGTCTCGTGCCGCACCAGCAGTACCTGGCGCCCCTCGCCGGCCCACTTCACCGCCAGGTCCGGGTCGAAGCACACCTGTCCGACGGCAGCCCCGGGCGACACGTTGAGGCCCTTCGCGGCCGGCGTCCGACCGGCCAGGTCGGTGGCCGAGAACTGGGGGTGGAGGAACACGTCGACCTGCTCGGGCGTGACCCGCTGCACGGCCTCGTCCCGGGTGATCAGTCCTTCGTTCGCCAGCTCGACCGCGATCCGGACCGCGGCCTGGGCGGTGCGTTTGCCGGTGCGGGTCTGGAGCAGCCAGAGCGTGCCGTCCTCGACCGTGAACTCCATGTCCTGCACGTCGCGGTGGTGGTGCTCGAGCCGGCGGGCGATGTCGGCGAGTTGGGCCGCTGCCGCGGGGAGGTCATCAGCGAGCTGCTCGATCGGTTTGGTCGGTCGGTTGCCGGCGACCACGTCCTCGCCCTGGGCGTTGATGAGGAAGTCGCCTTCGAGCGTCGGCTCGCCGGTCGCCGCGTTGCGGCTCATCAGAACGCCGGTGCCCGACGTGTCGCCGGTGTTGCCGAAAACCATGGCGACCACGTTGACCGCCGTCCCGAGGTCGTGGGCGATTCCTGCGGCGTTCCGATAGTCGATGGCCCGCTTGCTGTCCCACGAAGCGAACACCGCCTCGATCGCCATCCGGAGCTGCTCCATGGGGTCGGTGGGGAACGGCGTTGGCGAGCGGCGGTCGACCTCGGCGCGGAACTGCTCCACCACGTCGCGCAGCGTGTCGGCCGGCAGGGCGGCGTCGTTCTCGGTGCCGTGCGCGGCGCGGTGGTCACGCAGGATCTGCTCGAACGGCTCGCTGTCGAGGCCGAGCACGACGGTGCCGAACATCTGCACCAGCCGCCGGTACGAGTCGAGCACGAACCGCTCGTCGCCGGTCCGGGCGATCATCGCGGCCGCGACCTCGTCGTTCATGCCCACGTTGAGCACGGTGTCCATCATCCCCGGCATCGAGAACTTCGCGCCCGAGCGCACCGCGACCAACAGCGGGTCGGTGTCGTCGCCGTACCGTCGACTGAGCACCTCCTCGACATGCGCCATCGCGACGACGACCTCGTCCCACAACCCGTCCGGGAGCGCACGTGCGCCGCCGGCGTCGCTGCCGCTGGCGGTGTATGCGAGACATGCCTCGGTCGTGATCGTGAACCCGGGCGGGACCGGGAGGCCGAGATCGGCCATGTCGGCGAGGTTGGCGCCCTTGCCGCCGAGCAGGCCCCGGACGGCATCCCAATCGCCATCGCACACCGCTCGCGCCGCATCGAGGTCGTCGAAGCCGTACACCCATCTGGTCACGTCGCGCTCCTTGCGTGGTCTCCGGCGGAGCGTAGGCGTCGGGGCGCCGGTCGATCGGGGGACGACCGATCAGCGGCGACGCCCGTAGCGGAGCAGTGTGACTCCGGATGGGAACGGGCGGGTCTCGACGAGCTCGAGGTCGAGTCGCCCGGTGGAGCGGGTGACGCCGGCGCCCTGGCCGACGAAGACCGGGTGGACGAACAGGCGGTACTCGTCGACGAGGTCGACATGCGCGAGCAGTTGGGCGACGCTGATGCTGCCGGTCACGCCCAGGGTGCCGGGTCGGTCGACCAGCGCTCGTACCTCGTCGAGGTCACGGAGAATCGTCGTCGGCTCCCACGCCGGGTCCTGCATGGTGGTGGACAGCACGTACTTCTGGACCTGGTCCAGGTGCTCGGTGATCCCGGTCGAGTCGTCGGTCTGGTTCGGCCAGTGGGCACGGAACGTCTCGAACGTGCGCCGGCCGAGGAGCAAGGCGTCCTGTTCAGCCATGTGGGCACGGGTGGCGTCCAGCAGTTCGTCGTCGTCCTGGTCGGTCGGGTCGAACCAACCGGCCGCCAGGTCGATGACGCCGTCGGCCGTGCAGTTCTCGGTCAGGACGATGCGCATCGGCTTGCTCCGTGGCGGATGGGAGTACGGATAGGTGTCCCTTCCCGATGCACCCGGCGGCCAGTGCTCGGCGTCTCGCGCTGTGACATCGTGGGTCCCACGACCGAGGGAGCAACGATGACCCAGCTGGACGAGCCGATGCCGGAGACGGACGTGGGCGACGAAACCGATCGCGACCGCGCGTACAACCGAGTCGCCATCGAGACCGCAGCGGCGATCCACGAGCACCGGCTGGCGGCCGTCGCCGACCGCAGGCAGGACGAGCACGAACCGTCGCTCGACTCGCTGTTCCCGGACCACAACCGGGTACCGCTCGGCGTGGCCCTCGAGTGGGAACGCATGGGAAGCCGACCGGTGTCCGCCGAGCTCCAGACCCGGGCAGACGACTTCGGCTTCGAGCTCGAACACGTCGGGCTGACGCTCGGGACGGTGATCCACGGCATCGACCTCCGCGGCACGGTGTCGGACGAGCACGTGCAGTTCGTGCGCGACGCGCTGTGCGAGCGCAAGGTCGTGTTCTTCCGCGACCAGCACCTCGACGAAGACCGTCAGGTGGCCTTCGGTCGACGTTTCGGCGGGCTCGACGCCTTCCCGTTCGGTGTACCGGGTGAGAACCCGTTCATCCTCGAGATCCGCCACGGTCGCTCGAAGCCGGGGACCGAGAACGGCTGGCACACCGATGTCACGTGGATGGAGGAGCCGTCGCTCGGTTCGATCGCCCAGCTGATCGAAGGCCCGCCCGAGGGCGGGGACACGCTCTTCGCCGACAGCCACGCCGCCCATCTGGGCCTCCCGACCGCGGTGCAGGAGCGCATCGAGCACCTTGACGGCGTGAACGACTACCGGGTCTTCGTCCAGCCCGGTGGGCGCAACACCATGCCCGAGTCGCTGGTCGAGGAGATCAAGGGCGTCATCCCGTTCGGGGTCACCCATCCGCTGGCCCGTACCCATCCCGAGACCGGCAAGACCGCGCTCTACCTCCATGGCGGCTTCCTGCGCCACGACTCGCTCCACGACCGCAGGGCGGGCGAGTCGATCGGCGAGCACGAGTCGAAGAAGTTGGTGGCGACGCTCCTCGCGCAGCACGGCCGTCCCGAGTACCAGTGCCGGTTCGCGTGGACCACCGGCTCGATCGCGTTCTGGGACAACCGCGCCGTGCAGCACTATGCCGCCAGCGACTACTGGCCCCACCGACGCGTGCTCCGTCGGGTCACGGTGAGCGGCGACCGGCCCTACGCCGGACCCTCGGCCGGCTGAGTCCGGCCGGACGTTCACGCGGTGCCACCGGTCGACCCCCTTGGCGTCCCGCTGTGGGTGGAGTGCTTGGCCGTGGGCGCCGGCGCACTGTTCGGCGCGTTCTCGGCCATCAACGAGCGCATGGCCATCACCGGCGTGCTCGCCCTCGCGGCCGTCACGGGCGTCGGCGGCGGCATCATCCGCGACACGCTGCTGCAGACCGGTCCACCGGTCGCGCTGGCCGAGCCGGTCTTCCTCCCGGTCACGATGACCGCAGCGGCCACCGCCTTCATCGCGGCACGGTTGCTGGGCGTCGCCACGCGCGACGACCATTCGCTGCTGACCTCGATCCTCGTGTTCGATGCTGTGGCAGTGGGCATCTACGCCATCGTCGGCATCGACAAGGGACTCCAGGTCGGCCTACCCATCGTCGGTGCGACCCTCGTCGGCGTGCTCTCGGGCACCGGCGGGTCGGTGATCCACGACCTCCTCGTCGGCCGTCCGCCGGCACTGCTCCGCCCCGGGATCCTGCTCGGTGTCGCGGCATCGCTCGGTTGCATGGCCTACGCGGCGGCGCTCGCCGCCGGCGGTCCCCGCGGCGTGTCGGCGGCGGCATGCGTGGTCGGCATCGCCCTGCTGCGCATCGCCGCGATGCACTTCGGCTGGGAGGTCGGGCCGATCGAGCCACGCGACCGGCCGCTGCCGCTCACTCCCCGACGCCGGCGCCGAGGCTGATACACCGTGGGGATGCGCCGACTCCTGCCTGTCCTGTGTTCCGCCACGCTGGTGCTCGGACTGGTGGCGTGCGGGGACGACGACAGCTCGCCGCGCCTGAATCAGGTGCAGGTGCTCGGATCGCACAACAGCTACCACCTGCGGCCGGCACCCGAGGTGCTCGGTGGCATCGCTGCGCTGGTGTCGCAGCAGACGGCGGACGAGCTCGACTACGAACACCGGCCGCTCACCGAACAGCTCGAGGACTTCGGCATCCGGCAGTTCGAGATCGACGTGTACGCCGACCCCGATGGCGGCCGGTTCTCGCAGCACCCCGCGGCTGACCTGGTCGGGCTCCCGGTCGACAGCGGCGAACCGGCACTCGACGAGCCCGGCTTCAAGGTGATCCACCAGGTCGACGTCGACTTCGACACGACCTGCCTCACCTTCGTCGACTGCCTGGCCGAGATCGATGCCTGGTCGGCCGACAACGCCGACCACGAGCCGATCATGATCATGGTCGAGGCAAAGCAGGAGTCGATCGCCGAGGCCACCGACGATGCGATCAACTCCGAGACGCTCGGCGTCGAGCTCACCGAGACGGTGAAGTTCGACCGGGCCACGTTCGACGCGCTCGAGGCCGAGATCCGTACGGTGTTCGACGAAGATTCGCTCATCACACCGGACGACATCCGCGGCGATGCTGCGACGCTCGAGGAAGCGGTCCTCGAGGGTGATGCGTGGCCGACCATGAACGATGCCGCCGGCAAGGTCCTCTTCTCGCTGGTCGACACCGGACCGACGCGCGACGTCTACATCGGCGACGCGCCGAGCCTCGAGGGTCGTCTGCTGTTCACCTCGTCGGAGGAGGGGCGGGCCGATGCGGCGTTCATCCGCGTCGATGATCCGATCGCTGAGGGTGCCCGCATCCAGTCGCTGGTCGAGGCGGGCTACCTGATCCGGACGCGGACCGACACGCCGGGCGTCGAGGCTCCTGCCGGCGACACGAGCCGGCGGGACGCGGCGATCGACAGCGGCGCCCAGTACCTGTCGACCGACTACTACGTGGCCGAACCGATGCTCGACTCGGGCTACGTGGTCGACCTCCCGGGCGACGGCCCGGCCCGGTGCAACCCGGTCAACGCACCCGACGACTGCGACCTCTGACACGATTGTGTTGCATTGTAGCAATACATTGATACATACTGACGGTCATGGTCCTCGCCGTGTTCCTCACCGTCGTCGTCGGAGCCGTGGCCCTCGCTCGGGCGTACTCCGAGATCGACGAGGACTTCGTCCACGACTGGGCTGACGCCCACGCCCTCACCCTCACCACCGCCAACCGACCGCTGGTGTGGTGGTACCTGCGCAACGCCCGCGCGCTGCGGACCTGGGGAGTGCTCGCTGCTCTCCTCCTCCCGGCCCTGGGGCTCCTCGCCGTCGGAAGCAACTCGGGAGACAGCGCAGACGCGTGGTGGGTGTTCGTCTTCGCCGGTCATCTCGCCGGTGCGCTCTACGCCGAGGTCGCGCTCCGCCGACCGAAGCCGTCGTCCACACGGGTGGCGTCGCTCGAACCGCGGGTCGTGCCCCAGTACCTCCCGGCCCGGCTCCGGTTCGCGCCGGCCGTCTTCACGTCGCTGGTGGTCGCCGTCGCCGCCGTCGGCTGGCGCGCCGGCATCGACCCGACCGACCGGACGCTGGCGGTGCTCGCCGTCGCCTCGGCACCGGTCGTCGCTGTTGCGGTTGCGACCGCGCAGCGCTGGGTGGTCCGCCGGCCACAACCCTTCACCGCCCCTGATCTCATCGATGCCGACGACGCGATCCGCTCGCAGTCGATCCACATGCTGGCCGGGTCGGGAACCGCGGTGGAGCTGTCGCTGCTGGGCGTCGTGTGTTGGGTCGTCGTCGCCGGCGAGGCCAGTGGCGTGCCAGCGACGATCATCGGATTCCTCGGCGTCGCCACCTTCCCCCTCGCCCTCGTGGCCTGCCTCTACTACGGGCACCGGGCGTGGCGGGTCCTGCGCACCCCGTTCCTCCGCGAGCCGGCAGCCGCGCCGTGATCATCGAGATCGACGAGCGGTCACCGCTGCCGCCCTACGAACAGCTGAGATCGCAGGTCGCGGCGATGGTCCAGGCCGGTGATCTCACCGAAGGCACCAGGCTCCCGTCCATCCGTCAGCTCGCCAACGACCTCGGCGTCGCTGGTGGCACCGTCGCCCGGGCCTACCGCGAACTCGAGTCGGCCGGCGTCGTCCACACCCGGGGCCGCCACGGCACGGTGGTGGCCGAACCGCCCGGCGGGACGACGACCGACACCGAGGCGCTCGTGTCCGTTGTCCAGACCTTCGTCGATCGGATCGACGCCATCGGCGTCGACATCGACGAGGCCATCGCCGTCATCCGTTTCGTGGCCAGTCGCCCGACCGCCACCGATCCGAAAGGGGCCAACTGATGCCCGAACTCGCCGAGTCCGATGCCGACCCCTACGTCCCACCGGGCCGGCCCGTGCCCCGCTTCGTCGCCGGGATCGTCGTCGTGGCGGCAGCCCTCGTCGCCATCGCGCTGGTCGGACCACTGCGAGCAGACCTCGACGTGACCGTCCCGCAGTGGGAGGTGAGGGGCGATCGAGCGTTGTCGCAGATCGCGATCACCAACGCCGGGCGCTTCCCGGTCGACGTGACCGGCATCGGCGGGGCTGGACTGCGGGAACCGTCGACGATCGACAACGTCCGGGTCGATGCGGGCGAGACCGTGACGATCACGGCGACGCTGGTGTTGGACTGCGAGCAGCACTTCGGCGGGTTCGGGCCCCCGCTCGAGATCGAGGCCGAGGTCCTGCTCGGGCTCGAGCGCACCGTCCAGGTCGGCTTGGCGATGGACTCGCTGGCCGACACGGTGTGCAATCCGACGTGACCGCTCCGAGGAGCGGGTCGGTCACCTGATGGCGGTGCCGATCAGCTGGATCCGGGTGTAGGCGAACGAGATGCCGGCATCCGACGTGTCGTGGTCCACGGTCGAGAACCCGGCGCGGTCGATGACCGAGGCCGTGTCACGGTTGGTCTCGCACCCGTTGGCCAGCCAGCGATGCGGCCGATGGACGAGGTCCTGGATCCGTCGGGTCGCCGTGCCCGGCGGCGCGGCCACGTGTTCGAGGAAGAAGTAGGTCCCCCCTGGTTTCAGGATGCGACGGACCTCACCGACGACAGCGTCCGGATCGTCGACGCCGCACAGGACCAACGTGGCGACCACCCCGTCAGCGGTGGCGTCGTCCACGTCGATCCGTTCGCCCTGCACCGTTCGGATCTCGAGATCGACGTCGTGCTCGACGGCCGCGGCACGGAGCGAGGTGTGCATGTTCGGGTTCGGCTCGACGGCGACGACCTTCACGCCGGGCGCGTAGTACTGCATGTTGGGACCGGTCCCGGGACCGATCTCGACCACCGTCCCGGTCATCGCGCCGATGACCGCCGCCTTCCGATCGCCGTGCAACTCGTGGATCTGGGCGGCGCCGGCGTCGAGGATCTTGCTCTCGACCCACGAACGGACCCGTGCCCTGCCCAACTGTGCCGGAGTCGTTCGAGGTGCGCGAGCCATCGGCCATGGACCGTACGCCGTCTCGCGATCGAGCGCGCTGGCAGGACGTCCGGTCAGCCGAGCCCGTCGTCAGCGATCAGTCGTCGACCATCACGATCTCGATGCGGTCGCACGCGCCCGGCGACAGGACGGATCGCCCCGCCGTGATGGTGTGCACGAGGTCGGGTTCGTCGCAGAATCGGACGCCGTCCACGACCGGAGTGCCGAGGAACGTGTCGACCCGCACGCCGCCGTGCGCACACACCACCGGTGTCACCGGGCACCGCGTCCGTTGGCCGATCGACCCTGCGGTGCGGCTCACCTGTTCGACGAGATCGTCGAGGTTCCGTCCGTTCACCAGGGCATGCCCCCGGTCGATGACCACGCCACAGCTGTAGGCACGGGTCTCGATCGTGTACACGCCCGTGGGTCCGATGACCACGTGGTCGACCAGGTCGCCGTCCCCGGCCACCGCCGAGCCGGCCACGACGCGGTAGGTGTCGGGCAATCCGGCGAGCACCTCGCTGACAGGACGCGCCGGCTCGGCCGTGGTCCATGACGCGAGGACGGGCAACGACGCGACTCTCGAATACGCGACGTAGGCGAGGGCGGCGACGGCAACAGCGACGGCCAGCAGCTGCGCTTGCCCTGCGTCGATCATCGCCTCGCTCCCGGTCGGAGCCTGTCCGCTGGTCGCGTCCGCCGCCTGGTTCACCAGTTCGATGCCGAGACGCGTCCCCGCGTAGGCGATCGTCGGCGCCAGGAGGAGTGCGACGATCGGCGTGAGTACGTCGCGGCGGTCGCCATCGCGCCGCAGCGCTCGGTCGGTGGCAGGTCCGGAATCGAGCATCTACTCGTCCGCCTCTCGTTGTCGTCCAGACCTCTCCCGCCTGTAGTGGGCAGTATGGGCGGTCGGGCGGGCG
>JBBKVY010000163.1:0-6644 GCA_037968675.1 Acidimicrobiales bacterium | reverse complement strand
CCATGGACCTTCACGAAGCGCTGTACACGACGAGAGCGATGCGACGGGTCAAGCCCGACCCGGTGCCCGACGAGGTCCAGCAGCGCATCGTCGATGCTGCGGTGCGCGCCCCGTCCGGGGGGAACACCCAAGCGTGGCGGTTCCTGCTGGTCGACGACGCGGACGTCATCGCCGGCATCGCTCCCCTGTACCGCGAGTCCATCGACTTCCTGTGGGAGCACATCTACAACGAGCGGCTCGCGACAGCCAACGCCGCGCCGGACCTGGCCGAGAGCAAGCAGATGCTGGCCATCCAGCGTTCGGTCGAGTGGGCCGCCGACAACTTCACCCACTACCCGCTCCTGTTCTTCGCCTTCGCCCAGAACCAAGGCGACGGCGGCGGTTCGATCTACCCGGCGGTGTGGTCGGCGATGCTGGCGGCTCGGGCCGAGGGCGTGGGCTCCAGCCTCACCAGCATCCTCGTCGTCAAGGGCACCGCCGTCCCCGACATCCTGGGCGTCCCCGCGGAGGAGGACTGGACGATGTCGTGTTGCGTCCCCATGGGCTACCCGCTCGGTCGATGGGGCGTGGCCGCGCGCCAGCCGGCCCATGAGGTCACGTACAAGAACCAGTGGGGCACCCCGACGGGCTGGGATCTCACCACGCCCTTGTGGACACCCGAGTCCTGACCACGTGCCGGGCTGGCCATCGGCCCGGACCCGTCGACTCGTGGAGGTCACCCCACGTCCGTCCGAAAGGCAGTCGCGGCGCACCGGAGCGGTCGGTCACGAGCCCTCACGGGCCGACTGGGCGACGAACTCGTCCACCAGATCGAGCGCTGTCGGCATACTGTCGTCCTGCGGCATGTCGGCCAATTCGTCGGAGAAGCTGCCGGCGGGCGGGAAGTACCGCATCGAGACCTCCGGATGGGACTGCGCCATCCAGGCGCGGAACTCGGCCCGGAACGCGAGGTAGGCGTCCCAGGGGTCCTCGTTCAGCAGGTTCAGGCGGTCGATGCGGCCGGTCGCGTCGATGCCGAAGACGTAGTCGGCCTCGATCGAGAGCCCGGCGGCGCCGTGGAAGTCGTCCATCCGCCGCACCGGGCAGACGAGCGCGCCCCCGGGATCCTGGCGGCACGGGCCGACGCGAGTCCACTGGTCGTGCGCAGCCACGAAGGTCGGGTCGATGCGCTTGTTCTCCGCGCCGTCCGCAAGCAGCCCTTCCATCGTCCGGGCGTCACCGGCATTGAAGGCGTCGATGAAGCGGTCGACGGTGGCGGTCTGCTCGGCGACGGGATCGTCGGTCACCTCCGGAGTCTCCGCAGGCAGCACCTCCACCGGTTCGTCGTCGCTGCCCGCCTGCCACGCGCCGATCGCGATCGCGACGGCGGCGACACCCGCTGCGACGAGACCGACGCGGCGCCACCGCTCGCGACCGTTGCCGGGCGGCGACTCGCCGGCCGAGGGGGTGGGTGCATCGGGCCGATTCTCCAGCTGGATCACCATGGCTCCATCTCCTGTCGTCGAGTGGTGCTCGGGCACCGTGTCGTGGTCATGTCGTCGGTCGAACGCGGGCACCTCGTGCACGGGTGGCCGCGATCGGATCTCGTCGAGCGTCAGCGGCTCGATGTCCGCGGCGATGTTCCGGATCGCCGCAGCGATGCGCAGGTTGCGATGATCAGACACCGGACCCCACCTCCAGGCGCTGGCGTAGCCCCGCCAGCGCTCGCCGGACGTGCGTTGCGACTGTCGGTGTCGAGCACTCCAGGAGCTCGGCGACATCGCGGTGGCGGAAGCCGAGGCCGTGCACCAACCAGACCGCCACCCGCTGGCGCTCGGGGAGCGCCGCGAGGCAGTGGAGCAGGCGGGGCTCGAAGTCCCCGGGCTCCTCGCCGTGGCCCGGGTCGGTGCCATCGGCGGTCAACGGCGACACGTCGGGTCGTTTCGCGTCGCGCAGCGCCTGCGACTGGCCGACGCGGTACAGGTACCCGATCGGGTTGGCCATTGCCTCGAGCTGCTCCCAGTGCTGCCACGCCCATGCGAGCGCGTCTGCTGCCGCGTCGCGGCCCCGGTCGGCTCCGAACGCCCCGCACAGGGCGTGGCGTAGCCGGGGTTCCGCCACCTCGAAGAACGAGGTGAAGTCTTCCTCGACGTCTTCCATCATCGGTGAGAGCTCCCAGGGCCACGATCGCGTGACACGGGCCCGACGAAAAGCGGTGAGACGCTACGTTCCTGGTCAGGGTGGAGCCCTCATCCCGCGACGAATGCTGTGGTGTGCGACGGTGGGATCATGGGCACCCACCGGCACCGTCAGCACCTCACGTCGATTCTCCTCGTCTTCGGGGTGGTCGGTCTCCTCGCCGCCTGCGGAGACGACGACTCGATCGGCGGCGTCGATCTCGGCGTGGACGACGGCAGCTCGGGCGACTCAGACGGCGGAGGCTCCTCGTCCGACGACGCCGGCGGCGGCTCGGAGGACTCGGACGTGACCGTCACCGTCGACGGAACCGAGTACGTGGTGACGACGGTGCAGAACTGCAACACCGAAGGCGACGACCGAAGCGACCTCACCATGTTCGGCTTCGCCGAGACCGGCGAACGGGTGGAGTTGTCCTTCAGTCAGCAGGACGCCGAGTCGAGCCCGACGGGCGCGGTCGCGTACTACGGCAGCGTCGGCATCTCTTCGGGGGAGATCAGCGGTCAGGTCACGTCCGACGAACCGTTCGCGTTCTTGGCGGGTGACCGATCGAGCGTGAGCGACACGGTCACGATGGAGACGACGAGTGTCGACGCATCCGGTTCGCTCGAGGTGAGCTTCGACATCACCTGCCCCTGAGGTCATTCCCTCTGGTTCTCCCCGGCGAAGACGACCCTGTCACCGGCACGTCGGAACTCCTCGGATCCGACGATCCGGTGCGTGCCAACTCGGGGCCGGCCTCAGCTTCGCAGAGCGGTCAGGGCCACGCCCTCCACTGGGTGATCTGCATCGCGATCAGCGGCCCATCGAGTGACACCCCGGCGTACTGCACGTACTTGGACGCGAGCAATCGGATGCCGGCCTCATGCTGTGCCACGCCCGCCTCGAGAACCTTGGCGACGCCGTCGACGCGGATCCACCAGAGTGCGGACCAGTTCTCCTCGTAGTGGTCGACGAGGACGGTGACGTCTGGGTGGATTCGGATGTTTGCGAGCCGGCGCAGGTCACGCGTCGATTTGGCCTTGACGTCCTCCACAGCGGAATACAAGGTCTCGCCGTCGAGAGCGATCGTCAACGGAACCAGATGCGGCCGGTTCTCGCCGTCAACCGTTGCCAGATGCGCCACTCTGGCCTCGGCCACCCGCGACCGCATCAGCCCGACATCCACCCGCTCGAAACTACGGGCCGACAAGGCCGTGGGCAACCTTGGTTCGGACTGGCGACAATGGCCGATTGCGCTCGTCCGCCTTTGGTGAGAGGGTCAACGGCAGACAACCGAAAGGGAGACCTGCCATGAGCGTGACAAAGATCATCGAGGTCGTTGGTCGGTCGAGAGAGAGTTCCGACGCTGCGGTGAAGAACGCACTGGCCGAGGCCAGCAGCAACCTGCGCGATGTCAAGGCGCTCGACGTCGTGTCGATCGGCCTCCGGGGTGACAACCTCGATGAGTGGGGCGCCCTCGTCCGCATCTCATTCCTGGTCGACAACGTGACCGACTGACCGCTCCTGCCGGTTGTGATCGAGATCTACTGGCGTGAACGATCGGCCGTTCCCCGCCGGCGAGCAGGAAGCCCGGCTTCGCGAAGCACGCGTTCGTGAGGCGACGCGGGCACGTGGTTGCGCATCCCGACAGGCGCGAATCGGTGCTGACAACAGGGACGTGAATGCAACGCTTCGGGAGTGTTCACCGAGAGGCGCCGTTGGGCACAGCCTTGTTCGGCCTCTCGGCGCCATTCGGATCGGCTGATGTGAGTGGCTCTCAGACCTCGTCGGCGGTGGGGCGCTCGAAGCGGGCTGCGAACTCTCGCATCTCGTCGGCAGAAATGTGGAAGCTGCCAGGTGGGAGAGTCTCGTTGCGGTCGGCCACGCGGCGTTGGAGCTCGTCCAGCGGTGCGTCGACATACTCGACCTTCACTCGCGCTCCGAGCGCTTCCCCCCGTTGTCGGTAGACAAGGCGTTCCTCGCGTGTCCAGAGACCCCAGTCCAGCACGACGGAGATGCCGGCGAGGAGGAGCCGCTCGACGAGCTGCCACTGCACCTTCTCGACATGGTCGCGGCGCTGGTCCCGTGCTGCGGCTTCGGCGTCATCGGGATAGAGGTCGTGGATCCAGTCATCGGCGTTCAGCCGGATGACACCACCGAGAGCTTCGAGCTGGAGTGCCCGGGTCGTCTTGCCGGATCCGGGAAGCCCGCACGTCAAGTAGAGCGTCGGTCCCACATGCGCGATCTTGGCCGACCCGAGCCCGGGCTCACACGCGGCGTGCCGTGAGATCACCGACCAGCGGACCAACATCCGGATCGCGACCCGGTGATCATCAGCGGCAACGGTGCGGAGACCGCAGTGACGTAGCCCGGCCATCGCCGTGGACGACGCAACGTTCGGGTCGTTCGTGGAAGCCTCGGTCGAGCCGACGACGTGATCCGGGCCCGGCCACAAGAGTGCAAACGGCCGACGGCCAGGTCCTCGGGCCGAGCTGGCTGCTCGACCGGCTCGTTGCGAGACCCCGCCGGGGATGGGCCCGGAGCCGAGGGGCTGGGACAGGTCCTGTCGAGATCGTCGGGTGGAGGGTTCGTGAGAGACTGATCCCCGTGACAGACCTCAAGGCGTGCCGAGACGACGCACGTACAGCCTACGGTCACAACGACTGGACCTCGGCCCGCTCGCGGCTGCTCGATGCCGACGCCCAGGAGCCGCTCGAAGCCGAAGACCTGGAGCGGTTGGCGTGGTCATGTCGGTGGGTGGGCGACGAGGCGGGGTTCCTGAACGCGCTGGAGCGAGCCGAGGTGGCCTTCAGCGCGACCGGTTCTCGCGCGGCGGCCGGACGCATGGCCCTGGAGCAGGCGCGCCAGCACATGCAGATGCTCGACGAGTCGGTGGCGGCCACCTGCTTCCGCCGGGCTGTGGAGTTCCTCGAGGGAGAGCCCGAGGCGCCCGAGCACGCGCTCTCGATGTGGATGCTGTCGTTCACTGAGCTGGCGGCGGGCGATGTCGAGGGAGCGAGGGCGTCGCTCCAGGAGGCGCAGGCGGTCGCTCGTCGGGTGGCCAGCCCCGGCGTGGAGGCAATGGCGGTGCAGGGGCTGGCGCACATCGCCGTCAGCGAGGGCGACCGGAGTGAGGTCCTTCCGCTGGTCGACGAGGCGGCCGCCCTGGCCATGCGGCCCGGGGTGGAACCGATCCACGCCGGATACGTGTACTGCTCGGTGATCTCGATCTGTCGGGCTCTCTGTGACTGGGGACGCGCAACAGAGTGGACGAACATGTCGACCCGCTACTGCGAACGAGAGTCGATCGCCGGCTACACCGGGCTGTGTCGCTTCCACCAGGGGGAGATCGATCGCCTCCACGGTCAGCTGGCCCAAGCGGAGGACCGGGTGTTCCGGGCGTGCGAGGAGCTGCGGGCGGTGAACCGCTACAGCGCTGCGTGGGGCTACAGCGAGCTGGTGGACATCCGGGTCCGTCGCGGCGACCTTGCCGGCGCCGAGGACGCGCTCGCGCAGGCTGTGGCGTTCGGTGACGACGGCCAGCCGGGGCGAGGCCGCTTGCTGCTGGCGCAGGGCGACGCGCCCGCCGCAGTGCGGAGCCTGACTCGGGCCCTGGCCGACCGGGGCATGCTCGCTCGAGAACGGCGGGTGTTCGTGCTTCCGGTGCACGTTCGAGCGTGCCTGGTGGTGGGCGACGAGCCCGCGGCGAACGCCAGCGTCACCGAGCTCGAGGAGATCGCGGTCCGGCTGGGTACGCCCGGACCGTCGGCCGCAGCGGCGGTGGCACGCGGCGAGCTGGCGCTCCACCGCGGCGACACCGAGGCCGCCATCGCCTCGCTCCGGCAGGGCGTCCGAACCTGGTGCGAGGTCGACGCTCCGTACGAAGCCGCCGAAGCACGGGTGCGGCTGGCTCGGGCCCTGACCGTCGACGGCGACATCGCCGGGGCCCGCCTCGAAATCAAGGCCGCGTCACGAGCCGTGGAGGAGATGGGCGCCGTCGTCGACCTCGACATCGCTCCGCCACGAGCCGAGCTTGCGACGCGAGCTCTGCGGACCTTCCTCTTCTCCGACATCGTCGACTCGACGCGGCTCGCCGAGGCGATGGGTGACGACACCTGGGAGCAGCTGCTGCGCTGGCACGACCGCATCCTGCGGGCGGAGTTCGCCCGATGGCGGGGCGAGGAGGTGAAGCACGGCGGCGATGGGTTCTTCGTGGCCTTCGGTCAGCCCGACGACGGCATCGCCTGCGCAACCGCGATCCAGCGGGCGCTCTCTCGCCACCGCGCCGACCACGGCTTCGCTCCCACCGTCCGCATCGGGCTCCACGCCGGCGAGGCCACCGCCCGCGACGACGACTACTTCGGCTCGGCCGTCACCCGCGCCGCCCGCATCTCCGCCGCCGCCGGAGCCGGCGAGGTCCTGGTGAGCGCAGATCTGCTCGCCGGCTGCGAGCGGACGGTGCCCGTCGCTGGTGAGCGCACCCTCGA
>JBBKVY010000162.1:0-20492 GCA_037968675.1 Acidimicrobiales bacterium | reverse complement strand
CATCAGAAGGGCTCCTCGGCGTCGTCGTAGGCAGGGGGTTCGTTGCGGGCGGGCGCGCCGCCGGCAGTGCCGCCGCCACCGCCGCCGCCGCCACCGGAGGGGCCATCGCGGCGGATCTTGGAGACCTGCGCCGTGGCCCAGCGGAGGGACGGGGCGACCTCGTCAGCCACGATCTCGACCTTGGAGCGCTTGTCGCCCTCCTGGGTCTCCCACGAACGTTGCTCGAGTTTGCCGTAGACGATCACACGATCGCCCTTGGAGATCGACTCGGCGACATTGTCGGCCAGGTCGCGCCAGCAGGTGACGTCGAAGAACGACGTGTCCTCGACCTGCTCGCCGTTGCGGTCCTTGTAGCGGTTGTTCCACGCCACGCCGAAGCTGGCGAGCGCGGTGCCGCTGTTCAGGTACCGGAGTTCGGGGTCACGGGTCACGTTGCCGATCACGGTGACGGTGTTGTCGAATGCCATTGGTCTCTCCTCTATTCAGCCGCTGACCCGATGAGCCCGCGCTTGGCGGCCTCGTGGTCGGGGAGGCGGATGAGCTTGTGGCGAACGATCTCGTCCGCGAGTCGCAGGGAGCGTTCGACGCCGTCGAGCGCTCCGGGATCGGACACCACCTCGAACACGACGTAGGAGCCCTCGGTCTTGTGGTCGATCTCGTAGGCGAAGGTCCGCCGGCCCCAGAAGTCGGTGGAACTGACCGTGCCGGCGTCGTTCAGGCGCCCCTCGATCTGCGTGACCTGGGCGGTGGCGGACTCCTCGTCGAGTCCGCCGTCGATGATGACCATGAGTTCATAGGCGCGCATGCCTACCAACACCTTCCTCTGGATCCGGCGTCGGCCGGAGCCCCGGAACGGGGCAGGACGGATAGAAGTGCGCCAGCGTATCGGTGCGCTCGTGGCGGATTCACATCGTGGGCCGAGCTCGGTCCGGTGGGCTGGTCTGCAGGCATGGACCGCAGTGTGCTCAGGGGGTCTGACAAGAACTCCCGGCGCGCACGTCGATGGTCGATCCGGACGTCAGTTCCGGCCGCTCGTCCCGGAACACCTCGATGACGTCGCGATACGGCGCGCCAGCGGCGAAGCGGGTGCAGTCGGCATCGTTTGCCTCGGCGCACGGATCCATCTCGGTTCCCGAGACGAACGCGCCGTCGACCGTCCACCACGAGATCGACAGCGGCGTGACCGTGTCGATCATCACGAAGTTGGACTCGACGTCGTTGTCGAAGGAGAAAAGCATGCCGTCGTGGCCCTCGAGGTCGGTCACGCCCTTGAGACCCTGGCTCCGCTCGGCCGCCTCGTCGGCATGGAGGAGGCACAGTTCGATGACGTCGCCCGATGCCGTGACGAGGTCGACGAGGACGGTCCCGAACCGCGCTGCCAGTCCGCTCGGCGTGCCCCCCGGGGCGTCGGCGCCCTCGACCACCGGGTCGGCCGGCGAATCGGCGCTCTCGACGCACGCGGTCAGGCCGGCCACGAACACCAGGCCGAGTGCCCAGCGCAGCGCCCGCATCGCCCGAACGTCGTCGACCGAGGGGACCCACGCGGGCTCCCACGCAGGGCGGTCGATCAGCGGGCCACCGGACATTGGGATCAGTCTGGCCCATCCCACGGCGCGGTTCGCCCGGTGGTGAAGATCGAGGGTCGGCCTCAGCCAGTGTGGCCGTAGAGGCCGAGTGTCTCGGCGGCGTCGGCCGAGAGGTGGTAGCTCTCCGTGTCGTTGGGGAAGGCCCGGGACCGGACGTCGGCGGCGAAGCTCGACAGTGCATCGACCGACACCGATTTCACGTCGGCGTAGCGGCGCACGAACTTGGCCGTGATGCGGTCCTCGATCCCGAGGACGTCGTGGTACACGAGCACCTGGCCGTCGGTGCCGTTGCCGGCGCCGATCCCGATGGTCGGCACGTCGACCGACCGGGTGACCATGTTGGCAACGGTGTCGGGCACCCCTTCGAGGACGATGGCGAAGCACCCGACCGCGGCGAGGGCCTTGGCGTCGGCGACGAGTTCGAGCGCGGAGTCGTGGTGCTTGCCCTGGACCTTGAACCCGCCCATGGCGTGCACCGACTGCGGCGTGAGGCCCAGATGTCCCATGACCGGGATCTCGGCATCCAGGATCGACTCGATCATCGAGAGCCGCTTGCGGCCGCCCTCGAGCTTGACCGAATGGGCGCCGGCGCGGATGAGTTCTGCGGCGTTGCGGACGGCCTCGTGCGGATCGGTGTGATACGCCATCCACGGAAGATCGGCCACGATCATCGGCTTCGGGTTCTCGTGCTCGCTGGACTTGAGACCACGGGCCACGGCGCCGGTGTGATGGGCGATGTCGGCGGTCGACACCTGGAGCGTGTCGTCGAAGCCGAGCACGACCATTGCGAGCGAGTCGCCCACGAGGATGAGGTCGACGCCGGCCTCGTGCGCCATGCGGGCGCCGGGAGCGTCGTAGGCGGTGACCATGACCAGCGGGGACGCCGCATCGGCGTGCTTCTGAGCAGCGATGGCAGGCGCATTCCAGGACCGAACATGCTTTGGGCGCATGGATTGTCTCCTTTGCTCCGTCCAGCGGTGGGATACCTGCCGGCGGCATCTCCGAGCATAGAGGAGCGAGCCTCCGTCGCGCCGCCTCAGCCGCGGGCGACACGTCCCTTGAGCGCGCGGAAACACAGGGTCATGGAGACGGCGGCGACACCGAGAACGGCGAGGACGGCCCGGCCGAGGGCTTCGGCATCCCACCCGTCGCTCAGCAGCGACCGCAACCCGTCGAGGAGATACGTGACGGGGTTGTAGCCCGCGACCGCGTCGAGCCACGACGTCAACGCTTCACGGGGCAGGAACGCCGTCGTGAGGAACGCGAACGGGAAGAACAGGATGAAGCTCGAGTTCACGGCGGCCGGATTCCCGGTCTTGAGAGCGATGGCATACGGGAAGCCGGTGAAGGCGAGGCCCCACGACCCCGCGAGCAGCACGAACACGACCATGCCGATGATCCCCGTACCGAAGCTGACGCCGACGAGCAGCCCGAGGACGAGCACCGGGATCGACAGCGCGCAGACCAGGGTGAAGTCGGCGACCATGAGCCCGAGGAGGAGCGCCGGACGGGTGATCGGTGTGAGCAGGAGACGGTCGAAGTAGCCATCCTGGATGTCGGTGACCAGTGCGGCGGCCCGGGAGACTCCGGTGACCGCGAAGATGATCGCAACCGGCAGCTGGAACGCCTTGACGTCGAGGCCGGGGATGGCCTTCTCCCCCAGCTCCTGGAGCGAGCCGATGTTCACGACGAAGAAGAACAACGGCACCATCAGTGCGGGGATGATGGCCTCGGGTTCGCGCGGAAGGGCACGGATGGCACGACCGGCGACGCTCACCACATCGCGGACGAAGCCGGCACGACTGGCGCGAATCGTGCTCGAAGCCGGTCCGGCGATCCTGGTGTCGGTGGGAGCGGTCATGACGCCTCCTCGGCGAGCGCGGGGGACGAGTCCTGGTCGACCTGGATGCGGTTGCCGGTGAGCTCGAGGAACACGTCGTCGAGCGTCGGGGTGCGCAGCGTGAGTTCGCGGACATCCACCGCGCAACCGCTGAGGGCGACGGCCACCGGACTGATGGCCGCAGCGCCGTCGGTGGCCGAGACCGTGAGCTCGTCACCGTGGATCTCGACCCCGGTGACCCCGTCGAGGCCGGCGAGCACTTCACGCGCCGGTCCGGGCTCGCCGTCGACGCGCACGATGATCAAGTCGTTGCCGACTGCCCGCTTGAGTGCGTCGGGCGTGTCCTCGGCGACGAGCTTGCCTTCGCTCAGGATCCCGACCCGATCGGCGAGCTCGTCCGCCTCCTCGAGATACTGGGTGGTGAGGAAGATGGTCATCCCGAGGTCGTGGTTGAGTCGACGGATCTCCTCCCACACCGTGGCTCGGCTCACCGGATCGAGACCCGTGGTCGGCTCGTCGAGGAACAGGATCCGGGGATTGTGGACGAGCGCGGCCGCGAGATCGAGCCGGCGCTTCATGCCACCCGAGTACTCCTTGATGCGCCGATCGAGTGCGTCGCCGAGGTCGATGATCGAACCGAGCTCGTCGAAGCGAGTCTGCGCGTCGGCCTTGTCGAGTCCGTAGAGGCGTGCTTGCAATCGGAGGAGCTCGGCGCCGGTCTGGCCGGGGTCGAGCGCCGCATCCTGGAGGGCGACGCCGATCTGCAGCCGCACCTCGCCGGGCTGCGTGGCGACGTCGTAGCCGGCCACGGTGGCCGAGCCGCCGGTGGGTCGCAACAGCGTGCACAGCACCCGCACCATGGTCGTCTTGCCGGCGCCGTTCGGGCCGAGGAAGCCGTAGATCTCGCCGGACGGGATGTCGAGATCGACCCCGTCGACGGCGGCGATGTCGTCGAAGTACCGCTCGATTCCGTGGGCCACGATGGCTGCGTCCATCGGCACACGATAGGGAGCACGGCCACGGCCGCGTCGAGGCGTCCGGCGGTAGCGTGCGCGCCATGGCCACGATCGGTACCTGCGAGAGCTGCGGCAGCGACGAGGAGGAGGTGACCACCGTCCGGCGGGTCTACGTCACGCCGGAGTCCTGGGACTCCGAGGGTTCGGCGACGCCGGAGCCCGGAACCGAACAGTGGTGCTACGCCTGCCGCTCGCACTACCCCCATCAGGACGTCGCCGGGACATGAACCGTGGCCAACCGCGACGGCCTCGGGCCCACACCTAGGGGTTCAGGAACTCCGTCGTCGACGGTGCCTGCGTGGTCGAACTCGGGGCGGGCGGGGTGGTGCTCGCCGACGCAGGCGGCGCAGACGTGCTGGAGGAATCCGCCCCCGTGGTGGTGGTCTCCTCCGGCCTGGACGTCGTCGGGATCGTGGCGGTGGTCGTGGTCGTCGTGGTCAGATCGGCATTCAGCACCGTGCCGCCGAACGGGGGCGGATCACGGAAGTTCCCCTGCGACTCGCCGCCGGTCGCCCGCTCCATGAACAGTCGCCAGATCGTCGCAGGGAACGAGCCACCGGTCACCTTGCGGCCTCGCACGTCGGTCATGAACGTGGTGTTGCCGTCGTCGTCGAGATCGGGGTAGCCCATCCAGACCGCCGTCGTGAGCCGTGGCGTGTACCCGACGAACCAGGCATCGCGGTAGTCGCCGCTGGTGCCCGTCTTGCCTGCCACCGGGATCCCGAAGTCGGCGCCCGCTCCCGTGCCCCCGAGCACTGCCTGGCGCAGGATCCAGTTGACCTGGTCGGCATCGCCCGAGCGCATCACCTGGTCGCCGGAACCGCTGGCCTGGAAGAGGGTCTTCACCTCGCCGTCCTCGATCTGCTCGACCCTGGTGATGAAGACCGGGTCGATCCGCTGGCCGCGACGGGCGAAGGTCGAGTACGCCTCGGCCATGTCGAGCACCGAGACGTCTCCCGATCCGAGGACCAGCGAGTTGACGGCCGGGAGCGGTGTCTGGATGCCGAGCCGTTCCGCCAACGCCACGACGTTCGCCGGACCCACCTCGAGCATGAGCTGCGCATAGACGGTGTTGGACGACACCTTCGTCGCCTCGACCAGGTCGACCAGGCTCTCCCTACCGTCGTCGCTGTAGTTGCCGACCTCCCAGTCCTCGCCGTTGTTGGCCTTCGGGAGGACGATGTCGTTCTCGTTGATGAACTGCGACCGGGCCGAGATGTCCTGGCCGAGCGCCTCGGCGAGAACGATCGGCTTGAACGACGAACCGGGCGGACGCCCCGATCCCCCGGCGAGTGCGCCGAGGGCGAGATTCACCTCGGAGGCCTCGAAGTCCTTCCCGCCGACGAGTGCGACGACCCGGCCCACCTCGTCGACGCTGACCAGCGCGCCCTTCGGGTCGGATTCCTCGTTGAGGACATCGCGGTAGACCGACTCGTAGGCCGCCTGCTGGAGGTTCTTGTCGAGCGAGGTGTAGACGCGCAACCCGCCACCGTTGACGACGTCGGCGCCGTACTCCTCGTAGAGGAGTCGCCGGATGTACTCGACGTAGTACTCGGTGCCGAAGTCGGCACCCACCACCTCCCCGAGCCCTTCTCGCACCGAGCGCTCGCGCACCTCGCTGCTGAGCTCTCTGGCCTTGGCCTCGTCGTAGTCCGCCTGGGCGATCCATCCCTCCTCGAGCATCCCGTCGAGCACCGAGTTGCGGCGGAAGACGGCGGTCTCGGGATCACGAGCGACGTCGGTCGACTCGGGCGAGCGGATCAGGGCGGCGAGATAGGCGGCCTGTGAGAGATCGACGTTGCGGATCGACACGCCGAAGTACACGCGGGCTGCGGCCTCGGCGCCGTAGGCACCGCGACCGAAGTACACAGTGTTGAGGTAGCGCTGCAGGATCTCGTTCTTGGAGAACTCACGCTCGAGCTTGACCGCGAGCACCGCTTCCTTGAGCTTGCGGGTGATGGTCCGCTCGGAGCTCAAGAACGCGTTCTTCGCGTACTGCTGGGTGATGGTCGAGCCGCCCTGCTGCGCCGAGCTCCCGCGGACCTCTTGGTAGACGGCTCGGGCGATGCCGACGGGATCGATGCCCGAGTGGCTGTAGAACTTCCGGTCCTCGGCAGCGAGCACCGCGTCGATGAACGTCTGGGGGATCTCCTCGAGCGGGAGGGAGACGCGATCCTCCTCGCCGGCGAGCTTGGCCATGGCGTTGTCCGGGCCGCAGCCCTCGGTCACGTCGTTGGCGCAGACGAAGGTCGACTGGAGGAGCGGGTCCTCGTCGGGGAGCTCGACCTGGCCGAGGACGAAGCCGGCCCCGGACAGGAGTGCCACGAACACGAGCGCGCACAGGAACAGGCTGCGACGGAACCGCCACAGGATGCTGCGTCGTGCCGTCTTGGTCCGTCCTGCCGTGGTCGTCGACTTCTTCTTCGGGCGGGACTTCGCTGACGGCTTCGGGGTTCGTGCTGCCATGGGAGTGTGCGGCCGCGCGATCACGGCGGCCGATGATCCTACCGGCGCCCCGTCGCGATCCTTCCGGCAGGCACGGCGTCAGCAGGGGGTACCGTCACCGTCACCGGCCCCGCTGCCCCTGGACGGGGAACGTCTGCACCAGGTGGTTCCACCCGCAGTCTGCGCAGACCTCGACCACGTAGCAGGTGCACTCGGTGGTCGTACGACGGACCTTGTCCATGTCGGCGCGGTCCTCGACCGCATACCCCGACTTGGGCAGGTGCGGACCGAACGCATAGGTCACCAGGACCAGCTGGCAGTCCTCGCAGATCGGGCACACCTCGGACGTCTTCCGCGCGATGTTGTCCGCAGCTCGACGGAGCTCGGGATGGGCATCGCAGACCTCGTGCTGGGCGAGACGCCCTCGCTTGAACTCGTTCACCAGGGCCAGCCGCGCCATGCGGTAATCGACAGCGCCCAGTGCCGGGTCGGCATCGGCACCGCGGATCGAGGCACCCGGGTGAAAGGACATCGAGTCGAGAGTAGCGACTCCCCGCGCCCGTCCGATGTGTGTCCCATGGCCTCGCCGGGATCTCGTCGACGGGCAGACTGGGCCCATGGCTTGGACCCCGTTCACCGTGGCCGCCCCCGCCGGGACCGCGCTCGCCGATGACGCCGTGACCTACGGACCGTGCATCCCGCGTGAGGACCGGTTGCGCCTCCTCGGCGACGTCTCGGGCAAGCGAGTGCTCGACCTCGGCTGCGGCGCAGGATCGAACGCGGTCGCACTCGCCCGGGCGGGAGCGCGGACCATCGCCGTCGACGAGTCGGCCGAGCAGGTCGGCCATGCCCGAGCCGCCGTCGACGCCGCCGACCTGCGGGTCGAGTTGCACCATGCGTCACTCGCCGAACTCGCGTTCCTCCGGGCCGACACGATCGACGCCGCGATCAGCGTCGGATCGCTGGCCCACGTCGCCGACATCGGCCGGGTCTTCCGCCAGCTCCATCGCGTGCTGCGACCCGAACACCCCTTCGTACTCGCGCTGCCTCACCCGGCGTTCGCCCAGCTCGACCCCGGCGCGGTCGACGGGTTCGCCATCCGGCACTCGGCCTTCGACCTCGAACCGTTCCCCGACCACGACCCCCGTTCGGGATGGTTCAACCGGACGACCGGCACGTTGTTCGTCGAACTCGGGCGGGCCGGGTTCCGCGTCGACACCCTCCTCGAACCCGCACCGACCGAAGCGGGTGGACCGCACTGGTCACCGGCCATGGCGAGCGTGCCGGCGACGCTCATCGTGCGCGCCCGCAAGGAAGGGATCTAGCGCCACCGCTAGCCGGCGAGCCCGAGGGCGTCGGCGAAGCGCCGCGCGATGTCGGCGTCGTCGGTCGCGCCTCCGAGGTCGACGAACGAAGCGTCCGAGTCCGCAACGATCGACTGCGCGGTCCGGGTCCACAACGGTCCGATCGTCGGGCCCGCGGTCACTGCGACGTCGGCACCGGCATCCTTCAGCCGGGCGAGGGCATCGGCGAGCGCGGCCGCCGGGTCGACGCCCGACCCGTCCGACCGGACGAGGTCCTCGTCGATCCAGATCGTGACCACCGTCGCACCGATCTCCACCGCCTCGTCGATCTGGGAACCGAGCACGCTGCTGACCCCGCCACCGGTGGTCGCCGCCATCGTGAACACCGTCTGGGTCGGAAGGTGGTCACGGAACAGCACACGGGAGTAGCCGGCGCCCCGATCCTCCTCGACGTCGCCGGCGACGGTCTCCGCGCCCCCGACAGCCACATAGGTGACGGATGCGGGGGGGACGGTCGTCGTGATGGCCGCCGTCTCGGGTCCGCCGAACCCGCATCCGGCGAGTACGACCGCCACGGCCGATGCGAGCACGAGCCGGCTCATGCCGTGTTCACCGCCTCGCGAGGCGAGATCCGGCTGGCCTTCCACGCCGGGATGGCCCCGCCGATCGCGGCGACGAGCGTGGGTCCGACGATGCCGCCGATGACCACCTCCAGGGGGAACACCAGCGCCACGCCCGGGAGCGCCTGGTCGGCGAGGTAGCCGTTGACCACCGCACCGACGACGCGGGCGGCGAGGTTGCCGAGAAGCGTCCCCAGGACGCCGCCGGCGAGCCCGAGCACCGCCGCCTCCAGTACGAAGATCCGGAGGATGTCGCGATCACGGGCCCCGAGCGCCTTGAGCACGCCGATCTCGCGTCGGCGTTCACGGATGGCGGCGAGCATCGCGTTGGCGATGCCGATGGCGGCGACAACCAACGCGATGAGACCGACGGCCGCGAGGACGATCTCCACCACACCCAGGTAGTTGTCGACCGACGCGATGAGGTTCTCGGGCGCGCTCGACGCGTAGCCGACGCCCGTGATGGCGTCGCGCGCCGGTCCGACGTTGTCGATGCCGCGGGCGACCACGAAGAGGCCCGCATACGGAGACGGCGACGCACCGAGCTCGTCGCCGGCGTCGATCCCCGACGTCGTCCACTCCCAGTTCTGGCGGGCGAGGTCGACCGACACCACGAGCTGGCCGCTGCCGGCACCCTGCGCCACGACGCCAACGATCGTGAGTCGTCGCCACCGACCCTGGATGCTGGTGTCACCGGACCTCGTCCCGGGGCCGTCCTCGGCCGACCGGATCCGCCCGGCGGCGACTTCGAGCTCGGTACCGAGCACGGTGTCGGCATCGGTGCGCTCGAGACCGAGGCGCTTGAGGAACGACTCGGTGACGGCGACGTCGACCGTGCTCCCGGGCGCGGGCAGCCGACCGGCGAGCGGCGTGACGGGGATCCGAGCCGGACGCGAGGTGTCGACGCCGACCATTCGTTCCCGGAAGCCGTCGACCCTCGAACCATCGACTCGCTCGGCCCGGACGACGAACACCGGCGTGCTGACGACGGGGAGGACCTCGGCGACGGGGTCGAGGGCGCGGATCGCGTCGACGGTTCCGTCGTCGATCGGCCGGAACTCGCCACCACTCGTCAGGTCCTGGTCGGCCTGGTCCGCGGTCGGTTCGGCCGGGATCACGCTGATGCCCGAGACCGGCCCTCCTTCGGCGACCTGGTCGAGGACACGCGTCTCGGCAGTACGGGCGATGGTGACCAAGGCAGTCAACAAGGTGGTCGCCAGGGCGACGGCGAGCACGGTGAGCACCACCCGGCCCGGCCGGCGGACGGCGTTGCGTGCCGCCAGGACGGCGCTGTCGTGCAGGTTCATCGCCTCGGCCCCCGGTGGGGGGCGGTCTCGACGATCGCGCCGGCACGCAGTTCGACGATGCGGTCGGCACGGGCCGCAAGCGTGCGGTCGTGGGTCACCGTGACCACGGTCGCCCCCGTCTGTCGGGGCATCGACGCGAGCAGTTCCGCGATGTCCTGGGCCGAGTCGTCGTCGAGATTGCCCGTCGGCTCGTCGGCCAGCACGAGCCGTGGTTCGTTCATCAGTGCACGGGCGATGCCGACGCGCTGGCGCTCGCCTCCGCTGAGGGCCGGCGGTGCGTGGTCGCGACGGTGGGCGATGCCGACGGCATCGAGGAGCCGATCGGCGCGGTCGCGCCGTTCGCCTCGACCCTGCCCGGCGAGCGTCCCCGCCAGCTCCAGGTTCTCGCGGGCGGTCAGGGTGTCGAGCAACCCGAAGTGCTGGAAGACGAAGCCCAGCTCATCGGCCCGGAACTGCGCCAGCTCGTCGCGGGTCGCGGCGCCGAGGTCGCGACCCAGGACGTCGACCGACCCGTCCTGTGGTCGTTCGAGGCCACCGAGGAGCGAGAGCAAGGTCGACTTGCCGCTCCCCGACCGCCCCACGACGGCGACGTGCTCGCCGTGGGCGACGGTCAGTTCGACCTGGTCGAGGACGGTGATCGGACCCGCCGGTGCGTCGAAGCAGTGGACGAGTCCACGGACGTCGACCGACGGTCGCGCGAGGGGAGGCGACGGGGACACGGCGACCCATCTTGTCGGTCGGCGGCGCCGATCGGGTCGCGAGCTACTCCTGGGTACGGGCGGCCCACCAGGCGAGCAGACGCCGCTCGGCCTCGTCATCCCCGAGCGGACCCTCCTCCAGGCGCGCTTCGAGCAGGAAGTCGAGTGCGTCGCCCACCACGCGCGACGGCTCGATCTCGAGGAGCTCCATCACGCGCGCCCCGTCGAGGTCGGGCCGGATCGAATCGAGCTCCTCCTGCTCACGCAAGCGTTCGATCCGCTCCTCGAGCCGGTCCATCCGGCGCGAGAGCATCTCGGCCCTGCGCTGGTTCCTCGTCGTGCAGTCGCACCGGGTGAGCTCGTTGAGGCGGGGCAGGAGGTCGCCGGCGTCGCGGACGTAGCGACGCACCGCGGCATCGGTCCAGGCGTCCTCGCCGTAGCCGTGGAATCGCAGGTGGAGGAACACGAGCTTCGAGACGTCGTCGATCATCTCGTTGGAGAACTTCAGCGCTTTCATCCGTTTGCGGGTCATGCGGGCGCCGACCACCTCGTGGTGATGGAAGCTCACCCCGTTCCTGCCGATGTCACGCGTGGCGGGCTTCCCGACGTCGTGGAACAGCGCAGCGAGGCGCAACACGAGTTCGGGCGACGTGTTGTTGACGACGGCGATCGAGTGGGCGAGCACGTCCTTGTGGCGGTGGATCGGATCCTGCTCCACCTGCATCTCCGGCAGCTCGGGGAAGAACTCGTGCGCCAGACCGGTGTCGCAGAGGAACCACAGCCCGACCGAGCAGTCCTCGAGGACCACCAGGCGGCAGAGCTCGTCGCGCATCCGCTCGGCCGAGATGATGGACAGTCGCTCGGCCATCTTCTCGACCGCCGTGACCAACTCGGCTTGGGGCGTGAGGTCGTAGCGGTTCAGGAACCGGGCCGCCCGGAGCATGCGGAGCGGGTCGTCACCGAAGGACTCTTCGGGTGCGAGCGGTGTCCGCAGGACCTTGTGGACGAGGAGATCCGACATCCCGTCGAAGGGATCGACCAGCGTCGCATCGGGAAGCGAGAGCGCCATGGCGTTGACCGTGAAGTCGCGGCGCGAGAGGTCGGCCTCGATGTCGCTGGAGAACACGACGTCGGGCTTGCGCGAATCCGGCGAGTACGCCTCGGCCCGGTGCGTGGTGATCTCGTGGTCGACCGGGACCCCGTTGATGACGATGCGGCAGCCGATCGTCCCGAACCGCTTGCCCTGTGTCCACACCGCCTCGACGCCGTCGAAGCCCCTGATCACTGCGTCGATGTCGTCGGGTTCGGCATCGGTCGTGAAGTCGAGGTCGGTCGGTTCGACGTCGCTGAGGAAGAGATCACGGACCACGCCACCCACCAGATAGAGGCGGTGGCCCGCATCGGCGAACGCGTCGGCGAGCGGCCGGATGCCGTCGAGGACTGGTTCGAAACGCTCGGGGATCACTCTGCGACGCTACGACGCACCGGACGACCCGGAGAACTCCGAAGCCTCGAACTCGGTCGCGACCTCGTCGTGGAACTGGTCGAGCGTTTCGCGGCGCTGCTCCCCGGTGCCGAGCGTGAAGTCGGGGATGATCAGTTCGTCGACGCCGGCGTCCCGATAGGCGGCCACGATCTCGACGAGCTGTTCGGCGTTTCCGACCATCTTCTTCATGCCGATGTCGCGGTCGCGCATCTTGGCCACGAACGCCTGGTCGTCGGAGAGGAACAGCAGCGCCTGGGTCGATCGGTGGATGGTCGAGGGATCGCGGTCGATCTCGGCACAGCGCTCGTCGAGGACGCTCGACTTCTGCGCGAACAGCCCGGGCTCGGACCACACGTTCCATTCGTCGGCATGGCGAGCGGCGATGCGCAGGGTCCGCTGCTCGCCGCCGCCACCGATCAGGAGCGGGAGCGGGCCCGTCGCCTTGGGTTCCATGGGTGCGGCCGTGAGTTGGTAGTGCTCGCCGTCGAAGTCGAAGCGATCGTTGTCGCGAAGACCCCGCACGACGGCGCAGGCCTCCTCGAGGCGGTCCATACGGGTCTTGAGGGACCACAGGTCGATGCCATAGCGCTCGTGCTCGTTGGCCTGCCAGCCCGCTCCCAGGCCGAGGATGACCCGCCCGCCACTGATCACGTCGGCCGTGGCTGCCTGGTTGGCCAGCACCGCGGGGTGTCGGTAGGTGTTGCCGCACACCAGCGTGCCGATCCCGATGCGGGGAACGGCGGCAGCGAGCGCGGCGACGACGCTCCAGCATTCGAGCATCGGTCCGTCGACCGCCGAGTCGTCACCGGGATCGCCGTTGGGCATGAAATGGTCGGCCACGTAGACGCGGTCCCAGCCGGCGAGCTCGGCGTGGCGGGCGACCTCGACGATGTCGTCCCAGGGTTGCTTGGTTCCTGGCCACACCGCGAATTTCATGGGTGTGATCCTACTGAGGGAGCGCGTCGCCCCCGACCGCGCTAGCGGAGAAGTTCGATGCGGAGTTCTTCGGGTTGCTCGGCCGCACCCACGGCCACCTCGGTGTCGAGCACGCCTGCTCGCACCAGACGAGCGAGCGCCTGGTCCATGGTCTGCATCCCGTTGTAGTCGCCGTCGGCGAGGAGCGGACGCAGTTCGGCGTCGGATCCGTCGGCCAGGCAGTGCTCGATCTTCGCCGTGTGCACCATCGCCTCGACCACCGCGACCTGTTCGCCGTCGGACGTCGGGAGCAAGCGCTGGGCGAGCGCACCGGCGATCGAACGAGCGAGTGCGGCGCGCATGATCGGCCGCTCGTCGACGGTGAACAGTTCGAGGAAGGTGTTCACTGCGGTCTGCACCGACCGTCCACCGATCGCGGCGAACACGACGCGACCTCGGGCGACCGCGTCGATCACGGCAAGGGCCGTCTCCCGGTCGGCGATGTCGGAGACCGCCACGACGTCGGCATCCAGCTTCGATGCCGTGCGCACGCCGTCGGCCATCGACCGGACGTCTGCCCCCACCTCGAGCTGGCTGACGAGCCCCATGCCATCACGCTGGAGTGCCTCGATCGGATCCTCGACCGTGACGATGTGACAGCGGCGGGTCTGGTTGGCCTGGTCGACCAACGCCGTGAGCGTGGTCGTGGCCCCGTTGCCGAGCGGGCTGGCCACGAGGACGAGGCCGCGGTCGGCTGCGGCCAGCGTCGTCGCCGCGACAGGGAGGTCGAGGTCCTCGACGGTCCGGATCTCGTCGGGAACCGCGTGGAGGACGAGCGCGACGGAGCCTCGTTGGCGGAACGCCGCGAAGCGGAATCGACCGACGCCGGCCACCGAGTGGGCGCCGACGACCGATCCGAGGCGGATCAGCTCGTCCTGCTGGTTCGAGTCGAGCAACGCCTGCGCGAACAGCGCGACGTCCTCGGTGGTCAGCGGTTCCTCGCCGTGGCGTTCCAGCTCACCGCCGACGCGCAGCACGGCCGCGCTTCCGGGCTTGCAGTGCAGGTCGGAGGCGCCGGCGCCGACCATGTCTCGGAGGAGTTCCAGATGGTCCACGATCTCGTGATCGGCGGGTTCGGGCGAATTCTTGAGCAGAGACGCCGCAGCCGTTCGACGGGAGGAAGCGCCAGCGCCCGTCGAATCAGGGAGGCGACGCAGGAGCCGACCGCAACAGCACCGCTTCAGAGATGGTGGAGGAGACGGACCTTGTCGATGGCCGTGCCTCCGGGTCCGGTGCTGGTGACCGCCTCGGGACGGATCTCGACGCCCGACAGTGCGCCCAGCGTCGCTGCGGTCGAGGTGGTGACGGCGTCGAGGTCGTAGCCGCCCTCGAGGAAGACGATTGCTCGCGACGCCGGCACGAGGGCCAGGAGGCGCTGGGTCAGATCGTGGTAGTCGCCCGACGTCAGACCCAGACCGGTGAGCGGGTCGTTGCGGTGGGCATCGAAGCCGGTGGAGATCAGGAGCCAGGTGGGCGCATGCCGTTCGGCGATCGGGACGACGATCTCGTCGACCGCCCGCCGATAGGTGTCGCCAGCGGCGAATTCGGGCACCGGGATGTTGACCGTCGTCCCCGGCGCATCGGCACCACCGGTCTCCCCTGCGGGCCCGGTGCCCGGATACATCGGGTATTCGTGGATCGACACATAGGTCACCCGCGGGTCGTTCCAGAAGGCGTCCTGGGTCCCGTTGCCGTGGTGCGCGTCGATGTCGACGATGAGTACCCGTTCCCCGGCATCGGCCAGCGCCGCCGCCGTGACGGCCACGTTGTTGACCAGGCAGAAGCCCATGGCCCGGGTCGGTGTTGCGTGGTGCCCCGGCGGGCGGACGGCCAAGAACGCGGTGTCGGCCTCGCCCGCTCGCAGCCGATCGACGGCATCGAGACCCGCGCCCGCGGCCAGACAGGCGACATCCCACGAGCGTTTGCTGGCGACGGTGTCCGGATCGAGCCGGCCTCCGCCGGCCACACAGAAGCGTTCCAGCGCAGCGAGGAAGTCCCGGTCGTGCACTCGCGCGAGCTCGTCGACGGTGGCAGCCCGGGGCCCGACGACGATCAGGTCCTCGACGACGGTCGACGCCTCCACCCCCCGGTCGACGGCGCCCATGCGGGCCGGCCGTTCGGGATGCCCGGGCGAGGTGTCGTGTTCGACGAACCGGGGATCGGTGTACAACAGCGTGGGCATCGCTTCCCAGTGTGCCGCCCAGAAAGGGGACACGTATCGTTGCCCGTGCATGGCCGCCACCTCCTCCGCGCCCGCAGCGTGACCGCGACCGACGCCGTCTCGGCCAACGGCGTGCGCATCCGGGTCCGTCCGTGGCGTGGTCACGACGACACGGCGGAATGTCTCGCCGCCCCGATCGGCGCATTGGTTCCGCCCGAACTCGTGCGCGACGCCCTCGCCCGCGCCAGGTCGTCCGGCTATGTGCGCGCCGTGACGCCGGCATTGCCGCCCTACGAATGGCGCCCGTATCTCGATGCCGGGTTCGACGTCCGCGAACGTCTGCACCTTCTCGGCCACCACCTGCTCGACGTTCCCGGGAAGACCGGTGCGCGACTCCGCCGGGTCGGGCGTCGAGACGTGGACCGCGTCCTCACCATCGACCACGCGTCGTTCCAGCCGTTCTGGCGTCTCGACGCCGCAGGCCTCGATGAAGCCGTCCACGCGACCCCGTCGTCCCGGTTCCGGATGGTCCCGGACGGGTCCGGATACGCACTCTTCGGGCGGGCCGGGACACGCGGCTACGTGCAACGCCTCGCGGTCGTGCCCGAGGCCGAGGGACAGGGCCTCGGCACCGGTCTGGTCGTCGACGGGCTCCACTGGCTCCGGCGTTGGCGGATCAGCGAGGCGCTCGTCAACACCCAGGAGTCCAACGAACGGGCGGTTGCGCTCTATGAACGACTCGGCTTCCGGAAACGACCGGGCGGCCTCGCCGTGCTCGAGATCGACCTGGCCCACGGATGACCGCCGGCCCGACCCGGATCGTCGCCGCGGTCTTCCTCGTCCTCCTCGTGGCGGCACCGGCCGCGGCTGCGCAGGTCGACAGCGGCACCGCCGCATCCATCGAGCTCGCGGCACGGTCGTCCTGGGTGAGCGACACCGAGCCCGTCACCCTCGACGTACGGGTGGGCGGAGACACTGCGGGCACGACGATGCGAGTCCGGGTCCACCCACCGCTGGATGATGCCGCCGACCTCGCGACCTCGCACACCGAGGACGTCGGCGGCATCACCCGGAGCGTCGATCTCGGACCGACGGAGGAGATCGCGGTGGCGGCACCGGGCACGCGGCGGGTGCGGCTCACGGGCGACGACATCCGGACGCCCGGCGTGCATCCCGTGGTGATCGAGCTCCGCTCCCCCGAGGGTGGCGTGCTCGATCTCGTGCGGACCCCCGTCATCCGCACGGGCACCGACGACGATCCCCTCGCCGCCCCGCACTTGTCGATCGTCATGGACTTCGGTGTCGACCCGACGGTGACTCCGGATGGGCGGCGAGAGCTGACGCCGACCGAGATCGGACGGCTCAGCCGTCTCGCCGGGTTCGTCAACGACGTTGCGGGTCTCGACCCTGCCCCGCTCCTGACGATGCTCACCGTTCCCGACACCCTCGACGCGCTGGCCACCTCGTCCGACCCACTGGCACCGGAGCTGCTCGACCAACTCGGCGATGCGGCGTCGGCGACACAGATCGCCATGCCCTATGTCGCGGTGTCGGCCGCAGCGCTGGAGAACGCTGGCATCGGCGATGTGCTCGACACCGTGATGGCGGTGGGCGCACTCGCTCCGACCGAGCGATTCGGTCGCGCGTCCGACCCCTCCCTGTGGCCCGACGACGACGTCACCCCTGGCGCAGCGGCGCGGCTGGTGCAGCGTGGCGTCGAGACGATCCTGACGTCCGACTCGGCGGCGGAGGAGCCGGGATCCGGCGATCCCGATCTCGGCGACCGCCTGCTCACCCAGGCCGGACCCCGACCCGTGCCCGCCCTCACGGAGTCCGGATTGTCGGCGGTCGTCGTCGACGAGGCGGCGTCGAACGACTTGGTGGCCGGCGTCGGCGAGCGGGTCGACGCAGCACCCGTTGCCGTCGCCGATCTCCTCCTCCGCGACGCCGGCCGGGGATCGAGCGTCGTCATCCGTGTGGACGACCTCCCCGACGAGTCGCTGTTGTCGGCCGCACTGCCGCTCCTGGCGGCGCCCGACTCGCCGATCCCGATCGTCTCGTTGCCGGTGCTGGGCACCGATCCGGATGGCGGCCGCGTCGACCCGGTCACCCTCCCGTCCGGTTCGACCTCCGACCTGCGCCCCATCGCCGAGCAGTTCCGGACCACCGAACGTGACGTCGCCACCTTCGACGGCTTCGCCGGACCGGACTCGGCTCGCGCCGCCGACCTCGAGGTCCGGCAACTCACGAGCGTGGCCGACGGTCTCGAGACGGCGGGGCGCGTCGCGTTGCTCGACTCGGTGGAGGCGGTCGTCGCCGGGGGCTTCGACGGGATCACCCTCACCGGCCAGACCGATCTGAACCTCACGTCTCGAACCGGCGAACTCCCGGTCGCCATCGCCAACGCGAACGACTACCCGGTCCGGGTGATGGTCCGGATCCGCAGTGACCGTCTCCGCTTCCCGGACGGCGAGGAGATCGAGGTGATCGCCGAGCCCGATGTCACGCGCCTCGACATCCGCGTCGAGGCGCTCGCGACGGGCTCTGTCCCCACGTTCGTGGAGATCCGCACGCCCGATGGATCGCTGGTTCTCGACGACCGCCAACTCAACGTGCGCTCCACTGCGGTGTCGGGCGTCGGACTCGCCCTGTCGCTCGGCGCGCTCGCCGTGCTCGCGATCTGGTGGGTCCGGACCTGGCGCAGAAGCCGTGGACCCACCGAAACCAGCGAGACCCGAACCGTCTGACATTACGAACACGAGAAGCTGGCCGAAATGGGCCGACCGGTCCCTTGTTAACCCCCCGAGGGTTCCATACGCTCTCACGATGGCGTGGAATGGGAGGAACAGGCGGGCTCATCGCGACCGCGGTGTCGCGGTCGTCGAATACGCGCTCGTCATCTCGCTCCTGGTGCTCGCGGGGCTGGGATCGGCCCGATTCCTCGAGGACGAGACCGGCAAGGAAGTCGACAACCAGGCCAACTGTCTCTCGACCCGACCGCCACCCGTGTCCTGTCAGACCGAACCCCTGGTGATCAACGGCGGGAACAACCAGGCGAGCAGCGGACCCGGCGGTGGCGGCGGAACGCCGGCCTCGTCGCCGGCGGTGCTCGGGCCGAACCCCCCGCCCGTGGCCACGGCCCCCAACGGTCCCGTCTACGACATCGTCGTTGGCCTCGACCTCTTCGACGACGCCAGCATGCCGCTCGAAGGTGTCGTCATGACGGCGCAGGTGACCATCACCCAGTCCTCGGTGCCGAGCCGCATCGGACAGTTCTTCTATGTGGAGTGCACGACGGACGCGAGCGGGCACTGCGACTTCGATTTCGACTCGAAGTTCCCCGATGTCGACCAGGTCTCCTTCGACGTGATCGCGGCCGGCATCGACACCGCCTACGACTTCGGTGACTTCGCTCCACCGGTGTTGATCGACCGCCCATGACACCCTTCCGCAGGCGCCGAGACGACGGCGCGACCGTGGTCGAGATGTCGATCGTCGCCGTGCTCGTGTTCACCGTGCTCCTCGCCGTCTTCGAGTTCGGCTCGCTCTATCGCGACAGCCTCACCGCCACCGACGCGGTCGCCGACGCGACCCGCATCGGCGCGATCGTCGGACCGGATGTCGCGAGCGACGGATCGACGGCCGACTACGCGATCGTCCGGGCCGTCCGCGAAGGACTGTCCGCCCTGAACGACTCGTCGATCCAGTACATCGTGGTCTTCAAGGCCTCGGGCAGCGGCGACGACGCGGAGTCCCAGGTCCCGACCGCCTGCAGGAACGGCACGTCGATCCCCGGCATCTGCAACTCCTACACCGGGCCGGCGGCATTCGGTGCCGTCGAATCGGGTGACACGGACTACTTCACCTGCAGTGCGATGAACACTGCCTCCTGTCCCTGGGATCCGACGACCCGCAAGGACGGGCCGACGTCGGCGCAGGTCGAGACCCTCGGGGTGTTCGTCAAGATCCGCCAAGGCGGCCTCACCGGCCTGTTCGGGGACGACTGGACCATCACCAGAGCGTCGACGATCCGCCTCGAGCCAGGGATCACCGAGGCATGAGGCTCCACCGAGCCACGAGGGCGCCTCGAACCGAGCGCGGGATCGCACTCATCGAGACCGCCCTCGTCATGCCGCTGCTGTTCCTGTTGTTCGTCGGCATGATCGAAGCCGGCGTCGCCTACCGTGACGGCAACACCCTGGCCCGAGCGACCCAACAGTCGGCCCGTTCCGACAGCCGGATCGCCGACGGCACCCTCGCCGACTACGAAGCGCTGAAGTCGCTCGAATCGGGCCTCGCAGCCCTCGACGCATCGTCGATCGCGCGGGTGATCATCTACGACGCCGGGGCCACGGGCGATTCGCCACCCCCGGGCTGTCTTGCCCTCGCCCGGCCCGATGACACCTCCGTCGTCGGAAACGCCACCTGCAACGTGTACTCGGCGACGCAGGTCGCCGCCGACAACCCCGCGTCGTTCGGCTGTGCCGGCCGCTGGGACACCAACTTCTGCCCCACGTCCCGGACGCGGACGGGGGACGACCCGACCAGGCTCGGCGTCTGGGTCGAGCTCGACTTCGACAAGGTGACCAAGGTGCTCCCTGGATCGCTGTCGCTGACGCGCTCCGCCGTCTACCAACTCGAGCCATGCGTGGCAGGTGACCCGACATGTTGAACAGGTTCAACCCGAGGAACCGTCGACGAGACGAGCGCGGCTTCTCGCTCGTCCTCACGTCCCTCCTGCTGGCTGCCTTGATGGGCATGGCCGGCCTGGTGGTCGATCTCGGTTCGTGGCAGGTCGAGGCGAGCCGGATCCAGCAGGCGGCCGACGCCGCGTCGCTGGCGGCCGTGGTCCGGCTCCCCGACGGCGAGCCGGCGGCGACGGCGCGGGCGCTCGAGATCGCAAAGGACAACGGGTTCGACAATGCCGACCCCGAGGTGACCGTCACCGTTCGTCCGCTCGGCAGTGAGAGCGTCGAGGTGACGATCACCAAGACCGGCGTGGCCCAGTACTTCACCAAGGTGGTGCGAGGCGACGATCCACCGACCATCACCCG
>JBBKVY010000161.1:0-15885 GCA_037968675.1 Acidimicrobiales bacterium | reverse complement strand
TCGCCGGGGCCGTAGGCGTAGGCCTGGTCCTGGAGCGGGCACTCGCCGCCCTTGTCGCAGACGGGGCAGTCGAGCGGATGGTTGGCGAGGAGGAACTCGAGGACGCCGTCCTGGGCCTTCTTGGTGACGTCGCTGTCGGTCACGACCGTCATGCCCTCGGACACGGGGATCATGCAGCTCGGTTGGAGCGCAGGGCCGCGACCGGTGTCGATCTCGACGATGCACATCCGGCACATGCCGACCGGGTTCATGCGCGGGTGGTGGCAGAAGCGGGGGATGTACGTCCCGGTCCGCTCGGCGGCCGTGATGACCAACTCGTCGGGACGGGCGTCGATCTCGTTGCCGTCGATCGTGATCTTCACGGTCGTCTCGGTCTCCGTCGCGTCAGACACCGCTCGACTCCACTCCGATAGGCGGGCCTTCGGGCGGAAGGTACGCGCCGCCGTTGATGGTCACCGACGTGGGGATGTCGCCGCCGCCGCAGTACGCCTGGAACTCGTCCTTGAAGCGGACGACGGCGCTGGCGATGGGCGAGACCGCCGACGGACCGAGCGGGCAGATGGTGGTCTGCTTCGGCGGCCAGGCGATCGACGGGCTGATGTTGTCGCACAGGTCGAGCAGGAGCGCGATGTCCTCGGGGCGACCGTGACCGTCGAGCATCCGCCGCATGATCTTCTCGAGCCAGCTGGTGCCCTCTCGACACGGCGTGCACTTGCCGCACGACTCGCGAGCGAAGAACCGGACGACCCGCCACGCTGCCTTGACCGCGTCGGTGGTGTCGTCCATGACGATGACGGCACCCGAGCCGAGCATCGAGCCGGCCTGGTCCACCGCCGCCTTCTCGAGCGGGATGTCGAGGTGCTCCTCGTAGAACCACGGAGCCGATGCGCCACCGGGGATGAATGCCTTGAGCTTGTTCGTCCCTCGGATGCCGCCGCAGTAGCCGTAGATCAGGTCGCGGAAGGTGGTGGTGCCGAACTCGACCTCGTAGACGCCGGGCTTCTTGACGTGCCCCGAGACCGCGAACATGCGGGTGCCGCGGGAGTTCTCGGCGCCGAACTTCGTGTACTCCTCGGCGCCGTTGCGGATGATCCACGGCAGGTTGGCCATCGTCTCGACGTTGTTGACGATGGTGGGCTGCATGTAGAGGCCCTTGGCGGCCGGGAAGTACGGCGGCTTGAGGCGGGGCATGCCCCGGTTGCCCTCGAGCGACTCGATGAGGGCGGTCTCCTCGCCCACGATGTAGGCGCCGGCGCCCCAGTGGAGGATGACGTCGCAGCTGAAGTTGCTGCCCATGATGAACTTGCCGACGTATCCGGCTTCGTAGGCCTCGTTGAGCGCCTGCGCGATGCGCTCCTGCGCGTGGGCCATCTCGCCCCGTACGTACAGGAACACCTGGGCGCAGCCGACGGCGTAGGCGCACAGCAACGCGCCTTCGATGAGTTGGTGCGGATCGCGCTCCATGAGGAGGCGGTCCTTGTAGGTGCCCGGCTCCGACTCGTCGCCGTTGATGACCAGATAGCGGGGCCACACGTCGGGCGGGCAGAAACCCCACTTGACGCCGGCCGGGAAGCCGGCGCCGCCACGGCCGAGGAGGCTCGCGGCCTTGACCTCGTTGCTGACAGCCTCCGGGCCCATGGTGAGCGCCTTGCGCAGCGCGTCGTAGCCCTGGGTCGCGTGGTAGCGCTCGAGTGTGTGGGAGTCCTCGTAGCCGAAGCGACCCGTGATCATCATCGGAACGTCGGGCTTGGCCGCCGTGTCGGCACCGTTCTGCGGGTCGCTCATGCGTCCGCACCGATCTCATCGTCGGCTGGTGCGTCGTTCGCGAGCCACACCGGCGTCGCGCACTCACCGGGAACTGCGACACCAGCCCGCTTGTCGGCAGGGATCTGTTGGCGGACCCGGCCGAGAACACCGTGCTTCGGGATCTGCGCTTGTCGACCAGCCCGCAGGTCGTCGATGAGCTTGTCGGCCTCGTCGTGGCTGATCTTGTGGAAGTAGCGGTAGTTCACCGTCAGACAGGGTGCTTCGGTGCATGCCGCGATGCACTCGACGTCTTCGAGCGTGAACTTGCCGTCGGGCGTCGTGCTTCCCGGCCGGATGCCGAGGCGCTCCTCGAGGTGGTGGAGCAGTTCCTCGCCACCGAGGAGCATGCACGAGATGTTGGTGCAGACGTTGACGAGGAACTCGCCGACGGGCTCGCGCTTGAACATCTCGTAGAAGGTGCAGGTGCCGATGACCTCGGCCGGCGTCACGCCCACCAGCTCGGCGATGTGTTCCATCGCGTCGTCGGCGACCCAACCGTCCTGCTCCTGGGCCAGGTGCAGCAGGGGGATCAACGCCGACTTGGGAAGGGGATACCGCCCGATGATCTCCTTGGCCAGGATCGTGTTCTCGGCGCTGAACCGGGGCATCGTCGTGAATCCTTGCACAAGCTCACGTGTACGCCCCAAGGAGGGGCCGGGCGGGTACGGCGGGAAACTATCGCCCCACCGACCGACGGGTCAGATCCATCGTGGGATCACCGTCCGGAGCCCCAGATCCACGCGTCGTCGCCGAACTGCACCCCGGCTCGACGAGCCGCAGCCAGGTCCAGCCACGGGTGCGGGAGCGGAGGTCAGACGAGGGAGTCGGCCCAGGCGGCGTGGAGTTCGGCGTACTCGCCGCCACTCCCCCGGAGTTCCGCCTGTGAGCCGTCCTCGATGACCCGGCCGTCGTCGACCACCAGTACCCGGTCGGCGATCTCGACCGTCGTCAGACGATGGGCGATGATCACCGCGGTGCGGTCGGCCAACAGTGTGCGGAGCGCGTGTTGGACCAGTCGCTCCGACGGGATGTCGAGCGAACTGGTGGCCTCGTCGAGGATGAGCACCGCCGGATCGGCGAGGAACGCCCGAGCGAACGCGAGCAGCTGGCGTTGGCCGGCCGAGAGGCGTGCGCCCTTGGCCTGGATGTCGGTGTCGAACCCCTGTGGCAGCGCGTTGATGAACGAGTGGGCACCGATCGCTTCGGCCGCGGCCTCGATCTCGAGCCGGGACGCATCGGGTCGACCGAACGCAATGTTGTCGGCGACCGTCCCGCTGAAGAGGAAGTTGTCCTGGGTCACCATCACGACAGCGCGTCGCAGGTCGCTGTCGTCGACGCGGTGGAGGTCGATGCCGTCGAGCCGTACGACACCCTCGGTCGGATCCCAGAAGCGGGCGACGAGCCGAGCGATGGTCGACTTGCCCGCGCCGGTCTCCCCCACGATGGCGACCGTCTGCCCGGCCGGGATGTGGAGGTCCAAGTGGTGGAGGACGGTGCTGTTGCGCCCACTCGCTTCGCTCGCCGGCCTGCTTCGGTCGGCGGTGGCGCTCGACCCGACCGAAGGGTGGGCTCCGTAGGAGAACGAGACACCGTCGAAGTCGAGCGCACCGTGTGCGTCGGGGAGCAGGATCGGATCGACGGCTGGCTCGACCGTCGGCTTCTCGTCGAGGACTCCCGACAGCTTCTCGGTCGCGGCAGCCGCCGCCTGGAAGAGGTTGTAGAACTGCGAGAGCTCCTGCATCGGTTCGAAGAACTGACGCAGGTAGAGAAGGAACGCCGCGAGCACGCCGATCTCGATGTGCCCGTCGATCACGCGCGTCCCGCCGTAGAACAGCACGATTGCCGTCGTGAGTCGACCGGCGAACTGCACCCCGGGCCCGTAGGTCGCAGCGAGTCGGGCCGACCAGATGTTGGCGTCGCGGTACCGGCCGTCGAGGTCGTCGAAGATCTCCTGATTGCGGGGCTCCCGGCGGAACGCCTGCACCGCTTGGATCCCTCCGAGCGACTCGACGAAGTGGACGATCACCAGCGCGATGGCCTCGCGGGTGGCTCGATACGCCTTCTCCGAATGGTGCCGGAACCAGCGTGTGAGCACGAACAGCGCGGGCATCACCGCGAGCGAGGCGAGCGCCAGGATCGGGTCGAGCACGACCAGGATCACCGCGATCCCGACCAGGGTCAGGACCGAGGTCGTGAGCTGGAGCAGGCCGTGGCCGAGCAGTTCGGAGACGGCGTCGACGTCACTCGTCTGGCGGGAGATCACCCGACCCGACGTGTAGCGCTGGTGGAAGCCGATGCTGAGGTCGGTGAAGTGGCGCGACAGACGATGGCGGATGTCGACGATGACGTCCTGGCCGACTCGCCCCGATACGAGCAGGAAGGCGTTGAACGTGACCGCGCCGATGATGGTCGCAGCGAGGAACCCGCCGACCACGAGCATCAGGGGCCGGAGCGAGCCGTCGCCGCCGGCGAGCAGTGGCGGGATGCCCTCGTCGATCGCTTCGGCCACGAACCACGGGCCGGAGAGGTGGGCGACCATGTTCACGCTGATGAGCGCCGTCGCCCAGAGCATCGTCTTCCTGTGCGGACGGAGCAGCGAGCCGAGCAGCGCCCTGCTCCGTGAGCGCAGCAGCGTGGCCAGGCTGCCCTGCACGTCGTCGACGTCCTCGGGCGCGACACCGCGCCACGAGTCGATCGACTCGTCGCCCGTCACGTCGACGGTTGCCGGGTCGTAGACGGTCACGCCAGCACCTCGTCGTCGCTCGCCTGGGCCAGGATCGCCCGGTAGCGCGGCTCGGTTGCCAGCAGCTCGGTGTGGGTGCCTGTCGCGACGATGCGGCCTTCGTCGAGCAGGGCGGCACGATCGGCGAGGGCGATGGTCGACGGCCGGTGGACGACGACCAGCGCGGTGCGAGTGGCCAGCATCGGCCGGAGCGCCTCCTCGACCAGCGACTCGGTGTGCACGTCGAGGGCGCTGAGCGGATCGTCGAGGATCAGGATCGTCGGTGTGGCGATCACTGCGCGGGCGAGTGCGAGACGCTGACGCTGACCGCCCGACAGGTTCATGCCCTGCTCGCCGATGCGGGTGTCGAGGCCCCACGGGAGCTGGTCGACGAAGTCGGCGTGGGCGATGCGCAGCGCCTCGGTGATCTCGTCGTCGGTGCAGTCGGGCTTGCCGATGCGCAGGTTCTCTCGGACGCTGGCCGAGAACAGTGTGGCCTCCTCGAACGCGAACCCGATGTGCCGACGCAGGCTGGTCACGGTGATGTCGCGCAGGTCGTGGCCGTCGAGGGTGATGCGGCCGGCAGTGGGGTCGTACAACCGCGCGAGCAGTGCCGCCACGGTGGTCTTGCCCGCGCCGGTTGCGCCGACGAGCGCGAGCGTCTCCCCCGGCTCGACCACCAGATCCACCCCACCCAACACCTGTCGACCCTTCTCGTAGGAGAAGTGGACGTTCTCGAAGCGCAGGTGGCCCTCGGCGCCGCCCGTGGCCTCGTCGATGTCGATCGCCCCGGGTTCGTCGTCGATGACGGGCGAGGTGTCGAGGACGTCGTACACGCGGTCGGCTGCGGTCATCGCCTCCTGGGCCATCGCCAGGATCCAGCCCAACGCCTCGAGCGGGAAGACGAGGATCAAGACGTACGACACGAAGGCGAACAGACCACCGAGCGTGATCGCGCCCGACCCGACGGCGAGCACGCCGGCCAGCAACGTCGCGGTGAGGACGAGATTGGGGACGATGGCGAGCAGCCACACGAACTTGGTGTGGATGGCGATCCGCTCCATCTGCGAGCCGTGCACCCGCTGCACGTGGGCGTCGTAGCGGGCGAAGGCGTAGCGGGCTCGTCCGAACGACTTGATCACGCCGATCCCCTTGGCCGCCTCCTCGATCTCGGTGGTCATGTCGCCGAGCTCGTCCTGGATCCGCCGGACCACCGTCGTGTACTGGTGCTCGAACCGGGTACAGAGCACGAGCACGGGGACGGAGAAGGCCGCCGCGACGAGCGCGAGCGGCCAGTACAGGTTCACCAGCAGGGCGAAGATCCCGATGACCTCCAGGCTGATGATCAGGAGGAAGACGGCACCGAATGCGCTGAACCGCCGGATGGTGGCGATGTCGCTGGTGGCGCGGGAGAGCAGCTGTCCCGATTGCCATCGGTCGTGGAACCCGACGTCGAGACGCTGGAGGTGGCGGTACAGGTCGTTGCGCAGATGGGTCTCGACGTCCATCGCGGTGGTCGCGAGGAAGACGCGACGGAACCGCGCGAGCCCGGTCTCCACGAGTGCGAGCGCGAGCGAGAGCCCGACCCAGGGGAGGATGGCGGCCTTGTCCCGCTCGGCGATCGGCCCGTCGATGACGGCCTTCGCGATGAGCGGGGTCGACAACGCTGCGGTGATCGACACCACGGCCGAGAGTCCGATGAACCACATCTTCGCCTTGTGCGGACCGAAGTAGGGCGCGACGCGCCGGAGGTTCGCGCTGGCGGGGTGGAACACCCGCGCCGAGATCGTCGATGTCTCCATGTCGGCTCCCCGGCCGTTCCGCAACGGCTGGGCTCAGGCTACGAACGGGTGCGTCGAGCAGCGAGGGAGTTTCGCTCGGAAGGATCCCACCGCCCGCATCGTCGGTTTCGTACCGTGCCCACGATGACGGGCACCATCGTGGAAGAGGTTCTGGCTGGCAAACGCTTCCCCTACTCCCGAGCGTTCACCCAGGCGGGATTCTGCGCCGACGATGCCGAACGGTGGCGTCGTGCAGGCTGGCACGACCCGGCCGCGGCGGCTCCTTGGCATCGCATCGCCACCGATGCGACGCCAGCCGCGCTCCTGGCGCTGGCCATCGATGGGTTCGACGCCTCCATGGCCGCGCAGGTGAGTCGCTTCTCCACGACCCTGACCGCAGCGTGGACACGTGCGCTGGTGCCGCCTCCCGAAACCGCCGGAGACGAACTCGATCTCCGCGATCGAGTGCTGGCCAACCTCCATCGCGACGCCATGCGCCGGCATCCGGCGAGTTGGTCGGCCGAGGACTTCGACTAGCGGTCGACCTCACCCATGATGGGGTCGACGCTCGAGATGTTGACCACCGCGTCGGCGATCAGACCGTTGCGCATCATGTGGGGCAGTGTCTGCAGGTTCACGAAGCTCGGGCCACGGATGTGCATGCGGTACGGCTTCGCGCCACCGTCGGAGACGATGTAGCACCCGAGTTCGCCGCGGGGACTCTCGACGGCGCGGTAGACCTCGCCGGCGGGGACCTTGAATCCCTCGGTGAAAATCTTGAAGTGGTGGATCAACGCTTCCATCGACTCGTCGATGCGCGCACGTGGCGGCGGCGTGACCTTCTTGTCCTGGATCCGATAGTTGCCCGGGGGCATCTGGTCGAGGATCTGCCGGACGATCTTCATCGACTCGCGGATCTCGTTGAGCCGGATGGCATAGCGGTCGAAGCTGTCGCCGTAGGTGCCGACGAGCACGTCGAAGTCGACCTGGTCGTAGAACAGGTACGGCTCGTCGCGGCGCAGGTCCCACGGCACGCCGGTTGCTCGCAGGATCGGGCCGGTGGCGCCGAGTGCGATCGCCTCGGTGTCGGTGATGACGCCGACGCCCTGGAGACGCTCGCGATAGATGGGCTGGCCGGTGAGCAGCACATCGAACTCGTCGAGTTGCGCCGGCAGGTAGTCCATGAGGGTGAGGACGTCGTCGCGCCAGCCGTCCGGCAGGTCGGCAGCCACGCCACCGGGCCGGATGTAGTTGTGGTTCATCCGTAGACCGGTGATCTTCTCGAGCAGCCGCAGCGTCTCCTCGCGCTCGCGCCAGCCGTAGATCATCATGCCGACGGCGCCCACGTCCATGCCGTTGGTCGCCATGAACAGCAGGTTGGAGCTGATGCGGTTGAGCTCGGTGAGCAGCATCCGGATCCACTGGGCGCGAGGTGGGATGTCCTCGTCGATCCCCAGCAGCGTCTCGGTCGCGAGGCTGAACACCAACTCGCTGAACAGCGGCGCTGCGTAGTCCATGCGAGTGACGTTGGTCGGGCCCTGGAGGAAGGTGAGATCCTCACCCGTCTTCTCCATCCCGGTGTGGAGGTACCCGACGATCGACTTGGTGCGCAGGACCCGCTCGCCCTCGAGCTCGAGCATGAGTCGGAGCACGCCGTGGGTCGACGGGTGCTGCGGACCCATGTTGATGATCATGGTGGAGTCGTCGCCACCGTCGGTGTCACCAGCGAGCGCGGCGGCTTCGGCCTCCGACATCCGCAGCGTCGCGCCGAGCTCACGCAACAGCGTGGCCGCACCGCTGTCGGCGCGCCGCTCCATCTCCTGGCCGCCCTCGTCGGTGAGGGCGCTGTCCTGGCCGGCGTACGTACTCATCGGGAAGCACTCATCGGAAATCTTGCGGCCGTTTCCGTCGAGGGGTCGCCACAACGGCCGCAAGATCGAGTGTGGGGGTGGTCATCGTTCGGTCACGCTCCCCTTGAACTGCACGGGGATGCGGCCCACGGCGTAGTCCTTGCGGAGCGGGTGCCCGTCCCAATCCTCGGGCATCAGGATGCGAGTGAGGTCGGGATGGCCGTCGAAGCGGATACCGAACATGTCGTAGACCTCGCGCTCGGAGGCCTCCGAGCCCGGGTGGATGTCGAAGAGCGTCGGGACCGACGGGTCGTCGACCGGGACCTGGACCCGGAGGCGTAGGCGGCTGTGGTGTTCGTGGCTCAGCAAGGAGACGACGACCTCGAACCGTTCAGGGGCGATCGCCGGCGGCAGATCGCGGGGAGACTCGAAGGTCAGGTAGTCGACCGCGGTCACGTCGATGCAGACGTTGTAGCCCTCGTCGTCACGGAGCGTCTTCACCAGCGACTGGAGCTCGCTGCGGTCGACGTGCAGGACGGTCTGGCCACGTGACTCGGTCACGAGCTGACCGTGCAGGCGCTCTGGTTCGGGCGTCGTCTCGACGGCCTCGGCTCCCTCATCGACATCGGCCGCATCGTCGGTGGTCGTCTCGCTCATGGGCTGAGCTCCACCGGCGTGTCGACCTTCTGATCGCCGGCGGTCTGGCCGTCGATCTGCGGGAGGATCAGGCCGGCGCCGGCGCCGGTCTCGTCGCGACGGCGCAGGATCTCGCCCGACAGCACCTTCTCGTGGATGGTGTTGATGGCGTGGATCAAGGTCTCGGGACCCGGAGGGCACCCGGGTGCATAGGCATCGACGGGAACGATCTGGTCGACGCCCTGGACGATGGCGTAGTTGTTGAACATGCCGCCACTGCTGGCGCAGACGCCCATCGACAGGACCCACTTGGGTTCCATCATCTGGTCGTAGATCTGGCGCAGGACCGGAGCCATCTTCTGGCTGACCCGGCCGGCGACGATCATCAGGTCGGCCTGGCGGGGCGATGCCCGGAAGACCTCCATGCCGAACCGTGACAGGTCGTAGTGGGCGCCACCAGCCGCCATCATCTCGAGCGCGCAGCAGGCGAGGCCGAACGTGGCCGGCCACATCGACGACTTGCGGGACCACTGGACCAGGTCCTCGATGCGTCCCGTCAGGACGTTGTGGTCGAGGCCCTCGAGCCCTTCGTTCAGATCCCAAGCCATGCGGGCCTCCTACGCCGCTTCCGAGGGCGGCGCTTCGGCCTCACCGGCGGCGGGACGGCCGTCGAGTCCGACACGACGGACGGTGGAGGTGCTGGTGCGCTCGGACGAGACCATCGACGAGCGCTCACTGGACTTCACGGGCCCCCAGTCGAGGGCGCCCTTGCTGAACTCGTAGGCCAGCGAGACGATGATCGGGGCCGAGAAGATGGCGACGGCGAAGAGGCCGTAGGGCCCGAGGCGGCGGTAGATGGTGGCCCACGGGTACAGGAAGATGATCTCGATGTCGAAGACGATGAACGACATGGCCACCAGGTAGAACTTCACCGGGAACCGCTCCGGCGGGTCCTTGGTGGGGACGATGCCGCACTCGTAGGGCGCGAGCTTGGCCTCGGTCATCCTGTTCGTGGCCAACAGTTGCCGGGTGGCGAAGCTGCCGGCGACGAACGCGGCCGCGAGGATCAGCAGGACCGCCAGCGGGAGATACTGGCCGAGCATGATCAGACGCCGGCCTTCTGGGTCCGGGTCTCGACGGGCTGGTTCTGGGCCGTCTCGGCCCGCTCGAGGTTGGCCTCGAGGATCCGCTCACGCTGGTGGAGCACCCAGCAGAGCAGCAGGAACAGCAGGGTCGACGAGATGCTGATCACCGCCGACGGGAACCGCTTGTCGCCGATGTCACGGAGCATCACGACCGAGATCACCGGCTGGCTCTCGTCGGCCGCGGGCCTCGGAGGCGCCTCGCCGGCCACCGGGGTCTGATCGATGACCTTCTGGACCTCGAGGACCGCGTAGCGCGGTGGATGCTGGAGTTGGACCGACGTCTTGATGGTGTTGGTGATGCGATCCCAGCGGGTGGGATTCTCGGGCAGGCGTTCCTTGCCACCGCGCTGGTATGCGTTGATCGACAGGTAGTCGTCCGTGGCCGAGATGCCGAAGTCGCAGGTGACGCACTCGGGGAGCTCGGCGGCGACGGTGGCTTCGATCTCGTTTCGAACGGCATCGGACGGCGCCAGCAGGAGCCAACCGTTGCTCGTCTCCTCGACCTCGTCCTGGAGCTCGGCGAACCCTTCGGGGTCCTCCTCGACGAGCGTCGGGAGCGCGTCCGGGTCGGTGGGGACAGCCGAGGTGTCGAGTTCCTGGACATCGTCGGTCACGGCGAGCGCGGTGTCGGTCGTGTTGTACTCGACGACGTGCCAGGCCGGATCCTGACCCTTCATGCCGATGCCGTAGATCCACCAGATGAGCGCCAGGATCGCCATCCACCCGAAGAATCCGGTGATGGCGAGGAGGAAGCCGAGACGGTTGCCGGTGTTGGTGCCGAGCAGCATGTACACCGAGCCCATCAGCACGATGACGCCCACCGCCACGGCGAGGATCCCACGGATCGTGGGGTCGTAGGCGATACCGGCGAGGACGGTGCCGGAGGTGAGGGCGAGCGTGTCCATCAGCTGTCTCCCTCGTTCTGGCTCTCGCCGTCGAGCGGTGCGCTCGTGTCGAGCGAGTCGACGTAGCGAGCGATCGACTGGATCATCTCTTCCGACAGCATGCCGCCCTCGGACGGGTAGATGCCGTTCTCGACCTCATCGGTGTTCGGATTGACACCGAAGCCGGGCATCATGCCGTCGCCGGAGAGACCGTTGTTGCCGTAGGCGGCCCCTCGTTCGGCGCCGTTGGTGAGGAACTCCACCAGCGCCTCGATCGAGGCGAACTGACGGGGGATGATCCCCTCGAGGCGTGGCCCGTAGGCGCCGGCACCGTCGGGGTAGTCGATGTACTCGGCGACGTCTGCGCCCTCGGGCTGGATCTTGCCCTCGCCCTGGCTGATCGACCAGCCACGCGTATGACAGCGGCCGCAGGCGTACGCGCCGCCGGCGAAACCGCTGTCGCGCCCGAGGTTGAACAGTGCCTCGCCCGTCTCGAGATCGGAATAGTCGATCACGCCGGTGCTCGGGAGATCGAGTGCCGAGGCGAGCTCATCCTCGACGGCCAGGATCGACTCGTCCGAGGTCAGCTGGATCGACTCGAGGTAGTCGATGATGTTGTCGATCTCCTGCTCGGTGCGCGGGCCACCGCCGGCGGCGCCCCATGCGGGCATCGGCGAGAACGCCCGGCCGTAGTCGAGGATGAACTTCACCTCTTCGCGGTCGTAGCGGAGCATCACCGTGTTGAGGGCCGGAGCCTTCCACTCGACCTGGGCGACGAACTCGCTGTTGTCGTCGAGGATCGTGAAGGGCGCCACGCCACCGACACCTTCGGGACCGTGACAGCTGTTGCACGCCGAACCCTCGACGTACTGCTCTTCGCCCCGCGTCTCGAAGACGCGGTCGTACTCGTCGATGGCACCGTCGATGCGGCCGGGCTCGGCCAACCAGTAGGCGGGGAGACCGATGCCCACGATGGCGAGCGTGGCGAGACCGAAGGTGAGGGTGCGGTCGAGCTTGGTGGTCTCGAGCTCGTCGTCGTCGAGATACGGCTTGAGGTTGGCAGCGAGTTCGATCTCGGCGCCGACCTCCTCGCGTCCTGCACGCACGTTGAATGCGGCGTAGACGATGAACCCTGCGACCAGGGCGAGCGCGATGACGGTGCCGACCGCTTGCACGGTGCTCGCGGCGAGCAGGAGTGAGGACATCTCAGTCATGGGTGTTGTTCTCTGCTCCGGTCAGTGATCGGACTGGCCGCCGCAGTGGGGGCCTTCGGCCTCTTGGCCGGTCGTGTTGGTGCCGATCGCCGGGCCGAGGATGACCGTGCCGGTGTCGACGGTCAACACGCCGCCGGAGACGTCCATCGAGAAGCGGTCGAGACCACGAGGTGCCGGGCCGCCCTTCTTCTCGCCCACCCGGTTGTACTGCGAACCGTGGCACTGGCACTCGAACCACTGCGAGGTCTCGCACTGCGGGACACGACAGCCGAGGTGCGGGCACTTCTGGTAGAGCGCGACCACGCCGGCTTCCATGCCGGCCAGCTCGGGCGGCGAGTAGACGCTTCGGGCCTTGTCGAGTGCGGAGCTCGGGTACTCGGTGATCCACATCCGACCCTCTGGCTTGTAGAGGAAGCCGTTGTTTCCGCGGATGTCGGTGATGATCTCGTCGACGTTGCCGACGCGGATGGCCGAGCCGAATCCCTCGCCGCCCTTGGGCCACAGGAAGGCGATGCACGCCGCTCCGAAACCCGAGAGGCCGACGATGAAGAAGCCGGTGATCGACCGGTTGAGGAACTGGCGGCGGGTTGCGCCGAGCGTGTCGGGGTCCGGCGGAACCCACGCGGTGGGGGCGGCGGAGCCGGCGGTGACGAGCTCCTTGCCGGCTTCCCGTCGTTCGAGCTTGGCGGCGAGTTCCAATTCCTTGCCGGTCGCCGTCGCCCGTCCCTCTTCTCGGGTGGAGATGGCGGTGGCGCCTCCGTCGCGAGTGCGGGTCTCGCGCGACAGCGCGCCGATGGCCTTGGTCGTCTCGTTGCGGCGGGCCGCAGCGAGCAACACGACGCCACCGAGCACCACGAGGGCGACGACGGCGATGGCGATGGTGGTGGAGGTTTCCATGGGCCTACCGAACCTTTCGATTCTTGTCGCTCACAGTTCGAAGAAGAGGCCGACGTTCCAGGGGAACACGAAGTTGAAGCCGGGGCCTCGGAAGAACGAGCCGATGATGACCAACACGGCCCAGAACATCAAGAAGATGGTGAACAGCGAGATCACGAACTTGCGGTCGTTCGGCTTGTTGGAGGGGTTGCGGTCGATGTAAGGGGCGAGGATGAGGGCGAACATGCCCATGCCCGGGATGGTCACGCCGGCCACCATCGGATGGAACATGGTGAGCAGTTCCTGGAGACCGAGGAAGTACCACGGCGCCTTCGACGGGTTGGGCGTGGCGTTGAAGTTCGCCAGCTCGAGCAGCGGGGCGTTGACGAAGATCGAGAAGATCAGCGTGAACGCGGTGATGATGAGTGCAGCCACGAACTCGACGACCAGCAGGTGCGGCCACACGTGCACCTTGTCGAGCGGCGTGGCCCGGACGTCCTGGATCGAGCCGGACTTGACGACGGTGAGGAGACGCTGGGTGTGCCCACCAGGGCCGGTCGGGACCGGGCCACCGCTGTCGGCCACGGCGGCGGCCGCAGCAGGAGCGGTCGCGACGGCGGTGCCGCCACCACCGGAGGGGGCCGATCCACCAGCCGGGCCACCGTCGGAGGAGCCGCCACCGGAGGCCGCAGCCTTCGCAGCCTTGGATCGCTCGAGCAGATGGGCAGGGATCTTGGAGGCCGCAGCCGCCTGTTCCGGGGTCTCTGCGGCTGCGTCGCCGCCACCGGCGTCGGCCGCGGCCTTCTTGCGAGCCTCTTCGGCCCGCTTGCGAAGGTGTTCGGGGATCTCAGTCATCGGTGACTCCAACGGTATTGCGTCTCAGCGCAGACCACACGACAGGAGGGAGGAAACGCATCACAACGGACCGGAGATCCCGCCGTCCTTGCGCACCCGCCAGAAGTGGATCGCCATGAAGATGACGATCACGAACGGGAGCATCAGGACGTGGAGCACGTACCATCGCAACAGGGTGTCGGACCCGATCTCGACGCCGCCCAGCAGCACGAAGCGGACCTGGTCGCCGAACACCGGGGTGTAGCCCATCATGTTGGTGCCCACGGTCACGGCCCACAGGGCCAACTGGTCCCACGGCAGTAGGTAGCCGGTGAACGACAGCAGCAGGGTGAGCGTCAGCAGGATCACGCCGATCACCCAGTTGAACTCGCGAGGTGGCTTGTAGGCACCGTGATAGAAGACGCGGGCCATGTGCAAGAAGACCGACAGCACCATGAGGTGCGCGGCCCATCGGTGCATGTTGCGGACCAGGAGTCCGAAGGTCACACCGGTCTGGAGGTTGTAGATGTCGTCCCACGCCTGGGCCGCGGTGGGCCGGTAGAAGAACATCAAGAAGATGCCGGTGACCGTCAACAGGATGAACAGGAAGAACGACAGGCCACCGAGGCACAGCGTGTAGCTCACCTTGACCGCGTGCCGCTTCACCTTCACCGGGTGCAGGTGGTAGAGCACCGAGTTCATGACGACGTAGGAGCGGTTCCGGGGTGAGTCGGTGTAGCCCTTGCGGAAGATCGAGCCCGGCCGGAAGATCGAGTTCCACGCCTGGGACGACTGCACGTTGTCGGGCAGGTCCTTCATCGTCTTGCCGATGCGTTCGCCCATCGACGGCTTGTCTTCTGTGGTGCTGGCCACGCAGGTACTCCTTGACCGTTTCTCAGCCCAACCGCATCCCATAGCCGTAGCCATGGGTCGGTGTGCGTTGATGGGGATCGCCGGCCGCGCCCGGGTCGCCGAGCTTGCCGAGGATGATGACGCCGGTCGGGCACCGGTCGACGCACAGGGCGCACCGGGTGCAGACATCGTCATCGATGGTGAAGATCACATGGTCGCTGGGATCGAGGCCGGGCTGTTCGGTTCCGATGGCCGACTCGATGGCCTCGGGCTGCACCATGTGGATGCACTTCCACGGGCAGATGTCGACGCAGCCTTCGCACATGATGCATTCGGACTGGTCGATGTGGATGAACTGCTTGGGCTTCACCGCAGCGGCGAGCCACGAGGCGTCGACCTCCTGCAGGACGTAGTCGCCCCGGAACTCGGGAAGCGGCGGATTGGCGTCGGTCTTGGCCATCTCAGCCCTTCCGCACCAGCGGGCGACCGTAGGACGAGGTCGGGACGACGGCAGCAGCCGCGTCGGCACGCTTGTCCCGGTCGTTCCACCAGGCCCAGATGGCGATGAGGCCGGCGAGACCGACGCCGTAGATCAACACCGCGACCAGGTCCTTGAGGTGGAGGTAGTTGATGGTGAGGGGCAACCACCCACCCTCGGCCTCGGGACGCAGGATCTCGCCCGGGCCCCAGACGGTCTTGGCCGAACTCCAGTCCCAGCCGGCCTCGGCCAGCGTGAGCCACTGGTGCGGGATCACGCCATACCACCAGAAGAACATGAAGAACGCGAAGGCCGCAGCGGCCATCGCTTCGCCCCAGGTCAGCCGGGCATCGGACGCGCGCCGCTTGCCCACGGCCACGATCACGGCGACGCCAGCGATGCCGACGATCAGTGAGCTGAAGAGGGCTACCACGGCGATTCAGGACCTCGTGAAATCGATCACAATGTGCTGGGATGTGGGGAGGCACGGGACTGCACCCACGTCAGATGGTCTATCACCTGCCCCCGAGGCCGCACACATCGGGCAGGACGGTCGTCACGCACTCCGAACACCCGGTCTCCTCCCCGGTTCGGTCCGACGTCCCGGTCGGCTGATTTCGGCGGTTCGCTTGGTCGGGCGGGCCTCGCGTTGCCTATTCTCTCGCCGTTCACCCCCGTGCCTGGGAGGCATGTTGACCGAGATCCCCGAACACCTCCTCGAGCGCTCCCGCGCGCGCCGAGACGCCATGGGCGGTGGCGATGGTGGCGCCGGAGGCGGCGACAGCGGTGGTGGCGACGGCGCCTCGT
>JBBKVY010000160.1:0-3926 GCA_037968675.1 Acidimicrobiales bacterium | reverse complement strand
GGCCGCAGCTGCGGTCGTTGTTGCCGCACTCGTCATGGCGGTGCTGACCGCGGCACCGGCGTCGGCCGGCCCGCCGAAGGCGCCGCCGCCAGACCTCGCGCCCATCGTCTTCGTCCACGGCCAGTCGGGCTCGGCCCAGCAGTTCGAGACCCAGGCGATGCGCTTCACGAGCAACGGCTACCCCCAGGATCTGCTGTTCGCCTTCGAGTACGACACGAATCCGGGCGCACCCAACCGTCTGGAGGACCTCGATGCCTTCGTCGACGACGTCCTGGACGAGACCGGAGCCGACCAGATCTACGCCATTGGTCATTCACGAGGCACCGGCTTCCTCACCTCCTACCTCGATCCTGACGTCGGTGGCATCGACGGCAGCGCAAAGGTGGCCAAGTACGTCAACATCGATGGCGCCTCACCCGACGAGCTTCCCGGGGGGGTCCCGACCATCGGTATCTGGGGTGAGTGGAACACCGCTGGCAGCGGCTTCAATCGCAACGGTGGGGAGGACGCCCAGATCGGTCCCGACCCCGAGAACAACTTTCACTTCGGCGACAAGTCCCACACCCAGGTGGCCACATCGGCGGAGGCATTCGCCCGGATGTTCGAGTTCTTCACCGGGCGCGCCCCGCGCACGTCCGAGGTCGGGGCCGAGCCTCCCGGCCGGGTGACCCTCGCGGGCCGAGCTGTCGTCTTTCCCGCCAACGTCGGTCGCGCTGGGGCGACGGTCGAGCTCTGGAGGGTCCGGCCCGAGACCGGACAGCGCATCGGGTCCGGTCCACGCGCCGCTTTCCCCATCGACGATTCCGGGGACTGGGGCCCGGTGCGGATCAACGGCACCAAACACTACGAGTTGACCATCGTGCCGCCGGACGGAAACGATGCCGCAGTCGAGCATCACTTCTACTTCGACCCCTTCGCTCGCTCCGACCACTTCGTTCGCCTCAACACCGGACTCCCGGGCGAGGGCATCGGCGCGTTCGTGCCCACGAGTGACGAGTCCGTGGCGCTCACCGTGGTCCGACAGAAGGAGTTCTGGGGCGACCAGGGAACGATGAGCGATGAGCTGCGCGTCGATGGCCTCGACCTGCTGACCCCGGCCATCAGTCCCCGGTCCGGGGTGAACCTGGCGATGTTCGCTCACGACGATGGCCTCGACGGGACGACCGATCTCGACAAGGGCGAGCTGTTCCCGTTCAGCGTCATCCCCTTCCTCACCGCAGCCGACGTGTTCATGCCGTCTGCGTTCGTGCACCCTCGATCGGTCGCCCTGGCGAGCACGATGCGGGGCGCGGAGACCACGGTCGTCAACTTTCCGAACTGGTCGTCGAATGCCCACCGGGTCACGGTGCAGTTCGACGACGACTGAGCTGGCGTCGCGGCGCGCTGGTGACCCGACACCCGACACCCGACTCGTGATAGACGATCCGACGTTGACGCTCCGTCAGGGGCTCGATCGATACGCCGACGACAACCAGGGAGTGCTGTCGACGCGAGAGATGTCCGAGGGAGCTGCTCGGTTCTTCCGTTGCCACGACGTGGCCCACGTCGTGTTCGCCTGTGACACCACGGTCGTGGGCGAAGGCACGGTCAAGATCTGGACGGTCTTCGGGACGACGTTGGGTTTCTGGAAGCACCTGCGCGGGTACTCGGAAGCGGACGCCTTCAGCCTGTTCCGTCAGTACAGTCGCCGGCACCTCGCGCAGCACATCGGCAGATTGCTCACGTCCCTGCCGAGCACGATCATGAGGGCCAGGCGCATGACGACGCGGTGGCCGTGGTCGGCGTACGAGCCGTACCTGGACGTGACCTTGGCCGAAATCCGGGCGGAGTTCGGGATCGAAGTGGTGAACTCATAGGTCCAAGCGGAGGTCCGTCACTCCGGCGAGTGACACACCGCCTCGATATTGTTCCCGTCGGGATCGCGAACGAACGCGCCGTAGTAGTTGGGGTGGTATTCCGGCCAGAGCCTCGGCTCGTGGAGTGGTTCGGCTCCTTCCCGGACCGCAGTCTGGAAGAAGGTGTCGACCCGGGATCGATCCGGTGCGCTGAAGGCGATGTGGGCCTCCCGGAAGCCAGCTCCGGTTGCGTATGGTCCGAGCCAGAAGTCCGGCATCGGGGGGATGCCGAACCCGATCGTGGGTCCGTCGTACTCCATGATTCGTTCACCGCCGAGCGGAGCGAGGACGGCGTCGTAGAAGCGGGCGCTGCGCGCCACATCGGCACATTGGATCGACAGATGGTCCAGCATCGATTTCTCCCCGGTCGGTGTCTACGCTCATCTTCCCATCGTTCGTGGACGCCGATTCCCTACGGGCGAGCGAGCAGGTCAGCCATCGATGGGACGCAGCTCGCGAAGGCGAGCGCCGGCCCGTAGCGGGGAACGCCGTTGCCGTCCGCAGGCGTGCCCGCCTCCGGCACGGCAGACTCGGAGCCATGCCGAACAAGGATCTCGTTCCCACCGTCGGTGCCTGGATGCTCGAGAACGGACATCGTGCCCTGCTCATGCTCACGGGTGGGCGGTGGCCCCACCGACTCGCAGGGATGCCCACCCTCGAGCTCCACGTCACCGGGCGAACGAGCGGCGAGCGCCGCTCCACGCTCCTGACCGCGCCGATCATCGACGGCGAGACCGTCGTCCTCGTTGCGTCGAAGGGCGGTCACTCGCAGCATCCTCAGTGGTACAAGAACCTGGTCGCGAATCCCGAAGTCGAGATCACGATCGACGGCGAGACCAAGCGATTGGTGGCGCGCACCGCCAAGGGCGACGAGCGCGACGCACTGTGGCAACGCATCACCAAGGACTTCAAGAACTACGCCGGCTACCAGACGAGCACCGACCGCGAGATCCCCGTCGTGGTCTGCGAGCCCGCCAGCATCTGAGCAATGGGCGGTGCCTTCGTCGCACGACGGAGGCGTAGAGCGGTGCCAGTCGAGTCGTGGCTCGGATGACGAACCGGCCCGCGTCGGCCAGCATCCTGCAGCACCGGTCCTCGCACCACAGCATCGATGCTGATCGGAAGATGCAGCGGGTCCTCGGTGTTGCGCGAAGCATGGCATCGATCGACGACCACCGAGTCCGTGACTTCCTCTCCGCCGGTACCCGCACCGGGAAGGTGGCGTGGGTGGCAGCGAACGGGGCGCCACACGTGGCACCGATCTGGTTCGTGCTCGACGGTGGCGACGTGGTCTTCAACACCGGATCCGACACCGGAAAGGGCCGGGCGTTGGCTCGCGAGGGACGGGCCTCGCTCGTGGTCGACGACCAGCAGCCGCCGTTCTCGTTCGTGAAGGTCGACGGCCCGGTCACGCTCTCCGACGACCTGCCCGAGGTGCGCCGTTTCGCCGCTCTCATCGGCGGCCGCTACATGAGCGAGGACCGGGCCGAGGAGTTCGGCGATCGCAACGGCGTGCCCGGCGAGCTCCTCGTCCGCCTCCACGCCGAACGGGTCAGCGCCGCGTTCGACGTCGCCGACTGATCCACCAGCGCGCCCGAGTCCTTGAGCGTTCTCGGTGTTCCGCGGTGGGTGTGAGCAGTCGGTGTCACGATGGGCGCGTGACGGAAGGTGCCTCGCTGAATCCTGATCTCCAGCCCGGGGACGAACGCACCGCGCTGACGCAGCGGCTCGACCGCTATCGGTCGATCGCCATGGCGGCGCTCGTGGACGTGCCTTGGGACGAGGCGTCGATACGGCTCCTGCCGTCGACGGACTTGACGATCGCGGGGATCGTCAAGCATCTGGCATGGGCCGAGGACCGGTGGTTCCAGGGTCGACTTCTCGGATCGGCGATGCCTGCCCCGTGGGATCGTCCCGGCGCCGACGACCCGGATCACTCGATGCGATTGACCTCCGGCGATTCGATCGCCCGGATCGCCGAGCTCTACACATCGGCGTGCCAGCGGAGTCGCCTCGTCGTCGCCTCGTGCA
>JBBKVY010000159.1:0-5281 GCA_037968675.1 Acidimicrobiales bacterium | reverse complement strand
CAGGTGGTCGTCGACGAACGGGCCCTTCTTGAGTGAACGGGGCATCGATGGCTCCTATCGCCGCGAGCCGCGGGTACGGCGGCGACGCACGATCTGATCGTTGGACTTCTTCTTCTTGTCGCGGGTGCGGCCCTCGGGCTTGCCCCACGGGGACACGGGATGGCGGCCACCGGAGGTCTTGCCCTCGCCACCGCCATGGGGGTGATCGACGGGGTTCATGACCACACCGCGGGACTGCGGACGGACGCCCTTCCAGCGGTTGCGACCGGCTTTGCCGATCTTGATGAGATCAGCCTCGGCGAAGCCGACCTCACCGACCGTGGCGCGGCAGTCGATCGGGACCCGGCGCATCTCCGAGGACGGCAGACGCAACGTGGCGTAGGCGCCTTCCTTGGCGACGAGCTGGATGGCGGTGCCGGCCGAGCGTCCCATCTTGCCGCCACCACCGGGCTTGAGCTCGACGTTGTGGACGACGGTACCGACCGGGATGTAGCGCAACTCCATGGCGTTGCCGGGACGGATCTCCGAACCCTGGCCCGACTGGAGTCGGTCGCCGACCTGGGCACCCTTGGGAGCGAGGATGTAGCTCTTGGTGCCGTCCAGGTAGTGGAGCAACAGGATGCGGCAGTTGCGGTTGGGGTCGTATTCGACCGCGACGACCTTGGCTTCGACGTCGTCCTTGGTGCGACGGAAGTCCACCTGGCGGTAGCGCTGCTTGTGGCCGCCGCCGCGGTGGCGCGAGGTCATGCGGCCGTCGCTGTTGCGGCCACCGGTGCTGGACTTCTTGCCCAGCAGGCTCTTCTCCGGCGTGTCCTTCGTGATCTCCGAGAAGTCGCTGACCGTCTGGAATCGGCGGGCCGGACTGGACGGCTTGCGCTTGCGAACCGGCATGATCAGACTCCCTCGAACAGATCGATGGAGTCATCGGCGTGAACGGTCACGATGGCTCGCTTGACGGTGGCTCGCGTCGAGAACGCGCCGGTACGACGGTTCCTCATGCGCTTGCCCTTGCGGTTGAGCGTGTTGACCTTGACCACCCGCACGTCGAAGATCTCTTCGACCGCCTGGCGGATCTGGGTCTTGTTCGCGCTGGGATGGACGACGAACGTGTACACGTTCGTCTCGATGAGGTCGTAGCTCTTCTCGGAGACGACCGGTTCGATGATGACGGAGCGGGCGTCCATCAGGCGGACTCCTTCGCGGCGGTGGCCGGGGGTGCGGAAGACGGGAGCGTGTCCTGGGTGAAGACCATCCAGTCGCTCACGAGGACGTCGTGGGCGTTGAGCTCAGCGGGCTGGCACACGTGCACGTGCTGCAGGTTGGCCAGACTCTTGGTGGTGTTGACGTCGTCACGCCCCACGATGACGAGGATGCGACCTTCGGTGCCCAGCGTCTCGAGCGTCACGCGGGCGGTCTTGGTCGAGGGGCCGTCGAGTGCCCACGAGTCGAGCACGATGATGCGCTCGGACTGTGCCCGGTCCGACAGCGCCGACCGCAGCGCCAGCCGCACCATCTTCTTGGGGGTGCGCTGGTCGTACTTGCGGGGCTTGGGCCCGAGGGCGACACCGCCGCCGCGCCACTGCGGCGAGCGGATCGAGCCCTGGCGGGCGCGGCCGGTGCCCTTCTGCTTCCACGGCTTCGCGCCACCGCCACGCACCTCGGCGCGTGTCTTGGTGGACTGGGTGCCGGAACGCTTGGCAGCGAGCTGCGCCGTGACGACCTGGTGCATGACCGAGACGTTGGGCTCGATGCCGAACAGTTCGTCGTCGAGGTCGACCGAACCGACCGTGTCGCCAGCGATGTTCTTGACGTCGACCGAGGTCATGCGTCCACTCCTTGGCTCACGGCCCCCTGCTTGACGGCGTCGCGGATCAGGATCGTGGACTTCTTCGGACCGGGCACCGAACCGCGGATCAACACGATCTCGCGTTCGGGATCGGTCTCGACGACGGTCAGGTTCATCGTGGTGACCTTCTCGTTGCCCATCCGGCCGGACATCTTCTTTCCCTTGAACACGCGGGCAGGCGTCGCGCAGGCGCCGATCGCACCGGGCTTACGGTGGTTTCGGTGGGCGCCGTGGCTGGCGGGAGCGCCGCCGAAACCATGGCGCTTCATCACACCGGCGAAGCCCTTGCCCTTGGACACGCCCGTCACATCGACCAGGTCGCCAGCAGCGAACAGGTCGGCGGCGATGGACTGGCCCACTTCGTAGTCGGACACGTCGTCGATGCGCAGCTCGACCACGGTCTGACCCGGGTCGACGCCGGCAGCGGCGAAATGGCCGGCCTCGGGCATGGTGAGCTTGCGCGGATCGCGCTGGCCGAAGGTGACCTGGAGCGCGCTGTATCCGTCGTGCTCGGGGGTCTTGATCTGGACGACACGGCAAGGCTGGACGCGCAACACGGTGACGGGGACGACGTTGTTGTCGTCATCCCATACCTGTGTCATGCCCACCTTGGTGGCGACGATGGATTTCGTGGCCATGTCGGCGTGTCCTTCTTCACGCAAACGCTCCGGAGGGCACGGGGCCCAACGGAGCGCTGGTTCGGTTGTGCCGCACGGTTCCCGACCGAGATCGGATCGGGCCTGCGCGGGCCTCGTTTGTTGGTACTTGCGGGGGATGGAGAGAATGAGCGCCCGGGAGCCCAGAGGCCTGGGGGCACGAAGATCAGACGATAGCGGTATCTCGATGGAACGTCCAATGCGAGCGGTTCGTGAACAGATCGACGGTCTCCGTCACGACACCGACACGATTCGTCATCCGTCCGAAATCGGACCGTTGTGTGCATCCGCTCTGATGTTCCCCATGGCGACAGAACACCTGCATCTGAACGGTATGGCGGCGGATCACGCGGAATGGACCGTCGACTTCCGGGACGACGACTTCGACGCCTCGGCCCTCGAACGGGCCATGGTGGAGGCTCGGAGGTCTGCGTACTCGGAGCTCTCCGCGCTGGACGCAGCCTGACTCGCCGGGCGGGCGACGACCCGGGCACAGCGACGATGCACGGCCTTCCTGGGGTCGTGCATCATCGCGTGGTGGACCGGCCACCGACCAGACTCCGGGTGTGCGGCTGCTTGCGTTCGACCTGACCGGCCGAGACGCCGAGATCGTCGCCGATCGATGCTGGCAAGCCGGCGCGTGGGGCATCTGGGAGGTCGACGACACGACCATGCGAGCCGGAGTGGCGGACGACGACCTCGGCACGTTCATCGCCATCGTCGGTGACCTCGATCCCGTCGACGTCACCGACGTCGAGGCGATCGAGTTGACGGGGCGCTCGGTCGTCGTCGAGATGGCGGGCCACGACATCGAGCTGTGGGTGCCGGCGACCGTGTTCGGCGACGGATCGCATCCCACGACTGCGACCTGCCTCGACCTCCTCCGCGACCTCGTCGATCCCGGCTCCACCATGCTGGACGTCGGCTGCGGCACCGGCGCGCTCTCGATCGCCGGCGCCATCCGTGGCGCACGGGTGACCGCGATCGACATCGACCCCGAGGCGGTCACTGCCACGGCAGACAACGCCTCCCGCAACGGCGTCGTCGTCTCGGCATCCACCACTCCACTGTCACGAGTCGCTGGGTCGTTCGACGTCGTTGCGTGCAACATGACCGTCGGTTCGCTGGGGGCGCTCGTACCCGATCTCGTTGCCCGGATCCGACCGGGTGGCGTGATCGTCGTGTCGGGGCTGCTGGCGGACCAGTGGGAGCCGGTCTGCACGGCGCTGGGCGGCGACGTGGCAGCCAGACGCGATGTCGACGGTTGGGTGACCGCCGTCGTGGTCGTTCACTGAGTCGGTGCCGGCTCGCGGACCTTGGCGACGACCACGACGAGGGCGACCACCAGCGCGGGCACGCTCAGGGCGACCACCGCGTCGATGCCGCGGTCCTCGAACAGACGGGTCCCGACCACTGCGGCAACCGTCCTTGCCCCGGTGAGCCCGGCCACGGCCAGTCCGAGCGCGCCGGCACGGTGTGATTGGTCCACCTCGACCACCAGCGGCAGGGCCGACACGAACGCGAGCTCGAACCCGAGACCGACCACCAGCGCGGCCCCGACCCCGACGACGTCGAGCGGGCCGGCCACCGCAAAGACCAACGCAGCCGGGATCAGGACGACGATCCCGGCGATCACCGCCATGCGCTTGCCCATCCGGTCGGCCAGGAAGGCGGAGAGGAGCGCACCGATGACCTCACCGATGCCGAGCAGGATGACCACGGCACTGATGGTCCGGTCGCTCATCCCGAGGTCGGTCTCGAAGAACGCCCCCTCGGTCACGAAGAACAGCGCGGCACCGAGCGAGAGTGCGAAGACCGCGACGTGGAGCCACGTGAGTCGTGCGTTGCCTGCCTCGGGCGTGGTGTGCCGGGCCGCGGCGGCCCTCGGTTCGAGCGTGGCGCGCACCACCGGGATCGAGGCGAGCAGGATCACGGCCGACAGCACGTAGGGAACCCGCCACGACGTGACCGATGTGATGAACCCGGCCACCGGCACGCCCAGGACGAAGGCGCCCGACCAGGTGAGCTCGCCCAGGCCGATCGCCCGTCCGCGCCGTTCGAAGGGCACCTCGTCGCCGATCCACGCACCGAAGGACACGTCGAACAGATAGCGGCCGATCGCGACGAAGAAGAGCGCGATCCCGAAGACCGCCACGTGGGGCGCCGCGGCGACGCCGATGCATCCGGCGGCCGACACCACGAGGCCGTCCGTCATGCCTCGCCGCCGGCCGATCCGGTCGAGCCGCCGGCCCATGAGCGGCGCCAGGAGTCCGGCGGCCTCACCGCAGGCGACCCCGATGCCGATGGTCGCCAGATCGGTGTCGAGACCATCGGCGATGGTCGGGAGGAACGGGTACGCGAACCGGAGCGAGACCGTCCCGAGCAGGCGGGCGACGAAGAGCCGCCGGAACGCCACCCGGAAGGTGACGTTCACGAGGATCTAGACCTGTTGGATCTTGATCTCGATGTCGACGCCGGCGGGGAGCTCGATGCGTTGCAGCGAGTCGACCGTCTTGGGGGTGGGCTCGAGGATGTCGATGAGGCGCTTGTGGATGCGCATCTCGAAGTGCTCGCGGCTGTCCTTGTCCTTGTGCGGCGAGCGGATGACGGTGAAGCGGTGCTTCTCGGTGGGAAGCGGAATCGGGCCCCGGACGACGGCCTGGGTGCGGGTCACGGTCTCGACGATCTTCTTCGTCGACTGGTCGATGACCTCGTGGTCGTACGCCTTGAGGCGGATGCGGATCTTCTGCTTGTCAGCCATGGCTGGTACGACCTGGAC
>JBBKVY010000158.1:0-9396 GCA_037968675.1 Acidimicrobiales bacterium | reverse complement strand
CTTGCAGCGCTGGCGTTGCGGACCGGGATCGCCGACACCCCACGCGTCATCGGGGTCACGTTCCTCATGGCCGCCATCTACCTGGGCATCGGTTCCACGGTCGGGGCGCTCGTTCATTCCGAGATCAACGGATCACTCATCGTGGTGTTCGTGTGGATGTTCGACGTCTTCTTCGGCCCGGCCATGGGCGGCACCGCTGGCCTGATCCGGATCTTCCCGCTCCACTACCCGACCCTGGTCGTCACGGATGTCGCCTCGGGCCACGGAGGACCCCTCGGCGACCTCGGGCTCTCCGCACTCTGGGCCGTCGCCGCCCTGACCACAGGCGCGGTCGCGCTCGTGGCCACCACCCGTCCCGTTCCCATCGCCCCACCGATGACCCACGGGTCATGGCGGCGGGTCACGGTGGCACTCCGGTATGGGTTTCGCGACTATCGCCGCAACCTCGTGCTCTGGGTCCTCCTCGTCGGACTCCCCGTCGCCTTCATCACCCTCAGCATCGCCGTCACCCCCAACGACCCGGCCCCGGTCGAACTCGTCGAGAACGGCCAGCGCGGACTGCAGATCCTGGCGATGGACAACCTCCACGGCGCGATCATGGTGCCGATCACCGTCGGATTCCTCGCAGGACTCGCGGGCCTGTTCGTCGCCCTCGGCTCGGCCGAAGGCGACCGCCGACTCGTCCTGGCCGGCTACCGGCCCCTCGAGGTACTCGCCGCCCGAATCGGCGTCATCGTCTTCGCCGCCCTACTCACCACCGGAGTCGCCCTCGCTGTCACCGGCGCCAGCTTCAGCCCGCAGAACTGGCTGATCTTCGCGCTCGCCAACGTCCTCGCTGCCGTCACCTACGGCATGATCGGCGTCCTCGTCGGACCGCGCCTCGGGCTCATCGGCGGCCTCTACGTCATGCTCGCCTTGCCCTTCATCGACATCGGCATCGCCCAGAACGCCATGTTCGACGCAGCGCCACCCGCATGGGCCGTTCTCATGCCCGCCCATGGCGCCATCCGCGTGCTCCTCGACGGCGCGTTCACCCCCAGCTTCGACGAAGTTGGCGCCCTTGCCCTGGCGTTCGCGTGGCTCGCCGCTGTCACCGCGCTCGCGGCCATGCAGTTCCACCGACTCGCCGCCCCCCGACAGTGACCTCCGTACCGAGCCGCAGCCCCGATCAGTGGTCTGCCCGGATGTTGCCTCAGATCCCCTGCGAGAGAGTTGGAACCATGAACTACCGACTCACCACCGACCGCCGCTCGACCTCGGTTTTGGCTGCCGTGTTCGTTGCCATCGCGCTGCTGACTGCGGCGTGCGGGTCCGACACCCCCGACGTCGCTGCTCCCATCGGCGGGCAACACGACAACGGCGATGCCGAGCACGCCAACTTCAGTTTCGGTGAACCAGCGGACGCCGCCGACGCCGACCGGGTCATCGACATCGATGCCCACGACGACTTCTCCTTCGATCCAACCGCCATCGAGGTCAAGGTCGGCGAGACGGTCACCTTCCGGGTCACCAACGCAGGCAAACTTCCCCACGACTTCACCCTCGGCGATGCCGACACCCAAGACGACCATGACGCCGAAATGGCCTCGATGTCGATGGACCACATGGGTGCCGACGAAGACAACGCTGTCACGCTGGACGTCGGCGCCACCAAGGACTTGACGTGGACCTTCACCGAGTCCGGCGAGATCCTCATGGGCTGCCACATCCCCGGCCACTACGCCGCCGGCATGCGGGGCACCATCACGATCGTCGGATCAGACTGAGCTCGGCTTGTCTTCGCCGGCACAACAACTCCAAGGACAACGCAACCCATGACAAAAACGCTCGAAGTGTTCGCCGACGTGACCTGCCCGTTCACCCACGTCGGCCTCCACGTCGTCACGTCACGACTCGAAGAACTCGCCACACCGGTCGCCGTGGTCGTGCGTGCGTGGCCGCTCGAATGGGTCAACGGCGAGCCGCTCGACAGCGACGGTGTCGTAGCCAAGATCGACGCCCTCACTGCCCAACTCGACCTCGAACTGTTCACGGGCTTCCGAACAGACCGATGGCCCACCACATCGATCGCGGCGCTCAACCTCGCCGACAGCGCGTACGCCGTCGACGCGAACCTCGGCCTCACCGTCAGCCTCCAACTTCGAGACCTGCTCTTCGAACAAGGCCAGGACATCGCCGACCCCGCTGTCCTGGCCGAGCTGGCCACCACCCACGGACTCACACCGCCTCCGACCGACCCCGTCGAGGGCCTGAACGCAGACTTCAACGAAGGGCGCCGCCGAGGCGTCCACGGCTCCCCCGACTTCTGGATCGACGGCAACGACTTCTTCTGCCCCACGCTCGAACTCGGCCACGACGACAGCGACTCGCTCACCGCGCGCTTCGACACCAGCGGGCTGCAGACGATGCTCGATCGGCTCACGACCTGACCATCCGCCACATCCCGAGCGCGAGCAAGCGCTCGGCTTCCCACATCACCGGCCCGTGATCATCGCCGAGGGCATGCCGAGCGCGTCGACGGGATCGCGTGGTCGAGGGTCTCGTCAGCAAGGATCCTCGGCGAGCACAGTGCTGGCTCACCCTTCGAGTGGACCCCGCCGCGACATCGTGAAGGCCCCGGATGGCAAGGTGGACCAATGGGCCGGTCCGATCCCCCGAGACCGCGGCCAAGAATCGGTGGGCTGGACGCGCAGGCCACCACGTGGGGGATCCTCGCTGTGTTGGTCGTGCTCGTCGGGGTGTACGTGGGCAGCGACCGGTTGCGGTGGTTCGATGCCGCGCTCGCCGGCTATCTCTTCGGCACCCTGCTCGCGGTCTTCGCAGTCGTGTACCGATATCTCGTGTGGCTGCAACGTCCGCCGACGGCGATGCTCAACCGGCGCGGTTGGGAGGCATTCCGTCGCCGAGGTTCCCGGGCCCGCAATGTCGTCGGGCTCGCCGGTCAGGTGACCACCAATCTGTTGGCCCAGCGGTTCATCCGCCATCGTTCGACCAGTCGCTGGGTCGCACATCAGCTGATCTTCTGGGGCTGCATCCTCGCTGCGCTGGTGACGTTCCCGCTCACGTTCGGGTGGATTCATTTCGAGTCTGTGAACCAGCAGGGTGACCGGTACAAGGCGTACCTGTTCGATGTCGGCACCGCGAGCTTCGATGCCCGGAGCCTGATGGGGACCATTGCGTTCCACACGTTGAACATCGCGGCGTTCCTGGTCATCGGCGGCGTGGTGATCTTCCTCTACCGGCGGTTGAAGGACCCGGGGGCGCTGGCGGTCGAACGGGCGGGAGACTTCCTGGCGCTGGCCGGCCTGTTCGCGGTCTCGCTCACCGGTCTTTTCCTGACGGTCTCGAGCGTGTGGCTCGAGGGTCGGTTCTACGGGTTCCTCAACACGCTGCACTCCATCACGGTGATCTTGGGCCTGCTGTACATCCCCTTCGGGAAGTTGTTCCACATCTTCCAGCGGCCGGCGAACATCGGTGTCGCGTTCTACAAGCAGGCAGGAGCCGAGGGCGGCGGGCAGCCCTGTGGCGAATGCGGCGAGACCTTCGCATCCACGCTCCAGGTCGCCGACCTCGAAGCGATCCTGCCCCAGCTCGGCTTCGACTACTCGACCGGCGAGGGAAGCAACTACCAACGCACCTGCCCGCCGTGTCGTCGCAAGCTCGTCACTCGTGCCCAATCGTCTCGTGTCGGAGGTTTCGGCTGATGGCCCGTATCCCAGTGAACGAACAGGCGCTGATCGACGCCTACGGGCCCCACCTCAACGAAGAGCCACCTGGCGGTTGGAACGCTGGCATCGAGGTCGACCGTGAGGTGAAGACCCACTGCTGCTTCTGTGGCCAGCAGTGCGGCATCAAGCTCAAGGTCCACGACAACGAGGTCGTCGGATTCGAGCCCTGGTACGACTTCCCCTTCAACGAGGGCAAGCTGTGCCCCAAGGGAGTCAAGCGCTACCTCCAGGGCAGCCACCCCGATCGGCTGCTCCACCCGATCGAGCGCGACCCGTCGGCGACCGGTGGGTTCCGTCAGGTGTCTTGGGAGCACGCCCTCGACCGGGTCGTCAGCGAGATCCGACGGATCCAAGATGCGTACGGCAAGGACGCGTTCGCCCTGTTGTCCGGGGTGTCGCTGACGAACGAGAAGTCGTACCTCATCGGCAAGTTCGCGCGGCTCGCGTTGCAGACCGCGAACCTCGACTACAACGGCCGGCTCTGCATGGTCTCTGCGGGTGCGGCGAACAAGCGCGCGCTCGGCGTGGATCGGGCTTCGAACCCGTGGAGTGACATCCCGCTCGCCGATGTCGTGTTCATCACCGGCGCCAACGTGGCCGAGTGCGCGCCCATCACCACCAGCTACGTCTGGCGGGCTCGAGACCGAGGCGCCAAGATCATCGTGGCCGACCCCCGGGTCACCCCGCTGGCACGCACCGCGGATCTGTTCCTGGGACTGAGGCCCGGGACCGACTCGGCTCTCACCGGCGCCATTCTCCATGTGTTGGTGGAGAACGACTGGCTCGACCACCACTTCATCGACCACCACACCGTCGACTTCCCCGAGACGGCCGAGGCGATCCGCGACCACACTCCGGAGTGGGCGGCCGAGATCACCGGCGTCCCCGCCGAACGGATCATCGAGGCCGCACGGATGTGGGGCACGGCCGACACGGGCATGTTGCTCCACGCCCGTGGCATCGAGCACCACACCAAGGGAGTCGAGAACGTGCTGTCGTGCATCAACCTCGGCTTGGCCACCGGCAAGTACGGCCGACCGGGCTGCGGGGTCACGACGATCACCGGGCAGGGCAACGGCCAGGGCGGCCGCGAACAGGGCCACAAGTGCGACCAGCTCCCCGGCAACCGCGACATCACCAACCCCGAGCACCGTGCCGCAGTCGCGGCGGTGTGGGGTTGCGACGTCGACGAGATCCCCGGGAAGGGCAAGACCGCGCAGGAGATCATCGAAGCCGCCCACGACGGTGAGATCAATGGCTTGCTGTCGATCTGTTTCAACCCGGCCGTGTCGTTGCCCGACACGACCTTCACGGCCGAGGCGCTCGGCCGCCTCGAGTTCTACGCCGCAATCGACTTCTTCGTGTCCGAGTCCGCGCACCACGCCGACATCGTTCTTCCCGGTTCGCTCCACGAGGAGGACGAGGGCACCTCGACAACCGTCGAAGGCCGAACGGTGAAGATCAACAAGGCGGTCGACCCGCCCGGCGAGGCGCGCGCCGATTGGGCCATCTTCCTCGACCTGGCCCGACGCCTCGGCCGCGGTCACTACTTCGACTTCGACGGTCCACAGGCCATGTTCGACGAGATGCGCCGCGCCTCGTCCGGTGGCACTGCCGACTATCTCGGCATGACCTGGGAGCGGATCGAGGCAGAGCACGGCATCTTCTGGCCATGCCCGGAGGAGGGCCACCCCGGTACGCCGAGGCTGTTCGAGGGCGGCCAGTTCTTCCACCCCGACGGCAAGGCTCGCTTCGTCCCCGTGCGATACCGACCTCCGGCAGAAGTGGTCGACGACGACTACCCGCTCTGGCTCACGACGGGCCGCGTGGTCAGCCAGTACCTGTCGGGCACCCAGACGCGGCGAATCGGTCCGCTCGTCGAGCAGTACCCCGAGCCCCTGTGCGAGATGCACCCCCGGCTCGCGGCGCAGCTCGGTGTCGAGAGCGGCGACCACGTCGAGGTCACGTCCCGTCGTGGGTCGATCACCGTTCCCGCCACCGTGGTCGACACCATCCGGCCCGACACGGTCTTCATCCCCTACCACTGGGCGGGCGACAAGGCCGCCAACCGGCTCACCAACCGCGCGCTCGACCCAGTGTCGAAGATCCCGGAGTACAAGGTCTCGGCGGTTCGAGTCCGGCGAGTTCGATCCGGGAGCGAGATCACCGACCAACGCGACACGACTCTCCACACGGAGGCCAGCTGATGGCCAATTCCATCGTCCTCGGCGACGCACTGATGCTGGGCCGGATGTTCGTCATCGACCAGAGTCGCTGCATCGGGTGCGAAGCGTGCGTGCAGGCATGCGGCGAGTGCGGCACCCACCGCGGCCAGTCGCTCATCCATCTCGAGTTCGTCGACCGCGCTGCCTCGACCCAGACCGCGCCGATGGTCTGCATGCATTGCGAAGATCCCACGTGTGCTGAGGTGTGCCCGGCCGACGCGATCAAGCAGAACGAGGACGGCGTGGTCCAGTCCGCGCTGAAGCCCCGCTGCATCGGTTGCTCGAACTGCGTCATCGCCTGCCCGTTCGGCGTCCCCAAGTACCTCGCGCTCCCAGATCAGATGATGAAGTGCGACATGTGTTACGACCGCACGTCCGTTGGCCTCAAGCCCATGTGCGCGTCGGTGTGCCCCAGCGAGGCGCTGTGGTTCGGCACGCCCGAGGCGTTCGAACAGACCCGTACTGGCGAGCTCATCCACGAGTTCCGATTCGGGAACCAGGTCGTGCCCACCAAGGTCGCCACCGTCGTCGACCGCGCCGACGACGGCCCCATCGACGTCCTCGGAACGCACGGTCATCGTTGGCAGGACGATCCGTTCGCGCTCGAGGAGAACGCGCCATGACGGACAAAGGCCCAGACGGACACGCAGAGGAACCGATCTGGCGGCGCGACTTCCCGATCACCTCCGCAGGTGAGGAAGCCATCACCAGACGCGACTTCACCCGCTTCTTGGTCGCCGGCTCCGGGGCGTTCGCGACCGGCACCGTCGGTGTCGCCATCTGGAGCGCCGTGCGCAGCATCAACGAAGGCGAGCCGCGGGCGATCGTCGCACTCGACTCGCTCGCCATCGGGGACGACTTCCTGTTCGCCTATCCGGGCGAACGCGACAGCGCCATCCTCGTCCGACTCGCCGAGGACGACCTGCGCGCCTACAGCCAGCAGTGCACCCACCTCGGCTGCGTCGTCTTCTGGGAAGCCGACGAGGGAGACGAAGGAGAACTCGTCTGCCCGTGCCACGAAGGACACTTCGACATCCGGTCAGGAGACCCGACTGCCGGGCCACCCGACCGGCCGCTGGGCCGCATCGAAGTCGAGGTCCGCGGCGACGGCATGGTCTGGGCGTTGGGACGCACCAAGTGAGACGAGACCGACGTACGACGCAGCGATCGAACGCCGTGCTCGTCTACCTCCTGTTACTCATCACCCTTCAGGTCTTCCTGCTGGTCGTCGCCGTCGAGGGCCTCCTCGGCGACGACGACCACCTGGCCTGGATCTCGGGTGGATTCTCCGCCGCGTTGTTCCTCACCGGCCTCGGCTTCGCCCGTTTCCTCGCTGATGGCTGAGCCTGCGAGCCCCGAGCCGGACGCATCCGGGCCGAACCGTCCCGGACCCATCGGGGGCGACATGGCCGCCATCGTCTGGGGCCTCGCCCGCCGAGCCCGTATCCCATCGCTCGTGGAACGGCACGACTCGACCACGGTCATGGGAGCGTTCGCATTCACGAACGGACTGATCTCGATCGCCATCATGGCCGCGTGCGCGCTGGTCTCCGGCGACCCGTTCATCTTCCCGTCCCTCGGCCCCACCGCATTCCTGTTCTTCTACACACCGATGCTCCCGGCGGCATCGCCACGCAACACGATCTGTGGCCACGCCATCGGCGCCGCCGCCGGCTACCTCGCCCTCGTCCTGTTCGGGCTCACCGACGCCGCCCCGGCGCTCGCCACCGAGGTCACCGGCTCACGGGTCGGCGCCGCCGCGCTGAGCCTCGCCTTGACCAGCGGTGCCATGGTCTGGGCCCGGGTCCCCCACCCACCCGCAGGCGCGACCACCCTCATCGTCTCCCTCGGCATACTCCGCGAACCCGGGCAGCTCACCGTGCTCATGGCAGCCGTCGTCCTGCTCACCGTTCAGGCCTACATCATCAACCACGCCGCCGGTATCGACTACCCACGCTGGAGCCCGACGACAACTCCGAGATCCTGAGCGGCGTCCCGCCGGCACCCCGACCATTTCGAACTGACTGGAACCACCGATGGCCACCTTTCTGCTCCCCGCCGAACCGGTCACATCGCTCGATGAGTACCTGGCGACGGACGTCGGCGGGCTCGGCATCGCGACGGCCCAGCGGATCGGCCCGAGTGCCACCATCGCCGAGGTGACGCGGGCCGGCCTGCGTGGACGGGGCGGCGGCGGCTTCCCGACGGGAGTGAAATGGACGGGAATCGCTTCCCAGACCAGTCAGCGACGGTTCCTGGTGTGCAACGGCGCCGAAGGTGAACCGGGCACGTTCAAGGACCGCGCCCTGATCCGCGCGAACCCCTACCAATTGGTCGAGGGAGTCATCATCGCCGGCTTCGCCATCGGGATCGAGGAGTCGTTCATCTGTCTCAAGGCCAGCTTCGAACGAGAGATCGAACTCGTCACCCGCGCCGTGGAGGAGTTCCAGACCGCGGGCATCTGCGGTGATTGCAAGGTCACCATCGTCGCCGGGCCCGACGAATATCTCTTCGGGGAGGAGAAGGCGATGCTCGAGGTCATCGAGGGCAACGAGCCTCTCCCCCGGTGGCTGCCGCCGTATCTCCATGGCCTGTTCGCCACTGCGCCCCAACTCGGCTGGCAAGCGCACGCCCCGGAGGCGGGACGCGATCCCGACGGCGGGTCGAATCCCACGTTGGTGAACAACGTCGAGACTCTGTCCAACATCCCGCACATCCTCGCGAACGGCGCCGACTGGTTCCGGTCGACGGGAACGGCCGACTCTCCCGGGACCGTCGTGACCACCGTCGTCGGCGACGTGATCGCTCCCGACGTCGGCGAGGTCGAGATGGGAACGACGTTGCGGTCTGTCGTCGACGCCGTCGGCAGCGGCCTCCACGAGGGACGCACGGTCAAGGCGGTGTTCTCCGGCGTGGCCAACGCCGTGGTCACCGCAGAGCATCTCGACACACCGGTGACCTACGAAGGTTTCACCTCCATCGGCAGCGGCATGGGATCCGCCGGCTTCATCGTCTACGACGACACCACCTGCATGGTCGACGCCGCCTACCGGTTCTCGCGATTCTTGTCGATCGAGTCCTGCGGCCAATGCCCCCCGTGCAAACTCGGCTCGGGCGCCATCACCCAACACCTCGAACGACTCGAGACCGGTGCGGGCCAGGACTCCGACATCGACGCCATCATGGGCTGGCTCGGCCACGTCGCTGACGGCAGCCGCTGCTACCTCGCCACCGAAGAGCGCATCATCGTCGACAGCATCCTGCGGGCGTTTCCCGAGGAGTTCGACGAACACATCGCGCTCGGCCACTGCCCACGCCCACGCCGCCTGCCCATCCCGAAGCTGACCGACCTCGGCGACGGACGGGCCACGTACGACGAATCCATCTGGCGCAAGCGGCCCGACTGGACCTACGAGCCGACCTGATGCCGATCAGCGCGCCAG
>JBBKVY010000157.1:0-38430 GCA_037968675.1 Acidimicrobiales bacterium | reverse complement strand
CATCCCCACTGACGGCCCCCACCCCTCGTTCTGGTGTGCTCTCGTGACCACCAGATGACGTCAGCGCTCACCAGAACCGTTGGGTGTGGCGGGGTTGGCGTGTCAGGTGGTGGTGCCGTTGGCCCGGAGGGTGGCGATCTCGGCGTCGGACTTGCCGAGGACCTCGCGCAGCACCTCGTCGGTGTGCTGGCCGACGGTCGGCGCCTTGCGGGGTGCCGGGAGGTCCTGGCCGATGACCTTGATGGGGGTGGGCAGCATGTCGGCGCCGTGCTCGCTCGCCGGTAGGAAGCCGAGACGATCCTGGAACTGGGGGTCGTCGGCGAGGGTGCCGGGCGTGTGAACCGGTGCGATGGGCACGTTGTGTTCGTCGCCGAACCAGGTCCAGTCGAGCGTCGACTTCGTCTTGAACACCTCGGCCAGGATCGCCTGGAGTTCGCGATTGCCCCGGGCATGGTCGGCGTACTGGTTGCCGGGCCACTTCTCGAAGAGGTCGTGGCGGCCGATGGCGGTGGTGAAGTTCTTCCAGAACGCCTGCTCGGATGACATGAAGATGATGTGGCCGTCGCTCGATTCGTAGATCGAGTACCGCACGCCGCCCTTCATGCCGGCCGTGCCAGGTGCACGCCGCTCGTAGTCGTCGGCCTTGTTGCCGGTCACCTCGGACTCCGGCCGTTCGTACGCCTTGTACGTCTCGGACCGGAACCAGTCCATGGCTGCGGCCGCGTCGGACTGGGCGATCTCGAGTTGGCACCCCTCGCCCGTCTGTTGGGCCTGAACGACGCCCGCCAGGATCCCGAGCGCACCGAACACGGGGCCGGCGTTGATGCCGATCGACACGTGTTCGGGGATGTAGGGGAAGCCCTCCTCGTCGTACTCCGGTTTCACGACGCCAGCCCAGGTGTCGTAGGCGATGCCGTGCGACGGCAGCGTCTTGTACGGACCGGTCGCGCCGTAGCCCGAGATGGTGCAGAACACGATCCCCGGGTTCACCTCACGCAGGACGTCGTACCCCAGACCGAGTCGCTCGAGCGCACCGGCCCTCATCGCCTCGACGACGACATGGGCGTCCTTCACCAGGTCCTTGTAGATCTCGACGCCCTCGGGCGACTTGAGGTCGAGGACGATCGATCGCTTGCCCCGGCTGATGTGCCAATGGAGCAGCGACTCGCCCTCGATGATCGGCCACGACATCTGCCGGATGTAGTCGCCGGCGGGGGACTCCACCTTGATCACGTCGGCGCCCAGATCGGCGAGATGGGTGGTGATGCCGCCGGGTCCGAGCATCGACGACTCGATGATCCGGATCCCCGACAGCGGTCCGCCGGAGTGCGAGGTCGTGTCGGTCACGGGATCGAGTCTGCCAGTTTCTGACGCGGTGTCAGAAACGTCGGGAGGTACGGTGCGGCCATGGGTCGAGCTGCGGTCAGACCGATGCCGCCCGTGGCCGCGACCCGTATGCCGTGGGATGTGGAGCTCGCCGATCCGGTCGAGGCGCTGCGGGCCGAACGGGCCCGACACGGAGACACGTTCGTGGTCGACAGCGGTGGCGACCGCTACCTGTTCCTGTTCTCACCGGTGGGCGTCTGCTCGTTCTACGAGCTCGACGAAGCCGAGGCGTCGAAAGGGGTGGCTGACTGGCGAATGTTGCGTCGAAAGGTCCCGCCGGAGCTGTTCGACGGAAGACGGACGCTGCCCCACGACCTCTTCGGGAGGGCCGAATCCGACACCCAGCTCCGATCGCTCCACGTGGCGATCCCACGCATGGTCGGTGCGCTCCGACCAGGAGACGACGTGGACGTGTTCGACTGGACGCGACGGCTGGGGCACCTGATCGGGCTCACGTCGTGGGGCGGCGCGGAGCTCGTCGACGACAGCGGGCTCGACGACCTCGTCGCTGCCCTCGATTCGCTCGACGCTTCGGAGGCGTTCGTGCGGCCAGAGCGGATGGCCGAGGTCGAGGCATCGGGCCACGCGGCCGAGCGGCGGGCCCTGGCCGTCGCCGAGTCGGTGATCGGTGGGGCCATCCGCACTCGAATGGACACGGGCACGAGGGCGGACGATCTCCTCGGCCTGGTCATCGACGGTTGGCCCGATGGCGCCGCCGACCACCGTGTGCATGGCGCGGCGCTCGATGTGGTGCTCGTGCACCTGGCGTCGATGTCGAACCTGTTCGCGGCGATCGGCTGGGCCATCGTCGACGTCGTCAGCCGCCCCGACCTCGTGGACGCCATCCGGTCCGGGGATCGTGATCTCGCCACCCGTTGCGCGCTCGAATCGATCCGTCGGGCCCAGCGTTCGGTCATGATGCGTCACGTGCTCGAACCGGTGACCATCGAGACCGAGGGCGGTTCGCTGGCGGTCGATCCCGGGGTGACCGTGGCAACGCTCCTCCCGCTGACCAATCACACCGCCGCGACCGGACTCGACACGTTCGACCCTGATCGCTGGAACGGGCGCCGACTGGGACCTCACGCCGACCTCGCCGCCAGGGAACTGGTGACGACGTTCGGTCACGGCAGGCACACGTGTCCCGCGCAGTCGTTCTCGTTGCACGCCATCGTGACCACGCTCGAGCAGTTGCTCGAGGCTGTCGACGTGACGTTGGTCGACGCGGACCCCGGGCCGGTCCGTGCCCAGATCGGTGGCGTGGCCCGTGCGAGTGCGGTGTGTCGGATGCGCCTGGCGGCGCGGCCATGAGACGTCTCCGACGGTTCCTCCTCGCGTGCATCGCCACCGTGCTCTTCGGCGTTGTGACGTTCGGCGTCTGGGGCTTCGGACTGGCCCAGTTCGACGACGACTACTGCATCACCAGCGTCGACATCCCGTCGGGCGAGACGCAGGTCACCGGGCCCGAGTGGGAGCTCCCGATGACCTATCGCTGCGACTTCGGGGCTGCCGGAGTCGTCAGCGTGAACGAACCGCTCCCCATCCTGTGGACGGGCGCGATGAGCGGTATCGGTCTGTTGCTCGTCTCCAGCGTCTGGTGGAAGCTGGCCCGATCTGCGCCGTCTGGACCATCACCGGCTGCGGAGTACGAGGGGAAGCACCGGGCCTGACCCCGACGCGCGGAGTAGATGGCTGGCAACGGTCAACGTCCATCGGGAGTCGCACTCGTCATCGATCAGGAGGACGGGACCGTCGACGATCGGCGCCGCCGGAAGCAGTGTCGGATCGACGGCGAGATTGCCCCAGACGTTGGCCACCTGATGAGCCGAATTGGCCTGATCAGCCTGGAATCCGGCGCCGGCGCCGGCGCGCACCAGTGCGTGGTGGACGGGCAGCTTGCCCAGTTGTCCGAGACCGTCGCACAAGCGGTCGAGCACACCCTGGCGGCGACGTGACGGAATCGGGCAGATCCACGCAGGACGCTCGGCCCAGTCCCACCGCTTCAACACGCCGCCGACGGCTCGGATCATGTCGGTGTGCAACAGGCGCTCTCCCGCGAGCACCTCGTCGATCATCGGCCCCCACCCGCCGTCGCCGACACGGCACAGCGCTCGGCCCCAGCGGGCCTGTTCCTCGGGCGGGATGCGGCCCTTCGGCTCGTCGAGCTTGGCCGGCCACTGTCGCCGCGGTTCCACACCGACATCGCCGGAACGCAGATGGCGCGTCGCCTCGTCGACCAGCTCTGCGTCGAGGGTGAGGTCGGGCTTCGAGTCGAGGCAGCGATCACATCGGCCACAGTCCGCGGCCTCGGAGTCGTCGAGCGCTTCGCGCAGGAACCGGAGCCGACAGCCCGGACGGTCGGCGAACGACAACATCTGCTCGGACTCCTCTCGCCGCAGCGCCCGCAGGCGTTCCGCCTTGTCTGCGTCGTACGTCCATCCGGTGGTCGTCAACACGTAGCCGCCCTTGACCGCGGCGATCGCGCCGTCGACCTCGAGGATCTTGAGCAAGGTCTGCAGGCGCGACCGCCCGAGGTTCACGACCGACTCCAGTGTCGGAACCGATGTCGGACGAGCGGTCGACAGTTGGCGCAGCACCTCGTCGCACGTCGCCTCGGGGGGAAGGCTGACCTGTTCGAACCAGCGCCAGATCGCGGCGTCCTCGACCGGCCGGGGGAGGGCCACGACCTCGGCTCGCTCCAGGGCTCGGCCGGCGCGCCCGATCTGTTGGTAGTAGGCGACCGGCGTCGGCGGGAGGCCCAGATGGACGCAGAACGCGAGGTCGCCCTTGTCGAATCCCATGCCGAGCGCTGATGTGGCCACGAGCGCCTTGCGCTCGTTCGTCCGCAGTTCGTCCTCGAGCACCAATCGCCGCTCGGGTTCGGTGGCGCCGGTGTAGGCCTCGACGTCGTGGCCGCGGTTCCGGAGCCACTCGGCGGTCTCGGCGGCCTGCTGCTGCGTGAGGGTGTAGATGATCCCCGAGCCCGGGATCTCGTCGAGGTGTTCGCCGACCCACGCCAGGCGGTGGGCGTCGTCGGGCAGGTCGACCACCGACAGGTGGAGTGCCTCGCGATCGAGCGACGTGCGCAACACCAACGTGTCTGCGCCGAGTTGGGATGCCACGTCGTCGGTCACCCGCTGGTTCGCGGTGGCCGTGGTCGCGAGCACGGGTGTCCAGTCGGGGAGTTCGTCGAGCAGGTGGCGTAGCCGGAGGTAGTCGGGCCGGAAATCGTGCCCCCAATCCGAGATGCAGTGCGCCTCGTCGCACACCAGGGCCATCGGTCGAGATCGCACCATGTCGAACACCCGCTCCCGGAACCCGACGTTGGCCAGACGCTCGGGCGAGATGAGCAAGAGGTCCACCTCGTCGCCGTTGACGGCGCCCTCGATCCGGTCCCAGTCGTCGGTGTTCGACGAGTTGATGGTCTCGGCGACCAGACCGAGCTTCCGCGCCGCAGCCACCTGATCGCGCATCAGTGCCAGGAGCGGCGACACCACGACCGTGGGACCCCACCCGCGGTCCCGCAACATCCGTGTCGCCGAGAAGTAGACGGCGGACTTCCCGAATCCGGTCCGCGCCACCAACAGGGTGCGTCGACCCTCGGCCACGACCGCCGACACGGCCGCGATCTGCTCCGGCCTCGGCTCCGCGCCCGGACCCGCAAGTGCGCGGACGTGTTCGGCGAGTTCGGTCTCGACCTCGGCCAGCGTTGGCCGTGGTGGCGTCGTGATCGTCACCCCGTCGACCCTACGCAGGTGGTCCGACAGTCAGGTCACGCGGCGTCCTCCGGTGCGAGATGACGCGGTCCCACCCTCGGCCACCGGACATCCACCCGTCCCGAAGGCAACGGCCGATTCCTGCTGGTTTCGGTGTGGGTCGGGTCAGCAGGGGACCCAGATGAGCGCGAGCTGGCTGACCGAGATGTCGGTCTTCTCGAGGCCGATATCGATCTCGGAGATCTCGACGGCCTTCGCGTCCCAGTCGGCGGCGATGTCGGCGATCGCATCGGCGAGCTCGGCCTCGAGGTCGCCCAGTTCCATCTCCTTCTGCTCGACCTTCGCCAGCGCGGTCTCGACCCGGTCGCCGGCGGCGGACGACTGCTTGCGTCGCGAGGAGACGCCCTTGACCTTGCCGAGGATCGACTTGGCCGACTTCTTGCCGCCCAGCAGCGAGCCGAGCAGGTCGCCGGCGCCAGAGATCAGTTCGTGTTGCTTGGAGTCGGACGCCTTCGACTCGAGTTCATCGATGCGAATCTGCTCGCGCTCGATGGCCTTGTGCACCGTGGTCATCTTCGACTCCAGCCGTGTGCGGATCTTGGCGGTGTCCTCATCGGCGCCGGCGTCGGCGGCAGCCTCGCATCGGCCTGCGAACTCGTCCTCCGACTCACCGGGCCGCGAGTAGAGCTTCAACGTCGGGTTGGCCCGAACGGCCATGGTCTGGTCTCGGTACAGCTTGTCCTTGATGGCCTTCTCTGCCTTGGTGAAGTAGGTCTTGGTGTCGATGGGTGCGTCGCCGATTCGGTACGCCGCCCGCTCGGGAGCGGTCTCCCGGAGATCGCGGTCGTCGTAGTCGACTGCGACGATCTCGTCGGCATCGAAGGTGTCGCCCAGACCGACGACGACGCATTCGAATTCCTCGCGGTGACGTAGATCAGCCTTCGTGTCGTCGAAGAGCAGCTCGATCCGCGCCGCGACACCGGCGTGGTACGACGTCGAGTCGGGGTCCCCGCCGGCATCGGGCAACCATGGTGCTGCCGGATCGACCCACCGGACCGTCACGCCGGCGGCGACCTCGGGCGCCACCGCGACCTCGTCGTCGGCGACGTCGACCGGACGATCGGCAGCCGGCACGGTCGGAGCGGTGTCGGAGGTCGCGGCCGCGCGGACCGTGCCCGCGTCGGGTTGTCCCGGGAGCGAGCCGACCTGGTCCCTGGTCAGCGGCCCCGCCAGATAGTCCATCGCCCAACGAGTCGTGAAGACGGAGGGTTCGCTGCCCTTGGTCGTGTGGAGCACGAACTCACGCGTGCCGAGACCGGAGATGGTTCCGGTCAGGGCGTCGATGTCGACGCTGCCGGAAGAGTTCTCGAGCCCGTCCTTCAGCCGATCCACGTCGCGCTCGGTCTGGAGTCGACCGATCATCCACGTGCCGGCGTTGGAGATCGCCTTGTAGTCGAGGTCGACCGGGTTCTGGGTCGACAGCACCATGCCCACACCGAAGGCCCGGGCCTGCTTCAAGATGGTGAGGATGGGCTTCTTGGCCGGGGGAGCCGCGGTGGGGGGCACGTAGCCGAACACCTCGTCCATGTAGACGAGTGCCCGCAGATCGGGGGTGCCCGACTGGCTGCGCATCCACGTCACCAACTTCGACAGCAGCAGCGTCACGACGAACTGGCGTTCCTCCTCCGACAGGTGTGCGAGATAGATCACCGAGCACGCCGCTCCGTTGTCGGTCGACAGCAGCGCATCCATGTCCATCGGGACGCCCTCGGCCCATGCCGCGAACGACGGCGAGGCCAGCAGGCCGTTGAGCTTCATGGCCAGCTTCGCTCGCTCCTTGGCCGGATAGAACGAGTCGAGTTCGAGCACGCCGAGCTTGCGGATCGGCGGGTCCTGGATCTGTTGGACGAGTTGGCCCAGGTCGAGCGACGTGCCGGCGGACCACGACCGCGCGACGAGGTTGGTCAACAGGATGTGTTCCGGCGACGACAGCGGATCGGCCGTGATCCCGATCATGGACAGCAGGCCGCTGACCAGACCCTCGATCTCGTCGTTCATCGCCTCCTCGTCGGCGGTGGCCCCACTCCCTGATCCCGGGGCGGCGAGCGACCCGATGACGTTGAGGGGAACGCCGGCGGACGAGCCCGGTGTGTAGACGGTCACGTTCGAGCTGGCGGCCAGCCCGCTCACGTGCGAGCCGTCGAGACCCCACGAGGCCAGCCCGTCCTTCCACATCGCCGCCGTCTCGCCCGCATCGGAGCCTTCAGGCACCCACGGACCGAACTCGTCGGCCGACAGCCCCGGAAAACGCAGCGCGAGATTGGTCATGTCGCCCTTGGGATCGAGCACCAGTGTCGGGATGCCGTTGCGCAGAGCTTCCTCGAGCAACACCACGCCGAGGCCGGTCTTGCCCGAGCCGGTCATGCCCACGATCACGCCGTGGGTCGTGAGATCGGCGGGGTCGTAGTCGAGCCGGTCGCCCGTCCGCTCGTGGGCGGCGGGATCCACGAGCTCTCCCAGGAACAGGTCTTCTGCCATGGCCGGAACCTATCGGTCCGTTCGGATCGGCCAGGTCCGGCGGTACGGTCGGACGTCGTGATTCTCGCTCAGATCTTCGAAGTCTCCGACGACGCCATCAACAAGGCGTGCGAAGTCGATTCGGTGGACGAGGCCGGCCTCGTCTGTCGGAACGTCTTCGAGTGGACCCGGAACGACATCGTGGCCCGAGGTGCCGATTGGCTCACGACCGCCCCCTTGCGGATCCTGATCATCTTCGTCGTTGCCCTCGTGGTCAATCGCCTCGTCCGCCGGCTGATCAGGAAGTCCGTGAGCGAGCTGTCCGACAACCAGGCTCGGGAGCGCAAGGCTCGGCTGACCAGGATGACGCCCAAGTCGCTGCGATCGACGCAGGAGAATCATCCGCTCCGTGCCGCCGCCCGCGCCGAGACGATCGGCTCGGTGCTCAAGAGCATCGCCAGCATCGTGATCTACTCGATCGCCGCCCTCATGGCGCTGGCCGAGGTGGGGATCAACCTGGCGCCACTCATCGCCGGTGCCGGGATCATCGGGGTCGCGCTCGGCTTTGGCGCCCAGTCGCTGGTGCAGGATTTCCTGTCCGGTCTCTTCATGCTCGCCGAGGACCAGTACGGCGTCGGCGATGTGATCGACGTGGGAGAGGCCGAGGGAACGGTCGAGGTGGTGAACCTCCGGACGACTCGCCTCCGAGGCGTCGACGGGACCGTGTGGCACGTGCCGAACGGGGAGATCCGGCGCGTCGGCAACATGAGCCAACAGTGGGCCCGGGCGTTGCTGGACATCGACGTGGCCTACGACACCGATCTCGACCGGGCGATGGCGGTCGTCAAGGAGGTCGCCGACGAGGTGTTCCTGGCCGACGAGTGGAAGGTCGACGTGCTCGAGGAGCCCGAGGTGTGGGGCGTCCAGGCCCTCGGAGCCGACGGCATCACCATCCGCCTCGTCGTCAAGACCCAGCCGGGCCAGCAGTGGAAGGTCACCCGCGAGCTCAACCGACGCATGAAGGCACGGTTCGACGCCGAGAAGATCGAGATCCCGTTCCCGCAGCGGGTCATGTGGATGCGCCGAGACGGGGGCTCGCCCCGTGACGAACCGATCGACCCGAGCGAGTCGTGACCGCCCGCCCGTAGCCTGCCGCCGTGACAACCACGCCGGAACGGTCGACACCCGTCGATGCCGACGAAGCGGCGTTCACGCCCGTCTCCTGGGGCCTGTTCGTCTCGATATCGTTGATCTGGGGTTCGTCGTTCCTCTTCATCTCGATCGCCCTCGAGGCGGTCGAGCCCGGACTCATCACCTGGGGACGCATCGCGCTCGGGGCCGCGGTTCTCAACGTGTTCCCGCGGGCCCGTGTCCGGATCCAGCGCGCCGACTGGCCACGCCTCCTCGCACTGTCGGCGGTCTGGGTGGCGGTCCCGTTCACCCTGTTCCCGTTGGCCGAGCAGCACATCAACTCCGCCGTGACGGGGATGCTCAACGGGAGCACGCCGATCTTCGCCGCTGTGGCGGCAGGGGTGATCGCCCGGCGACTGCCAGGGCGCGTCCGTGTGATCGGCCTGGCCATCGGGCTCGCGGGCGTCGTCCTCATCTCCCTGGGGCAGGGCGGTGAGGGCGACAACGCATGGTTGGGCATCGTCATGGTCCTCGGCGCGAGCGCCTGTTACGGCGTCGCAGCCAACGTCGCCGTTCCGCTCCAGCAGAGGTACGGCTCGTTGCCGCTCATGGCTCGGATGCTGGCGCTCGCCGCGTTCTGGACGCTGCCCGGAGGTCTCCTCTCGGTCGGCGACTCGGCATGGGAGGTCGGTCCGGCAGCGTCGGTGGTCGTGATCGGTGCGCTGGGGACCGGGCTCGCATTCGTGATCATGGGAACACTGGTGGGGGCCGTCGGCGCGACCCGCGCCTCGTTGATCACGTATCTGATCCCGGTGGTCGCGTTGCTTCTCGGTGTGGCGTTCAAGGACGACGAGGTGACGGTGCTGGCGGTGGCCGGTGTCGGTCTCGTGATCGTCGGCGCCGTGCTGGCGTCGAGGGAGGAGAGAGCGCTTCCCGACCCGATTCGCCCGCGCAGCTGAGCGACCGGGTCGGTGGCAACGGGAACCGCTAGTAGCGCAGACCTGGTGTGCGCACGCCGAACACGTCGGTTGCCAGTTGGGCGCCGAGCTTGGTTGCGTCCCAGCGCGTCGCGCCGTTGTTGATGGTCGGGCCCTCGGCCCACGACTTCATCCACACGATGTCCTCGGCCACGGCGCGGATGACCTGGCCGGTGACCAGCTGCGACTCGTCGGAGGCGAGCCACGCGACCAGGGGCGACGACACGGCCGGATCCATGCGGTTCCACTCGTCGTCGGCGATGTCGTCGGCCTCGATGACCTCGGGCGCGCCGGGCATGGTGCCGGTGATGCGGGTGGCGGCGGCGGGTCCCACACAGTTGACGGTGACGCCGAGCTTGTGGAGCTCGAGGCTGAGGGTCTGCGTGAACCCGGCGATGCCGGCCTTGGCTGTCGCATAGTTGGTCTGGCCGAAGTTGCCGACCAGGCCGGCGCCCGACGTGGTGTTGATCACGCGGCCGGTGAACGACTCGCCACCTTTGGCTCGGGCCCGCCAGTGGATGGCGGCGTGCTTCGACGGCGCCCAGCTGCCCTTGAGGTGCACGCGGATCACCGAGTCGAAGTCCCGCTCCGACATGTTCCAGATGGCGGTGTCGCGCACGATGCCGGCGTTGTTGACCAGGACGTCGAGGCGACCCCACGCGTCGATCGCCTGCTGCACCATCTCGCCTGCGGCGTCGTGGTCGGCGACGTCGGCATAGTTTGCGACGGCCTCGCCACCGCGCTCGGTTATGATGTCGACGGTCAGGTCGGCGTCCTTGCCGGTGCCCTCACCATGGACCGAGCCGCCGATGTCGTTGACCACGACCTTCGCGCCGTGCTTGGCCAGCTCCATGGCGTGGGCGCGGCCGATGCCGTGGCCGGCGCCGGTGACGATGCAGACCTTGTCCTCGAGTAGGGGGCCGTCATGCATTCCCATTGTGCGGTTCTCCTCATGGATCCGTTCTGGTGAGCGAATGCAACCATGAGGTGGCAGATCTGTTCACCAGAACGGGGTTTGTGGGGTCGGGTGTGGTCAGCGGGTGGTCAGCGGATGGTCAGAGCGTGGCGGCCACGGCGTCGTTCGACGCGTGGACGGTGCCGAAGGTGGCGTCGAGCGCCAGGGAGCGCTTGAGGAAGAGGTGGGCGTCGAGCTCCCAGGTGAACCCGATGCCGCCGTGGACCTGGATGCACGCCTCGCAGGCGCGTTGCGCAGCTCCGGAGGCGACGAGACGGGCGGCGTCGACGCTCATCGAGCGTCCTGTCGCCTCACCGGCCGCCGCACCGGCCGCCTCTGCGGTCGGATCGTGCGCAGCAGCCTCGTCGAGCGCGACCGCGGCAGCGTGCACACCGGCACGCGCGATGTCGATGCCGACCACGGCGTCCGCCAGCAGGTGCTTCACGGCCTGGAAGCTGCCGATCACCTTGTTGAACTGTTGGCGCTGGCCGGCGTACTCGGTGCCGAGATCGACCGCGACCTGACCGAGACCCACCTGGAACGCGGCGGCGAGCAGACGCCCCTGCCGGATGACCCGCTCGCCGGCCTTGCTGATCTCGTCGCCAGCAGGGATCGATTCGACCTGCGACACCGGGGTCAGCGGATCGAGCGGGCGGGGAAGGAGCGCTCCTTCGGGCTTCTCGACGCGTTCGACGAGCCCGTCGTGATGGACGAGCAACGTGTCGAGTCCGTCGAGGTGTTCGACGAGCAGCGTGTCGGCGCGGATGAGCCCGACCACCGCGGAGCCGTCGGCCGCGCCCTCGGCTCCCAGCGTCGACGCGAGGCACGTCGCGATCGTCGGTCCGGGCGTCGCCACGCGGCCGAGCTCCTCGAACACGATCGTCGCCTCGGCCAGGCCGAGCCCGACACCGCCGTCGTCCTCGGGCGTGTGGATGCCGAACACCCCCATGGACGCGAGTTCGGACCACAGCGACCGGTCGATGGCGCCAGGTAGGTCAGCCGCTGCAGTACGGAGATCGTGGTCGACGCGCGCACCGAGGAACCGACGCAACTCCGACTGGAGTGCGAGCTGGTCGTCGGAGAGGAGGAAGTCCATCAGCGCTCCCGGGGTAGGCCGAGCAGGCGCTCGCCGACGATGTTGCGTTGGATCTGGGTGGTGCCTGCGGCGATCGACAGCGACAGCGCGTACAGCCGTTCCTCGACGTGGTCCTCGGCGCTCACCCGGGTTCCCATGGCGAGACCCTGCCGTCCGAGGATCCGCATGGCGATGTCGCCGAGGCGGTGGCGGGTCTCGTGGTACCCGAGCTTGAAGATCGACCCGCCGACGCCGGTGTTGCCGTCCCTGGCGGCACGGCTCACGTTCCGCTTGGTGTAGGCCCACTGGGCGTCGAGTTCGGCCGACACCCGAGCCAGACCGTGCCGGATGCCGGCGTCGTCCCAGTGCCCCAATTCCTTGGCCACCGCGACCAGGTCGGCCACGAGCGCCATCGACCCGAGCAGCTCCGACACGAACGCCGTGCCCCGCTCGAACCCGAACGTCACCATCGCGACGCGCCAGCCGTCGTTCTCATCGCCCACGCGGTTCTCGACCGGGATACGCACGTCGTGCAGGAACATCTCGCTGAACTCCGGCCCACCGGTGAGCGACTTGAGCGGCCGCACCTCGATGCCCGGTGCATCCATCGGCATGACCAGCCACGTGATGCCGGCGTGTTTCTTGACGTCGGGATCGGTGCGGACCAACAGCTCGCAGTAGCGGGCGACCTGCGCGTTCGACGTCCACATCTTCTGCCCGTTGACGACGTACTCGTCTCCGTCGCGGGAGGCCGTGGTGCGGAGCGACGCGAGGTCGGAGCCTGCCTCCGGTTCGGAGAACCCCTGGCACCAGATGTCGTCGCCGCGGAGGATGCCCGGCAGGTACTTCTTCTTCTGCTCGTCCGAGCCCTCGGCCCCGATGGTCGGGCCGGCGTGGAGCGTGCCCACGAAGTTGCAGCCGACGTACGGAGCGCCGGCGGCCTCGGTCTCTTCGAGGAAGATCAGCTCCTCGGCGGGGGTCGAGCCGCGACCGCCGAACTCCTCGGGCCACGAGACACCCGCGTAGCCGGCGTCGAAGAGGGTGTTCTGCCACATCCGCTCGTAGTCCGACTTGGCGTCCCAATCCTCTCGGCCGTCCGGTGCCGGCGGCAGCGACGGCACCGTCTCGGCCAACCACGCGCGCAGTGCGGCCCGGAAGGCAGCTTCGTCTGCGGTGGGTGCGAGTTCCATGGAGCTCCGAGTCTGCCGTGGCGGCGGACCGCCACGAATCTGACGGTGTGTCAGATCGCTGAATGTAGAAGGTGCGGCGCAGTGGCAGGAACTCCGTCGAGCACTCGGCTAGGAATCCGACGATGGGTTCGGTCATTCGGTGGGGATATTTCTCGGGTCGAGGGGAGTGACGGTGGCGGAACGAGTGGGCAACCCGGTGCCCGAGGAGATCCGCGCCCGACTCGAGCGCAGTGAGGTGCCACTCGTCTACGAATTGGTGACGCCGCCGAAGGACGATCGCGCGCCAGCGGGTGGCACGCAGGCAGCGGTGGTCGCCCGCGTGCTCCGGGTCGACGCGCAGCACGAGATGCTGCTCACCAAGAACCGGATCGCCGTCGTGTCGACCGATCGACGATCGAAGCAGAAGGAGATCGCGGCGTCGGTCCCGTTGGACGAGATCATCGCGATCGGTGTCGCGGGCTCGGGTACCGAGCGTGGTCGACTCCGGATGGACTTCAGCGACGGATCGTCGACCGACGTCGTGATGGGGCTCATGTTCCCCCGGCCGGCCCGGCGGTTCCTCGCCGCGTACGAAGCCGCGACACCGGGTCGACATCGCTAGGGGAACTTCGCGACCAGGCGTTCGAGGGTGCGTGCGGTTCGCACGGTGTTCGTCGGTGGCAGCAGCTTCGGGAGCGCATTGCCGAGGGGGGAGTCGAGCATGCCGCCAGCGTGCGTCCAGAGCAGCTCCCGGTCACGCCAGCGGAGGGAGTCCGTGGCTCCGGCGGCGTCGTCGTAGGCGGCACGAGTGCGCGTCCCGGGGTCAGCCTTGAAGAACACGATCTGGTGCTTCTCCTCGTCACCGAGCTCTGGGAGGTCGTCGATGATCGCGGCGATCTCATCGATGGTACGGACGAAGCAGGCGACGTCGTAGCCGAGACGTTCTTGCAGGCGCTCCTCGAGCACGGCCTCGAGGTCGGCCGTGTCGTCGTCGGTCTCGAACAGCAGGTTCCCGCTCGCTTGGTAGGTCGACAGGTCATCGAGTTCGGGACCGGCGGCTGCGGCGATCAGCGCGCTTTTCTTGGGCCGTCGGTTCCCGACGTTGATGCCGCGGAGGAAGGCGAACGAGCGCACGGCTGCGACCCTATGACGCCAACCGACTGGAGCGATTCTCGCGTTCGGCTGTTCCGGTTGCCCGGCCGACGCTACGTTTGGATCTGACCTTGCGTCAGATGAAGTGGGGTCGAACATCAAGGGGGAGCGATGAACGACCGGTACACCGTCATCTCGGCCAACTGCCACGCCGGCAGCAGCCTCCGCGTCGACTTCGAGGCCCGAGTGGCTGCGCTGCCCGACGCATGACGATCGAGCACCACACCTTCCGGCTCGCCGCCGGCGTCGCCGAGGACCAGTTCCTCGAGGCCGATCGCCGCGTGCAACAGCAGTTCGCCCCGTTCCAGGAGGGCTTCGCCCGACGGACCACCGCCCGCGACGGGGACGAGTGGCTCGTCGAGACCCTCTGGCATTCGGCCGAGCACGGCGACGCGGCGCGCACCTCCGACGATCCTGCGGTGGTCGCGCTCCGCGCCTGCATCGATCCGGACAGCGAGTCGATCCGCCGCTGGGACACGCTGGACTGACCGGGCACCGCCGGTTGATGCGGGAGGCTTCGTTTCCGGCGACCTCCGCCCCGGTCTGCGCGGGTCGTACGTCGCCGGTTCATGTGGCGTGCCCACGACCCGTACTGTCCTGGAGTGGATCGAAGCCGGCGCACGTTCATGGTCGGCGCCGTCGCGACCGGGGCCGCGTGCGCCGGATGCGGCGGGGGAAGCGACGAGGCAGCGACACCCACGACTTCCACGACGGACCGCTCCACCACATCGGACCAGAGCGCCGCCGGGTCACGACCCGACGCGCAGGCGAGCGTCGACGTCGGGCCACTCGATGACGTCCGATCCAGCATCGGCGACGGCAGTGGCTTCCTCTACGTCGCCGAGGCCCGGGCGTATCTCGTTGCCTTCCCGGAGCAGGCGTTGGACGATGCCCGAGCCGTGTACGACGACGCGACCGTCGCCGGCATGGAGTCGGGCTTCGTGGCGCTCCACCAGAAGTGCACGCACCTCGGTTGCCGGGTCCCGGAGTGCGCCGCCAGTGGCCGGTTCGAATGTCCCTGCCACGGCGGGATGTTCAGCCGTATCGGGGAGTACATCGACGGCCCTGCGCCCCGTGGACTCGATCGGTTCGCCGTCAGCGTCGAGAGCGGACGCGTCATGATCGACACGTCGACCACGCTCGAAGGGGCCGCGATCGGGGTCCGCACCGTGGCGGACGATCTCGACGGCGAGTCGTGCCTCCAGCTCGACACCGGCGAGCACTGACCACTGGCCGATGTCGCCGAGGCACGCCGCTCACCGCCGTCAGGGACGCCTCATTGCTGGACCAGCATCACTGCGATGCCCTCGGGGTCGCTGATCTGGGCCAGCGTGGGTTGTCCGGGCAGCTGGAACGGCTCCGCGAGGATCGTGCCGCCGAGCTCGACGGCCCGATCCAAGGACTCGCGTAGGTCGCGGACCTGGACGAACAGCGACATCCCTGGACGCTCGCCCGGCTGGATGTGGCCGCCCGGCCCCGGCTCGGGGCCGCCGAATCCGGCAGGAATGTCCATGAACACGCCGTCGGCGATGTCCCACGAGAACATCGCCATGTAGAACGCCCGCTGCGCTGGCGGGTCGACAGCGTCGATCGACCAGTGCACCACGGGCCGGGACCAGTCACGGGTCGCGTCATCGCTCATGACCAGGCACCGTAGAGGCCCCTCGTCTGTGGTGGCGTCGAGGCCCTCGTATCTGCCCTCGTATCTGCCCACGTATCTGATGGCACGTCAGATTTGCGGCAGGCTGTCGACATGAGCGACGCGCTCCCGCTGACGATTCCCGCCGCCCTCGACCGCGCGGTCGATCGGTGGGGCGACCAGGAGGCCCTCGTCGACGGCGACGACCGTTTGACGTGGGCGCAGCTGGCTGACCAGGTGGACGTCGCCGCCAGCGCGCTCCTGGCGAGTGGGATCGACCACGGCGACCGAGTCGCCATCTGGTCGCCCAACATCGGTGAGTGGGTCGTGGCTGCGCTGGCCGTCCAGCGCGTCGGTGCCGCCGTCGCCACCATGAACACACGCTTCAAGGGGCACGAGGGCGCCCACAACATCCGCACCGCGGGTGCCCGCATGTTGTTCACCGTGACCGACTTCCTCGACACCGACTACGTGACGCTCCTCGAGCGCGCCGACGGTGGCGTGCCGGACTGTCTCGAGGAGATCGTCGTCTTCCGAGGACCGACGCCGGGCGACACCGTTGCCTGGGACGACTTCCTCGCCCGGTCTGCCCAGTCGACCAGTGACGACGTCGCCGAACGGTTCGCCGGGGTCGAGGGCGGCGACATGTGCGACATCATCTTCACGTCGGGCACGACCGGTGCACCCAAGGGGGCGATGATGGGTCATGCGGCGTCGATCCGAGCCTTCTGGGCGTGGACCGACGTGATCGGACTGCGGTCCGACGACCGCCACCTCATCGTCAACCCGTTCTTCCATGCCTTCGGACTGAAGGCCGGCATCCTCGCCTGCATCCTCCGTGGCTCGACGATCGTCCCGCACCCGGTCTTCGACGTACCGTCCGTGGTGCAGCGGATCGAGGAAGAGCGCATCACCATGCTCCCGGGTCCGCCGGCGATCTACCAGACGATCCTCAACGACCCCGGTCTGTCGTCACGCGATCTGTCGTCGCTGCGGCTGGCGGTCACCGGCGCCGCGCCCGTCCCGGTCGAACTCTTGGACCGGATGCGCAACGAACTCGGGTTCGAGACGGTGGTCACCGGCTACGGCCTCACCGAGGCGCACGGCATCCTGACGATGAATCGTCATGATGATCCGCTCGAGCTCATCTCTGCATCAGACGGGCGGGCGATCGAGGGCGTCGAGGTCATGACCGTCGACGAGCACGGCCAGCGGACCGAACCTGGTGTGCCCGGCGAGATCTGGGGTCGCGGTTACAACGTCATGCTTGGCTACGTCGGCGACCCGGCGGCCACTGCTGAGGCCATCGACTCGGAGGGATGGCTCCACACGGGCGACGTCGGCGTGCTCGACGCCCACGGGAACATCAAGATCACCGACCGGCTCAAGGACATGTTCATCACCGGCGGCTTCAACGTGTACCCGGCGGAGGTCGAAGCGATTCTCGCTGGGCATCCCGGGGTCGCGCAGGCGTCGGTCGTCGGCGTGCCCGACGACCGTCTGGGCGAGGTGTGTGCGGCGTTCGTCATCCCGAGATCGGGGGCGTCGCTCGCGGCCGACGAGGTCATCGAGTGGAGTCGCGACAACATGGCCAACTACAAGGTGCCCCGGCTCGTCGAGGTGGTTGACTCGCTCCCCATGAATGCCAGCAACAAGGTCCTCAAGTTCGAACTCCGCGACCGAGCTGCGGCCGGCCGGGCCTGAGGTCGCGCCGTGAACTGGACGTTCAAGACCGCGGGCGCTGATCTCCGTCTCGAGATCAACAACGCGGCCGAACTCGAGGCGATGCGCGACGCCCTCGATGATCCTGTGTGGCTCCTCGGAGCCACCTGGGAGGTGCTCTACACCAACGACTTCAAGCGCACGCGCTTCCAGGACGCATTCGGGGCCTGGGTCGTCCGGCGCGACGGTGCCGAGGTGGCCGCCACACTCGGCGCCGCGGGCGTGGCCGCCACCTGCGAGCCTCGCGTATGACCACACGCACCGAGCGCGACTCGATGGGCGAGATCGACGTCGACGCGTCGCGTTACTGGGGGGCACAGACGCAACGGAGCATCGGCAACTTCCCGATCGGGCGTGATCGGTTCGTGTGGGGCCGCCCCATCATCGAAGCGTTCGGACTGGTCAAGAAGGCTGCGGCGCTCGCCAACCAGTCTCTCGGCACGCTCGACGACCAGATCGCCGCGCTGGTCGTCGCCGCAGCCGACGAGGTGATCTCCGGCGACCTCGACCAACACTTCCCGCTGGTCGTGTGGCAGACGGGTTCGGGCACCCAGACCAACATGAACGCCAACGAAGTGATCTCGAACCGGGCGATCGAGCAGTCGGGCGGTGCGATGGGGACGAAGTCACCCGTGCACCCCAACGATCACGTCAACCGCGGGCAGTCGAGCAACGACACCTTCCCGACCGCCATGCACGTCGCCATCGAGCTGGCGTTGCACCGCGACCTCTACCCGGCCGTCGCCCAGCTCCGCGACACGTTCGCAGCCGAGGCGGTCGAGTTCGCCGACGTGGTCATGGTCGGCAGGACGCACCTCCAGGACGCGACGCCGGTCACGCTCGGACAGGTGATCGGCGGGTGGGTGTCGCAGCTCGAGGCGGCGCTGGCTGACGTTCGCTCGACCGAGCGCGGGCTGTTGCCGTTGGCGATCGGGGGGACCGCCGTCGGAACCGGTCTGAACGCGCACCCCGACTTCGGGGATCGCGCCGCGGCAGAACTGGCACGGCTCACCGGACACGCCTTCCGCAAGGCCGACGACACCTTTGCCGCGCTCAGCGCGCACGACGCACTGGTCACCACCAGTGGCGCGCTGCGCACGCTCGCCGGCGCACTGATGAAGATCGCCAACGACGTGCGCTGGTACGCGTCCGGGCCGAGGAACGGGATCGGCGAACTGCTCATCCCGGCGAACGAGCCGGGCTCGAGCATCATGCCGGGCAAGGTGAACCCGACCCAGGCCGAGGCGCTGACGATGGTGGCGGTCCAAGTGTTCGGCAACGACACCGCGGTGGCGATGGCGGGGAGCCAGGGGAACTTCCAACTCAACGTCTACAAGCCGGTCATGGCCCACAACGTGCTGGAGTCGATCGCGCTGCTGGCAGACGCCTGCCAGAGCTTCGACGAGCAGTGCGCCGCCGGCCTCGAACCGAACACCGAGGTGATTGGCGAGCACCTCCGCCGCAACCTGATGCTGGTCACGGCCCTCAATCCGCACATCGGGTACGACAAGGGAGCGGAAATCGCGAAGAAGGCGCACGCCGACGGGACCACGCTCCGCGAGGCTGCGCTCGCCCTCGGCCATCTGACGGCCGAGGAGTTCGACGAGTGGATCGACCCGCTGGCCATGACGGATCCCGGCCGGTGACCGACGCGCCGACCAACGACAACGTCTACATCCATGAGTTCATCGACATCCGAGGACATCACCGCGCCGACTACGTCCACCACATGGCGGCCAACTGGAGTCCGTGGGCGCAGGAGAATCGAGACCAGAAGCTGTTCGGCATCTGGAGCGTGCTCGGCACGACCGGCGCGTGGCCCCAGGTGGTGAACATGTGGGAGGAACCGGGGTTCGGCGGCCTTGCCGCGTCGTTCGCCGCCGAGGCCGTGGGCCCCGGTGCGCAAGACCCGGTGCTCGAGAAGTGGTGGGCCGAGGCGAGTGTGTTCCGGCGTGGCGGTTTCGATCGGCTGGTGAAGCCGGCGCCGTGGAGCCCGACGATCGATGACCTCTGCGCAGGCGGCGCCGGTGGCGTGGCCTACGCGCACGAGTTGGTCTCGGTCCGGCCCGGCACCAACTGGGACTTCCTCGAACTCGCCCGGGAGCGCGCCGTGCCGGTGTACGGCGACTACGGCTTCACGCTCGTCGGGGCGTTCGCCACCACGATGGTCGACGACGACGAGTGCATCCTGTTGTGGTCGATCCCGTCGTGGGACGCATGGGCTCGATTCGAGGACGGCCACCTCCCTGGCGGCGACGCCGGCCTCCGCGACTGGCGTCAGTGGTCTGGCGACCTGGCGACGGCCCGGCACCGCATCTTGTTGATCGATGCACCGCTCAGTCCATTTCGCACGGGACGGCAACCGACCCGAGATGACCAGACCGACTGGAGCGAGTGACCGGGGCGACGATCCCGTGATCAGCTGACGGCTTCGTCGTCCGGCTCTCGGTCGTAGACCCCGCGGGTGGACCACACTCGGATGCGGACCATGTCGGCGACCAGGCGCACCACGTCACGGGCGACGTTCACGGTCGAGGCCGCGCCCGATTCGTCGAGGGTGACCGGGATCTCCGTGAGCGACAGCTGCTCGCGTTCGGTGAGGTGCAGCACCTCGATGTCGAACGCGAATCCCTCGACGTGCGTGCGGGCGAAGAGGTCTCTCGCAACATCCCCGCGGAAGCCCTTGAGGCCGCACTGGGTGTCGGTCGGCGCCGCGAGGAGCACCGCACCGGACAGGCGGTTCACGATGGCGCTCCCGAGACGACGGATGACACTCGATCGGGCCACCACCGACTCCGGCAGCCGGCGGTTGCCGACCGCGACGTCCCATCCGGTCTCGATGGCCCCGAGGAGCCGCCGGAGGTGCGGCGGGTCGTACGCCAGGTCTGCGTCGGTGAATGCGACGGCCCGGCCGGTCGAGGCGATCATCCCCGCGCTGACCGCGCCGCCCTTTCCCCGGTTTCGCGGCAGCACGATGACCTGATCGGCGCCGGCAGCGAGCGCAGCATCAGCGGTGTCGTCGCCGGAGCCGTCGTCGACGACGATGATCTCGAGGCCTCCTGCCGCGTCGATGTCGGCCAGTTCGTCGGCGATGGCGCGCACCGTCGAGCGGATCCGATCTGCTTCGCGGAACGCAGGGATGACGACGGTCAGACGGCAGGTGCCGTCGTCGAGCGGTCGAGGGAGCGCCGGACGGTCGCGATGCACGAGTTCGGCGAGGATCGACCGGTACCCGATCATGCGGACGACGACCGACACCGAGATCGCGAGGAGCTTCGCCACCACGAGACCGCCGGCCGTCGTGAAGCCGGCGGTGGTGAACGCGACTCGCAGGACCAAGACGTCGACTGCGCCGGCGGCCACCGCGACGAGGACGAACGCGATCGGTGTCTGCACCCAGCGGGAGTACGGGCTCGATCGAAGCGCGGACAGGCGGTGGAGCAGGAACGAGGTCGTGCTGGCGACGCCGATCGAGGCCGTGTCGGCGACGATCAGCGGCCATCCGAAGGCCTGGCGGAACAGGACGAGGAGCGCGATGTCGATCGCGGTGGGGACCACGGCCAGCAGGGCCATCGACCGGAGGTGTGGCCGGTCGCCACTGTCAGGATGTGGCCAGGTCACCGTCGTTCACTCGACGATGCGGTATTCGGGGGACTGCTTCTTCGCTTCCGAGGGCACGAGCCCGCACTGGAGCACCGGGTATCGGCCGGCGATCTCCACGTCGGCAGTGCGCTCGTCGGTGGCGCCGGACGTGGTCCAGTGCAGGGCGACCGTCGCCCGATCGCCGTCGACGTCGGCCGACCCGACGAGTTCGTCGAAGTCGACCGTCGTCCAACCGCACTCCTCGAGGACCGTGCCTTCGACCACCTGTGACCAGGCATCGAGCGCGACGTTGCCCCGGTAGAACTCCCGTGCTTCGCCTGCGGGCATGGCGCGACGGATGATCCCAGCCAAGGCGCCCGCGTCCAGGTACGCCCACATGCGTCCGTCGGGAAGCGTGAGCGCTGTGGGGGCGAACCGATGGCCGCCGAGGTGACTGGTCCGTCGAACGCGCATGTGGGGGAGGGCAGCGCGGGTCTCGACCGCGAGGCGAGTGCCCGGCCCGCCGCAGCACCGGTCGCGGCTGCCGTGGCTGCAGATGAGAATCTCCGGCGGTGCCTCCGTCAGCTCGGCATCGGGCGTGGCGCCCGCGACCAACGCGGCAAGCGCCGTTGGAACGTCGTCGGCGGGAACGAGGCAGTCGGCGCCGCCGAGTCTGGCGGCGGTGCGTTCCCAGCGCGTGAGCAGCACCCTGCCGTCGCTTCGCCCCGACTCGGGCACGATCGCTTGGACACGCGTCCCGAGGGGCACGTCGAGCGGCGCGATCCACTCGAGATCGCCGACGTCGGATGGCCATGGGCCCGGCACCTCGACGGTCACGAGGCGATCGAACGTCGTGGCCGAGCCGATGGGGTCGAAGCCCTGCGCGGCGGTCCACGGCGCGCACCGGAAGTCATCATCGATCAGCTCGTCGGCGACAGCCATGCTGGGCAGTATGGACGCCGTCGCCCGGTGTCGCTACTCGGGGATGTCGTGTGCTCGTCCGCAGGACTCAGGCGAACTGGCGGACGATCTCCAAGACGTCGTCGCCGTAGTTGTCGAGCTTGGTGGGTCCCACGCCCTTGATCCTGCTGAACGCCTGGAGCGAGTCGGGCCTCGCCTTCGCCGTCGCCTTCAGCGTGGCGTCGTTGAACACCGTGAAGGCCGGCCCGCCCTGGCGCTTCGCGGTCTCGGCCCGCCACGTGCGGAGTTCCTCGAACACCACGAGATCTTCCCCCTGGAGGTCGAGGTCGTCGTAGCCCTTCTGATCGGCGGACTTCGCCGGCTTCCGCGACGTCGCCGGAGCCGACCGGCTGGCGACCAGTTGACGGGCCGGACGCTTCTCCGCCGAGCCGTCGAGTTCAGCGATGAACGGACTCGGTCGATCCTGGTCGACGAGGATGCTCACCGAATCGATGCCTCGGGTGACGGCGACGTGGAACACCCGTCGTTCCTCTTCGACGTCCTCGGCGAGTCGGTGGGGGAAGATTCCGTTGCTGGCGCCGAACACGATCACGTGGGGCCACTCGCGGCCCTTGACCCGGTGCACGGTGGAGAGGGTCACGCCCGTGCCGTCGTCGGCTCGGTCGGCCTCGAGCGCTCGCCGGAGGTAGGTCTCGAACAGGTCGGGGTCGGCCTGGATGTCGGCCACCTGGAGCAGTGCGTCGAGGTCGTCGAGATGCGACGAGCCCTCGGCACCGGGACGGCCGTCGAGCAGCGTCATCGCGTCTCCGAGACCGATCTCGTCGCGGATGAACTGGAGTCGCTCGCGTGTGGTGTCGCCCGACTCGTCGGCCAGCTTCTCGATGTCCTCGGCCAGGTCGAGCATCTTGTCGGCAACGCGGGCATCGTCGATCCGCTCCGCCGCCTTCGCGACCTGGTGCCCCGACGTACAGCGACCGAGCCACTTGTCGATCCATCGAGGGAAGCCCCGGCTCGGACGACGGGAGACCTCGACGAGATCCTGCGAGTCGATGGCCCCCGGGTCGCCGGCGATCCGTAGCCACGCCAGTGCGGCGCGCAGACCGACCCGGCTGAGGACGTCGGCCCGGAGCACCGAGGTGACCGGGACGTCGGCGCCCACGAGGGCGACGTGTGGTGCGAGGAGCAGGGAGTTGGTGCGGGCGAGGACGGCGACCTGCGCCGGATCGCCGGCCTGGGCGAGCGCGGTCCTCACGGCCTCGACGAGGGCAACCGCGCCCTGGTCAGGGGCGTGCGACGTGATGGTCAGCGCATCGGGCTCGTCATCCGGGCGTGCGGCTTCGATCGTCTTGTCGACTCGCTGCTCGTTGTAGGCGAGCAGGTGCCGGGCAGCGCTGACCACCGCAGGCGGGCAGCGGTAGTTGACCTGGAGGGCGTGCTCGTGCCCGCCGGGGAACAGCTCGGCGAAGTCGATCAGGAACCGCGGACTGGCGCCGGCATGGCCATAGATGACTTGGTCGTCGTCACCGACGCCGAACACGTCGAAGCCGGGTGCGGCGAGGAGGCGTAGGAGGAGCACGTGCGCCGGTGTCAGGTCCTGGAATTCGTCGACCAGGAGATGACGATGCCGAGCCTGCTCGCTCCGTCGGAACTCGCCGTCGGTGAGCAGCAGCTCGACGGCATGGACGATCTGCTCGTCGAAGTCGAGGACGTTGTCCCGGCGGAGGCCCGCTCGGTACGGCTCGACCGCGCCGGCCAGTCCGGGGGCGTCGGCTTCGAGCTCGACCACCTCGGGGTCGGCGAGACCGAGGCGGACGATCGACAGCCCTTCGAGGTACGGCGCCATCGGGTCGGTGTTGAGTCGATGTTGCATCTTCGGCAGGTGCGGTTCCAGGCGACGACGGACCTCGCGTTCGTCGATCATGTGGGGCCGGCCGCCCATGCGCCGTCCGATGAGCTCGTATCCCAGTGCGTTCAAGGTCTGGATGCGAGCGTGCAGCCCGTCGGTCCTCGCCGCCATCTCTTCCTGTGCCTTGCGGTTGTAGGCGACCGCCAGGAGGCCTGATCGATCGTGGTTCCGGTCGGCGAGCAGGTGTCGGAGCCGTTCGGTCAGCACCCGGGTCTTGCCCGAGCCGGCCGGCGCGATGATCCGCGCCGGTCCTCCCCGGTGGCTCACCGCGGCGAGCTGGTCCGCCGCCAGCTCCGCCGTGGGCGCGGTCCACACCGGCACGTGGTCGAGCCGCCCGGCATCGACCGATTCGGCCCGGATCAGCACCGCGCCGTCGAGCAGTGACGGATCGACGTCGTCGGGCGGCCCCCCGTCGACCCAGGCCATCGTGCCGTCCGGGAGGATCACGTCGCCGGCGGCCGCGGGTTCCATCTCGTCGGACGCGGTTCCGTCGATCCGAGCGGCCTTTCGACCCCACCACCAGATCGGCGTTCCGGCGCGCGCGTCGTAGGTGTTGTTCCAGACGAGGAAGTGGAGCCGGTCGAGCCAGAGCTCGAAGTCGGGTGAGAGCTCCCACGGCTGGACGACATAGGTCATGGGCCGGCGGAATCCAACCGGGTCGATGCGCAGGTCGATGACCATCGGTCGACGTGCGGCCCATGCCGCGTGCAGGTGCTCGACGGTGGAACGCGGGTCGGCGACGACTGCGTCGTCGATGACCACGACGGGCGCCGATGCCCACGGTGCAGGAGGCTCGCTGCCGGCCGTCACGACGCCGCGGCCGAGTATCGGAGGTCCGGGAGCACTCACTCGTTCGATGCTACGGGTGCGGTGTGACACTCCCGGCAGCCAGGACTCTCCGGCGGATCAGGCGACGAGGTCGCCGTAGTCCGCATGCCGTTCGATGAACTCGGCCACGAACCAGCACGTGGGGACGACGGAGCGACCTTGCGATCGGACGTCGTCGAGGGCGGCGGCCACGAGCACGTCACCGAGACCCTTCCCCCGCATCCCCGGGTCGATCACCGTGTGTGGCAGCACGATCTGTCGGCCGTCGTCGCGATAGTCGGCGATGCCGACCACCTCGCCGTCGAGCACCAGTTCGTACCGGGATCGGTCTTCTGCCTTGCGAACGCTCGGTTCCATGGGTCCCTTCTACCCGCGAGCACGGCAAGACTGACTCGCGTGAGCGATCCGATCTTCTCCGATCACCGGCTGGCGGCGATCTACGATCCGCTCGACCCCGACCGGGGTGATCTCGATCCGTACGTCGACCTGATCGCCGACCTCGACGCCACCTCGGTGCTCGACGTGGGTTGCGGTACCGGCACGCTCGCCTGCGAGCTCGCGTCCCGCGGGCTCGATGTCGTTGCGATCGACCCCGCCGCTGCGTCGCTCGCGGTCGCGAAGGCGAAGCCCGGCGCGGACGGTGTGCACTGGCACCACGGGACCGTCGGCGAGCTGCCGCCGATGGCCGCGGACCTCGCGGTGATGACCGGAAACGTTGCCCAGGTCTTCGTCACCGACGAGTCGTGGACGGACGTCCTGACGGGCGTGCGCTCCCGACTTCGTCCCGGCGGACGCCTGGTCTTCGAGACACGCGATCCGTCCGCCGCCGCGTGGCGTCACTGGAACAGGGCCGAGTCGTTCCGTCGGGTCGATCTCCCGGACGTCGGTGTCGTCGAGACCTGGGTCGATCTGATCGACGTTTCGCTTCCGCAGGTGAGTTTCCGCTGGACGTTCGTCTTCGCGCGAGACGGCGCCGTCCTCACGTCGGACTCCACGCTCCGTTTCCGGGACGAAGCCGAGATCGGCGACGCACTCTCGAGCGCCGGCTATGTCGTGGATGTGGTGCGAGACGCTCCCGATCGGCCCGACCTCGAGCTGGTCTTCACCGCCCGCACGACCAGCTCACGCCGGGTGTGACGCATCGCCGTCGGTGTGCTGACGGTAGATCTCGACCGGCCAGTAACGGACGGTCTCGATCCCTCCGGCCTCGACGAGCTCGGTCTTGATCCGGTCGTAGTCGTAGCAGTTCAACTCGTACTGATTGCCCCACGGATCCGCGAGGTCGAACGCCCAGCACATGTCGAAGTCGATGAGGTCGGTCTGCCTGAGCGGAGTCCCCAGGGGACCATTGATCTGGCCGGGCAGCGATCGAGCGAAGGAGATGAAGGTCTCGGCGTCGACGCTGAACGCGACACCGGTCTGTTGCGCGATCATCGGATGACCCTCGCTCGTCTCGAACAACGCGAGCATCGACCTGCCGCCGTCAGCCGAGATCTGCAGCGGTCCGCCGTCGATTCCTGTCGCCCAGAAGTCGAAGTCGTGCACTGGTTCGAACCCGAGATGTTCGGCGTACCAGGCGGCAGCCTCGGCCCGATCGGGGACGCGGATGTGCACGTGGTCGAGCTGACCCATGCGGAACTTCTCGTCGTGGTCCACGTCGCCGACGATAGGTCAGCGGCTCTCGTCAGCTCACCCCCGACCAGGGGCAGCGTTCGTTCAGCTCGTGCGTTGCTCGACCGAAGCGTCGCCCGCCACCGCGATGCGGTAGCCGCCGTCGAACACGTCCTGTCGACGCAGGTGGCCGTGCCGACGATCCCACTCGCCCGAGTGGAGATCGGCGCGCAGTCGGGCGGTTCCCCGGTCACGATCGCCCGCCGACAGCATCGCCAGCCATGACATCCCGGCCTGCACCTCGGGGTCGAGATAGGCCTCGGGCCGACCCCAGAACGAGGCGCCGAACCCGTCGATGCAGTCGTGGGGGATGAGCACCGACCGGACCTCCCGAACATCGAGATGACCTGCGAGCAGTTGTTCTCCCGGCGGATCCTTCTCGGTCGGAAGCGACAGCGCTTCGGGGAAGTAGTCGAGCGCCCAGAAGTCGTGCGTGTGCAGTGGCTCGAAGAAGAACACGACCTGGCGGCTCGCGACCCGGCGCATCTCGTGGAGCCCCGCGACGGGATCGGACCAGTGATGCACGGTCAGCACCGCCATGGCGACGTCGAACGAGTCGTCCACGAACGGCAGCGACTCGGCCACGCCGTGCACGACGTGCGCAGGTCGGTCGTCCCGTTGGGCGACCATACGGGTCGACGGCTCGACCGCGACGACTTCGCGGTCGATCGGCTCGTAGTTCCCGGACCCAGCACCGACGTTGACGACGGTCCCTTCCCCGAGCACCGGATGGAGCTGCGCCGCGATGCGCGGATCCTCCCGACGTGTCTTGGCGTACGAACGCCCGATGGTGTCGTAGCGATCCCCCGCGCCGGTCACGTCGGAGGTGTCACAGTCGCACGGACATCATCCGTCTTCTCCCAGATGGAGACATGCGACGTGCTGTCGCCGGTGAACGGCGCGCGATCCCAACCGGCCCAGCGGTGGCGGAGCGACATCCCGGCGAGCCTGGCCATGAGGTCGAGCTCCGACGGCCACACGTAGCGGAACGGCGTCCGGACCTCGGCCGCCCCGGAACCCCTGGAGGACGTCGCGGCGACGAAGTGGTGTGACGTCGCCTGCTGCGCGACGAGGTCGGTGTAGCGGTCGTAGCCCACAGAGCCGGGTGCGTGCGAGAACACGTGGGCATCCTCGCCCGGTGGCAACGTCCGCAGCCGCGGCACTCCGACCTCGATCACGAAGTGGCCGCCGGGGTCGAGGTGCGCCGCGGCGTTGGCGAAGCACGCGACCTGCTGGTCCTGCGTGGTCAGGTTCCCGATCGTGTTGAACACCAGGTAGACGAGCGAGTAGCTCCCGTCGACCCGCGTCGTCGCCATGTCGCCCACGGTCACGCCGATGTCGCCGGCACCATCCTTCCGTCGCAGCTGGTCGACCATGGCGTCGGAGAACTCGATCCCGACGACCGGGACACCGCGCGCCGCCAGCGGTATGGCCACGCGCCCGGTCCCGATGGCGAACTCCAGGGCCGCACCGCTGCCTGCCAGCTCGGCGAGCCGGTCGACGGTGGCATCGAGCTCGCTGGGTTCGAACATGGAGGCGGACGCCTCGTCGTAGCGAGCGGCGACATCCTCGCCGAAGTGGTTGTGGAGCATCCCACGACCTTCCCATGCAGCAGTGGACGAGGCCAGAAGGTTCAGCATCCGACTGGCCCGTTGAGTGTGCGGCCGACCGATCAGATCGGAGTCACCTCGTGCTCCCGAACTCGGGAGACCCGGTCGTGGATCTCCACGGAATCTCCATCCGACCCCCAAGGTCTGGAGTCGCCGATCGTCGATGGTGGAGGTCATGACCACGACCACTGCCCATCCCGACGACCTCGATCATCTCGACGCCGGTGGCGCCTTCGACAGCGGACGCCGCGGCCGGTTCAACGCCTGGTTCTTCACGGCCTTCGACGGCTACATCGCGTACATCGGAGGTCGGCACAAACAGGCTGCGTTCGAGGGCCTTCGGCCGGGAGCACTGGTGGAGATCGGCGCCGGTGTCGGGGCCAACCTCGAGTTCGTGCCGACCGGCTGCCGCCTGGTCGCGGTCGAACCGAACCTCGCGATGCATCCCGGCCTCCGACGACGAGCTGCTGCACGCGACATCGATCTCGCGCTCCATGCCGAGGTTGCCGAACGTCTCCCTTCGAGGACTCGACGGTGGACGACGTGCTGTGTTCCCTCGTGCTGTGCACGGTCGACGATCCAGACGCAGTCCTCACGGAGATCCGGCGGGTCCTTCGCCCCGGCGGGCGATTCCGGTTCGTGGAGCACGTCGCGGCCTCGGCGTGGAGTCCGCGGCGTGGGCTCCAGCGGCTGCTGCGACGACCGTGGCGGTGGGTGTACGAGGGCTGCGACACATGTCGTGACACGGCCGCCGCCATCGAGCGCACCGGGTTCTCCGACGTGCATCTCACCCGGCGACGATTCCGCCGCTCACTGTTCGTGCCGGTCAACACCGCGATCCACGGGATCGCGACCAAGTGACCCGGGCGATTCTTTGCTCAGCGGTCGCGGAGGAACGTGGTGGTCAGCTCGGCGATGCGTCCGGGCTCGTCGAGCCAGGGTGCGTGGCCGCCGTCCACGACGTGCAGTGAGGCATCCGGCAACGCGCGGACCATCCGTTCGCCGGCGTCGCGGCTGCCCATCGGGTCGTCGCGACCGACGATCACCAGGTTGGGCTGCGAGACCGCGGTGAGGTCGCCGTCGCCGAGCGCGACGTCGGGACGAGCGCCACGAACACGCAGGAGCCGGTGCAACATCGCGCGAAAACTGGGTTCGAAGTGGGGGAGGCGTTCGGTCTCGAGAATCAGATCCGCGATCTCGGGCGGCAGCGGGTGTTCATGGACGGTCTTGGCGAGTTGCACCACCTGTGCCGGCGAGGGCGGCTGGATCCGCATCAGCAGGCGGCCGAGGGGCCGGCACGACAGCAGGCGCATCGGCAGCGGCGCCGAGGTGCCGGGCGCGAGGGCGGGGCAGCCGACGTGGACCATGCGCCTCACACGGTGTGGGCGGTCGACCGCCAACCAGAGCGCCCAGAGCGAGCCGAGCGAGTTGGCCACCACCGTCGCGTCGTCGACGTCGAGACGGTCGAGCACCTGTTCCAGGAACGTCACCGCGTCGTCGCGCAGGTGATCGGCGAGGCGGGGGAGCGGGTCGGTGAGTCCGTAACCAGGAAGGTCGACCGCATACACGGTGAAGCCGGCGACGTGCGCGATGAGCGGTGCCCACATCGCCGCGGGGATGCCGATCCCGTTCACCAGCACGATCGACGGACCATCGCCGGTCACGAGCACCTGGGCCCGGCCACCGTCCAGCACCGGCACGTCGATGAGCCGTCGCTCGGCGACGACGCCATGTCGGTCCAGGGTCGCTGCCTGGGTCTGCTCGAATGCCTCGGTCACGACACACTCCTCCGTCTCGATTTACACTCCGTCAACCATCAGTCCGACTCAGTCTCGACCGAGGTTTACACCATGTCAAGTAACGAGTCGTACGGAGATCCGGAGACGCGCCGTCGGATCCTCGACGTGACCGAGCGTCTGGTTGCGGAGCAGGGATCGCGGATCACGCTGGGAGCGGTGGCGGCGTCCGCCGGCGTGTCGCGACAGGCGCTGTACCTCCACTTCGGCGATCGCCAGGGTCTGCTGCTCGCCCTCGTGTCGGCCATGGACCAGCGACGCGATCTCGACGCGTCGCTGGCCCATGTCGGTGCGGCGGCGAGCGGTGACCAACTGATCGAACGGGCGATGCGCCTCAACGCAGAGTTCTGGGCATCGGTCGCGCCCGTCGCGAGAGTCCTGCGCGACAGCGACGACGCCACGCTGCGTGCGGCATGGCGAGACCGGATGACCTTCCGCCACGCCACGTTCCGGGCCATGGTCGAGCGGCTCCAGAGCCTCGGCGACCTCGATGAGTCGTGGACGGTCGACCGTGCCACCGACACGCTCTACGCCGTGGCCCACTTCGACGCATGGTCCGAGTTGACCACGCACCTCGGTTGGAGCGGCGACGACTACGTCGAGCACATGGCGACAGTGCTGCGCCGGTCGCTGCTCACCCAGTGACGGCGACGGCGCGGAGGAACTGCTCCAGGATCGGTCCGGCGGTGCTCGACCCGCCGGCACCGTCCTCGACGAACACGCTGACGGCGAGATCGCCCTGGAAGGCGATCATCCACGCGTGGGTGCGAGGTGGCACGTCGGTGCCGTACTCGGCCGTGCCGGTCTTGGCCCCCGCAGGTGGACCGTCGAGGTCGGCGAGGAAGTTCGCGCTCCCCTCGGACACGACCGCCTCCATCATCGCCCGTAGTTGTGCGGCCTCGGCCGGGGTCACCGATTCATCGATGTCGGTGGTGGCGGCGGTCTGGTCCCCTTGGACCAGGTTCGGCAGGACCTGTCGGCCGGCAGCGACCGACGCCGCCACCGAGGCCATGCCGAGGGGCGAGGCGAGGACCCGGTCCTGTCCGATCATCGAGGCGGCGTGCTGCACCGGGCCGGCCTCGGGCGGGACGGCGCCCTCGAAGTGGGGCACGCCCACGTCGGCGACGGCGCCGAGACCGAGGGAGCGCCCCGCTGCGGTCAGTGCATCCTGTGGCACGTCGCGACCCGCACCGATCATCGCCGTGTTGCACGAGTTCGCCACTGCGTCACGGAGCGTGATCGCGCCCTGTCGCGACGCCGGGTAGTCGCCGTAGTTCTTGAACGCCCGGCCGTCGATGTCGATCGTGGGCGGGCACTCGACGGGACTCTCCGGTGTGAGCCCGGACCGGAGGAGCGCGAGCGAGCTGACGACCTTGAACGTCGACCCCGGTGCGTACTGGCCGAGCGTCGCCGTCGAGAAGCCCTGGCTCCCGGGACCGCTCGCAGCCGCGATGATCTGGCCGGTCGACGGACGGATGGCGACCAGCGCGCTCGGTGGGTCGACGGCGGCGAGCGCGCCCTCTGCCGCGAGTTGCGTGGTCACGTCGAACGACGTTCGAAGGGTCTGGCCACGGACGGCGTCGAGGCGGAACACCTCACGTGGCTGGGCAGCCTCGTCGTCGGTGACCGCGCCCACGATGACACCCATCTGGCCGGCGAGTTGGTCCTCTGCGGCCAACTGGAGACCGGAGATCCCGGTGGTGTCGCCGACCTCCAGGCGCCCTCCCGATTCTTCGATCCGCTCTGCCGTCGCGTCTCCGGAAGTGCCGAGGATCGGACGTGCGAACTCGCGGGTGGGGGCGAGCAGCAGTTCGTCCGAGATCCGTGACGATCCCTGGATGCCGTCGATGCGGTCGATGTCGAGGGGGAACGAGCCGTCGTCCCGGACGGTGATCGCCTCGACGAAGGCGCCGGATCCGGAGGCGACGACCCGATCGCGGTATACGCCCGGGTCGTCGAGATCGAGTGCGGTGGCCAACGCGAATGCGGAGTCGGCCGCTCCCGCGGGATCGACCCTGGTCTTGTCGATCCCGATCCGTTGCACGGGTCGCTGGACCACGATCGGCTGGTCGTCCAGTCCGAGGATGTCACCCCGCTCGGGCACGATCCGCTCCCGCGTGAATCGCTCACCCGGCTCGAGACTCGGCTCGATGACCGACGGGGTCCACTCGAGTGCCCAGCGATCGTCCTCGTCGTCCTCGCCCTCCACGAGCGTGAGCTCGGCCTCGGTCTCGTACGCCCACTCGCGGTCTTCGTCCAACGGCCAGACGACGTCGAGCACCGCAGTTGCCAGGGTCTCGTCCTCGGGGTCCACGACGATGCCGCCGACGACGGCGCTCGGTCGCGCATCGCCCATGCCCTCGACGACCGCGGAGAATGCCTCCGTCACCTCGGTCGAGGTCGTGCCGGCGACGAAGGCGACGTCGGCGAAGTCCCCGGCACTGATCGCGGCGGCGACCTGCTCGGCAGCGCCCGATGGTTCGGGGGCCGCGTCCTCGCCGGAGCGACAGGCGCCCACCAGACCGAGCATCACGACGCCGGCCGCGACGAGGAGGCGTTTCGAGATCCGATCCGGCATCGCCATGAGCGCACCACGGCCCCGGACGATGAGTCAACTCGGCCCCGGCCCGCTCTTGCCCCTGGGTCGGACCGTCGCCAGCGTTGGAGTCAGTGGCGGCGCTCGCCGTCCATCCAGGTCTCGAGGATCTCGATGCCGGCGAGGTCGCGAGGATCCACTGCTCGCGGGTCCTCGGCCAAGACCACGAAGTCTGCGCACTTGCCCGGCTCGAGCGTCCCGATCTCCTGCTCGCTGTGACATTGCCATGCCGCGTCGGCGGTCATGGCGCGAATGGCCGTCTCGACCGGGACGCATTCGTCGGCGTTGAGGATCGATCCCGGCTCACGCCACATCTCACGGGTGACGGCGTTGTGGATGCAACGGAGCGGCTGCATCGGCGTGACCATCTCATCCGAGTGGATCGTCCAGCGGATTCCCGCAGCCGAGCACGAAGCAGTTCGGTCCAATTGCGCGGCCTTCTCGGCCCCGAAGATCTCGTCGCGGAACGCCTGGCCCCAGAAGTGCACGTGCCCGATGAGGAACGAGGGCGACAGCCCGAGCTCGGCGATCCGTTCGATCTGCTCGTCGTGGAGGATCGAGCAGTGCTCGATGCGATGGCGACGGTCGGGCCCACCGGCCTCCACCGCGGCAGCGTGGGCATCGAGCGCGATGTCGATCGCGCGGTCGCCGTTGGCGTGGATGACGATCTGCCAGCCCTGCGAGGCGCGATGCCGCGCCTTCTCGACCAGGTCGTCGGGCTCGAGGTAGGGGAGTCCGCGGTCGTCGGTGCCGAGGTAGGGCTCGCGTTGCGATCCGGTCCGACCCTGGTTCGATCCATCGGACACGATCTTCCATCCCGTTGCCCTGACGAACTCGTCGCCGTCACCCGGCGCAATACCCCGTTCGTCGAAGCCGTCGCCTCGATTGTCGTAGAGGGAGTAACGCAAGCGGGTCGGGAGGCCGGCGGCGGCGAGGGACTCGAACAGGTCGATGTCGCCCGGGCCGAGGAGGAAGCCGGTTCCCTGGTCGCAGATGGTGGTGACCCCGTTGCTCGCCGCGCGGTCGGCGACGTTGCGCGCCTCGGCGAGGATGTCGAGGTCGATCAACGAGGGGTTGGCCGACATGACGCTGAGGATCGCGCCCTGCCCCATCAGCACCCCGTTGGGCGAACCGTCGTCGTATCGGCCATAGGGCGACCCGTCGATGTCGGGCGTGTCGCGATCGACGCCTGCCGCGGCGAGGGCGGCGGAGTTGGCGTAGGCGAAGTGACCCGATGCGTTCATCACCACGACCGGGATCGTGTCCGAGACCGTGTCGAGCATCTCGGTGGTGAGTTCGTCCGGCCCGGCTTGGAGCGACGGGTCGAACTGTCGGCCACGGATCCACGCGCCGTCCGGCGTGGACGGGACGACCGTGCGCAGATGGGCGATCGCCTCGTCGACGGTGTCGAACGAGAACGGCCCGATGTCCTCGAAGGTGTCGAGCAGCGCGGTCGGTAGCAGGTGCGCATGCGGCTCGATGAATCCGGGCAGGATCGTGGCGCCGGTCCGGTCGATCACCTCGGCGTCGTCGCCGGCCGCCTCACGGACGTCGGCCACGGATCCGACCGCGAGGATCCGACCGTCCCGGATGGCGAGCGCCTCGGCTTCGGTGAACGCCTCGTCGACCGGCAACACGGTGGCCCCGACGAGGATGGTCGTCCCGGTCCGGGACCGCGGCGGACGCGTCGGTGCAGCGACCGGCTCGGGCACCGTCGTCAACGCCGCGAGACCTGCGTAGAGCGGACCGCCACAGCCGCAATCGGCGCCGGTGGTGTGCAGGGGGTGCGGTGCGTGCGTCCGTGTCATCGATTCGGAGCGTACGCATCCGTGCCCGAACGCGCCGCTGGTCCCGGCCGCAGGGTGCCGGGACCAGCGTCTGTCGTGGTCGGGGAGGGCAGGAGGTCTAGCTGACCCGCTCCAGCAGCGGATGGTGGTCGCCGAGCGTCTCGTCGAGCGGCGACGTGTTGTGGGTGAGGTAGCTGAAGACCGCCCGCCACACGACGGTCAGGCCGGCCACCATGAACCCGGTGATCCAGATGCCCAACGTCTCGTCGCGGATGCCGATGTCCCACTGGGTGAACAGCGAGTAGTCGAGCAGCCACATCGTCGCGATGCCGCCGGCGAAGGTGAGCAGGCTCCTCATGCGTTCGAGGCCCGACATCTGATCGACGACGAAGTCGACCGTCTTGACGAGCGCCAGAGCCATGAGGGCCACGAGTGCGAAGTCGTACATGACGTTCTCCCTTGTTCTGAGGTGGGGGGTGTGCGGCGCCGCCTCGTGGTGGCACCTGCACCCCTTCCGATCGCTTCGGGCCCGGGAAGGTGACATGACGAACTGTGCCGTTCTCGTGTCGAACCATGACGGAATCGACAGCGGGAGTCGCTACATGCTGGCGATACGCGGGGTCTTCCGCCCGGGACCGAAACGTCGGATCCGGTGGCCGGAGAGGTGGATCAGCCGTTCGACCCGACCGCGCTGGCCCTCCCACTGCTCGACGAGTGCCAGCATCTCCTCGTCGCTTCCCCGAGCACGGCCGGTGAAGTACGAACAGACCGTGTGGCTGATCCAGTAGTCGCCGACGGTGATGGCGTCGGGATCGCCGAGCGCGGTCCGGGCGATGCCGTTCACCGTCCAGGGACCCAGACCGGGTACCGCTCGCATGCGTCCGTAGGCCTCCGGGAGCGGCAGGTCGACGACTTCGGCCAGGCGCTTCGCGTTGCGGGCGACGGTCACCAGGATCTGGGCTCGGCCCCGCTCGACCCCGAACTGATGGAACCACCACGTCGGGGTGTTGGCGACGCGTTCGGGATCGGGTGCGAGCTGGAGGCCGAGAGGCCCGGGCGCCGGGTCGCCGAGCTCGCGACACAGGGCCAGCCACGACCGGCCGGCCTCGACGGCGAGCACCCGCTGGCCGAGGACGCGGGCGAAGAGATTGTCGACCACGCAGCCGTGGGCACCGTGGCGCAGGCCTGGGTGGCGCCGGTTGAGCTCGTCGAGCTGTTCGTGGTCGAACCGCACCTCCCGCGGATCGTCGTGCGCACCGGCGAGCGTCGCGCCGCGTTCGGCGATCCACTGTGACCCGTCACCCCAGGCATCCAGCACGAGCGCACCGTCGCTCGTGCGGGCCCGAACCGAGACGGGGCCCTCGGGCGTGCGAGCCGAGAAGCTGACCGAGTCGGACCGGGATCGGTACGTGTGGTCGATCGACGCGCCGGAGCCGGGGAGCGAGTGCCGGACCGAATACGGCCCGTCGAGGTCGACGCGTACCCGGAGGTCGGGGAGCGACTGGTCGGACACGTCGGTCATCAGCGGTCGACGGTAGCGATCCTGCGCGGTTAGAACTACGGGCATGAGTGACGATCTGACCGCTTCCGCCTCCGCGACCGTCGATGCGCCGGTCGACGAGGTGTTCGCCTTCATCAGCCGTCCGGCCAACCACCCGGAGATCAGTGGCGACGAGTCGGTCAAGGGCGACCGACACGGACCCGAACAGCTCAGCGGCACGGGCGACAAGTTCGGCATGAAGATGAAGATGCACGGCCTGCCCTACCGCATCACGAACACCGTGGTGGAGTTCGAGGCCGGCAAGACGATCGCCTGGTGCCATCCCGGCAAGCACCGTTGGCGTTGGGAGGTCGAGGCGCTGCCGAAGGGCGGCACCAAGGTCACCGAGACCTTCGACATGTCGACGTCACCCCTCAAGCCGGTACTGAAGCTGCTGGGCTACCCCGCGGGGCACCAGTCCAACGTCGAGGAGAGCGTCGCCAACGTCGCCGCGCACTTCGCGGGTTGAATCTCAGGCCTCGTCGTACTGCGTGACGAGCGCCTTGGGCGCGACCTTGCGGAACGAGTCCTCGACGATGCCGCGCACCTCGTCCCAGTCGGCGTCCTCGAGGCGGTACCCCACCCAGCCCAGATGGCCGACGTAGGCGGGGCGGAAGAAGCGGTCGGGATCCTGTTCGACCGTCGCCTCTTGGACGCCGGCGGGCGCTGGCGCCCAGATGGCCAGCATGCCGTCGCCGTGGTGGTCGTCGTGGAGGGTCACGAGGGTCTTCTTCTCGCGCACGAAGAACGTGGGAGCGCCGTGACTCGGGCGCTCGGTGACCTCGGGAAACTCTCGGCAGATCTCCCGCAGGCGAGCAAGGACATCGTCGATCGTTGGCCTGGTCATCGCCACAGTGTGCTCGCCGCTCGGTGACCGACGTCACGGTGTAATCGTTCGCATAGCTAATTAGCATTGCGAAGTAATGGGACCTTCCACGAAGCGACGCGTCGACGTCGCCCGACTCCGTCTGGTCATCGTCCGACTGGCACGGCGCCAACGGCAACAGGCCGGCACCGGGTTGACGCCGAGCCTCCAGTCGGCGCTGGCGATGATCGACGTACGAGGCCCGCTGACCCTGGGTGCGCTGGCCACGGTCGAACAGGTCTCACCTCCCACGACCACCCGCATCGTCGCCAAGCTGGAGGAGATGGGTCTGGTGAGCCGTACTGCTGATCCGACCGACGGCCGCGTGACCCGCGTTGCGGTCACCACCGAGGGCCGCCGCCAACTCGTCGAGTCCCGGGAACGCCGAGACGAATGGCTCCGCGATCGACTCGGTGAACTGTCCTCGGACGACCTCGCCGCCCTCGACGCCGCCGTCGAACCGCTCGAGCGACTCCTCGCGGTCACCGACGAGCCGAGGGCCGACGCTTGACCCGGCTCCGCTTCGCCGCCGGCGACACCTTCCGATCGCTCCGCATCCGCAACTACCGCCTGTTCTTCGCCGGACAGTTGGTGAGCCAGGCGGGCACCTGGATGCAGATGATCGCGGTCATCTGGGTCGTGCTGCGGCTCACGGACGACGGTCTCGTTCTCGGGCTCGTGACCGCCTCACAGTTCCTCCCGGTGTTGCTCTTCGGAGCCTGGGGTGGCGTGATCGCCGATCGCGTCGACCATCACCGCTTCATGCTCCTGACGCAAGCGGCGTTCACCGTGATCGCCGCAGCCTTTGTGGGGCTGGTGTTCACCGATCGGCTCGGCATCCCGGCGATCTTCGTCCTCTCGACCCTGTTCGGGTTCGTGACCGCGATGGACAATCCTGTCCGTCGGACCCTGGTTGTCGACCTGGTCGGACAGGAAGACGTTCCGAACGCGGTTGCGCTCAACTCGTCGCTCATGACCGGCTCACGCGTGATCGGTCCGTCGGTCGCCGGCGCGCTCATCACCGGCGTCGGTGTCGAATGGTGCTTTGCCGTCAACGCCGTCACCTACCTCGCGGTGCTCGTGGCATTGGCCCGGATGGACCGGAGCAAGATCCGGTCGTCTCCCAAGGTCGCGAAGGCATCGGGCCAGCTGCGCGAGGGCTTTCGGTATGTCTGGTCGGAGCCCCGTCTGAAGTTGCCGATCCTGCTGATGGCCGTCGTGGGGACGCTCGCCTTCGAGTTCCAGGTGACCTTGCCGTTGTTCGCCGAACGCGCGCTCGACGGCGGAGCCACCACGTTCACGCTCCTGTACTCGCTGATGAGCCTCGGCTCGGTGGTGGGCGCACTCGCGATCGCTCGCCGTCGAGACGTCTCGACCCACCTGCTCGCATGGTCGGCCATCTGGCTCGGCGTGGCGATGGGTCTCCTCGCGCTGTCGCCCAATGTCCTGTTCGCGATGATCGCCGTGATCCCCGTGGGTGTCGCGACGATCGTCCTCATCTCGGGCGCCAACTCGGTCATCCAGCTCCGCGCCACCCCCGAGATGCGCGGCCGGGCGCTGGCGCTCACCGCGGTCGTCTTCCTCGGCAGCACGCCCATCGGTGGCCCCATCGCCGGGTGGGTGTCGGAGAACTTCGGTGCTGCCGCCGGCATCTGGCTCGGCGCGGTCGCGTCCGTCATCGCCGGTGCGCTGGTCCTCCGCGAGTTGGCGCGCCTCGGCATCCAGCCGCCACACGTCGACGCGTCGCTCGCCGCCGAACCCGCCGAGCGCGCCCCCGCCCTCACCCGCTCCTGACCCACCAAGCTCCGGTTCTGGTGGGTCATCGCGACGCTCAGGCGACGCGAAGTCGTACCAGAACGGTGGGTGTCAGGGGTCGGGCGGGGCGAGGG
>JBBKVY010000156.1:0-4203 GCA_037968675.1 Acidimicrobiales bacterium | reverse complement strand
CGCCCGAACACGCGCCGGCCAGTAGCGCGGCGGCGAGGAGGCAGCTTCCGATGCGAGTCGAGATCACGGTCATCCCCAGGACAATGGAAAGATCACGAAACGATAGGAGATTCCAAGCCCTTACGTCAACGGGTCTTCAGTTGCCCCAGCCGCCCTCGAGTTCGGTGGGGCCGACGTTGGCGTCGAGCCAGGTCACCAGCGGCTTGGCGGTCTTCAGGAACGCGCGCACCCGGTCCTTCGGTTCGGGCGAGTCGAGCCAGGCGCCGATCTCCCATGTCCGCCAGGCGATGCAACCCTTCATGCGGAGCAGTTCGATCCGAGGGTGGTCTTTCGGGTAGCCACGAGGTGCCGTCTTGAGGGTGTCGTGCGACGTCACCTCGATGTCCGCGGCCCGCAGCTTGTCGATCAGCTTCTCGAGCTTCGGCCCGGCAGCATCGTCGTTGATCGTCGCCCGGAACTTCGCCAGTTGGTCCTTCGCCATCATGTAGTAGCCGGTCCCGACCCCGAAGCCGTCGGCGTCGAGACTGATGTAGCCGCCCTTCGCCATGGTCGCGGCGATGTTGGTCTTGTACGGCGACTTGTCGGCGCTGAACCGCACGTCGCGATAGGGACGGAAGATCTTTCCCTCGCCGAAGCTGCGGGACAGGTCGGTGAGCAGCACTTCCATCGGTGCCCGCACGCACTCCTCGTACACCGACTTGTTGTCGTTCCAGTACGCCTTGGTGTTGTCGGCCTCGAGGCCTTCGAAGAACTCGATCGCCTCGACCGGGAATCCTGTGAACGTCATGGCTTGCCCCCTTCGGGCCGGACCGTAGTGCGCTCGGCGACCTGCCAGGATCGGCGCCGTGACCCGGACCGTGATCACCGCCCGGATCGTCGGCGTCCCTGCGCCGGGCACGGCGGTGTGGAAGTCGACCGACGATCCCGATGTCGCCGGTGACCTCGACGATGCTCCCGCACACATGCGGGCCGACGACATGGTCGTGCTCGCGGTCGAACAGCGCGGGTTCCGCTGGGTGGTCACGGAGGTCGTGGACCACGTCCCCTCCGTTCGGCCGGCCGAGAAGTCACCACGTCCGCACGCCCACCCGGCGCGCCCGCCGGGGACCGTGGTGATCGCCTGGCTCCCGTTCACCCGGGACGGTGAGGACTCGCCCGGCAAACACCGGCCATGCGTCGTGCTCCGGTCGACCGACCCGACGATCCTCCGGGTCCGTCCGCTCTACGACGAAGGCAGCGCGCACGTTCGCCGACACGGCGGCGTGCAACTCCGGGGATGGCGGTCTGCCGGGCTCGACAAGGCCAGCGTCGCGGTCGACGCAGTCGAGATCCCCGTCGCGCGGTGCGAGCAGGCCCTGGGTGTGCTCGACCCCCACGACCGGGTCCGGCTCGGCATCGACCGCCGCGCCGTCTGACAGGTCAGGCATCCGGGGTGTTCGGTACGCCAGGGGGCCGACAAGACCCCCGACGTCACCACCGGCCTGGCAGACGTGGCTGATCCAGCAACGGCACGCTCGCGCACTCGACACAGGTGCAACCGAGGATCAGCTGGAGTGCCGATGACAGCGCACCCGGCCCGTCGTCGGCCATCGCCAGGAGCGGCCACATCGCGAACCACTCGCTCGACAGGTTCGCCCGGTGGACCGACCCGAATCGGGCGAGACCACCGCATGGGATGTCGAGGATCGAGCGGGTGTCGAACTGCCGATTCCACACGACCTCGCGAACCGCATGGCCCACGACGTCTGCCGACTTCGAGGGCGACGGGTGCACGATGATCAGTTCCGGGTGATCGAAGTTCCACGTCAGCCCGACCGTGTACGCCCACGCCGGTCGTCCGGCGACGCCGACAAAGGTCCAACCGATGTCGTCGAGACGAGACAAGTGCATCTCGAGCATCCTCGAGGGGTCGGATCCCTCGCATTCGAGGCACCGAGCCATCAGAGATCTCCGGCCAGGGGAATCCGGTCCGACACGTCGTCCCAGCCGGGTTGGTCGGAGAAGGTGGTGATGGCCAGCGAGCGCAGTTCGTCGCCGCCGAGCACGATCTCATCGACCAGTTGCGCACCGGCCTCCTCCAACAGGTCGCGGTGGTCGAAGAAGGACGACGACAGTCCGGGGCCGTCGGTCAGGTCGTCGGCGCTGCGCCACAGCACCGCTCGCGGGGCGTCGACGAGGCGAGCGCCGATGGCGGCGTAGCGCACCAGGTGGTCGACGTCGCGGCCCCGGTCCTCGGAGCAGATGACGAAGTCGCACATGGCGCCGTCGTCCGTGCCGAGCCAGACGGCGCAGAAGTCACCGGCGCGTCCGAAGACGTCGACCAGGTCGAGGCCGATGCACAAGGCGTCGGCGAGCGTGTGCACATCGAGCGCGTCGGTGACGTCGGGTGCAGGGGTGGGGTCCATCGTTCCTCCGGAGGGCGCGCCCGGGCAGGCCGGGCGATCTCGGGGGAAGTCGATTCCGACGGTACGACAGGGGTACCGACACGAACTCAGGCGCGGTGGAACTCCACGACGAAGGAGACGGGGCCGTCGATCACGACGTGGTGGGGCTGCGCCGGCGGGATGATCCCCGGGTGATCGGCATCGACCGTCTGCTCGGCATCGGTGCCACTGAACACGAGCTGCAGCGAGCCCGTGGACACGATGAGCCGTCCCCAGACGTCAGCGGCGATGCGGTGGTCGTGCAGCAGGCCCTGCGGCACCGACGCCTCGTCGAGGGTCGGGGTCGTCCGTGCGAGGCGGAGCCCGGGAGGAAGCGCGTCGGTCACGCCATCACCGAGCGCCCGGTGGCCGGCGCCGCCGCCACGCCTGCGCGACCGACGGCGACTGGTAGCCGGCGTCGGCCGGGTTCACGTTGGTTCCCGGCGGCACCAGTTCGTCGATGCGGTCGAGCACGTCGTCGTCCAGCGACACGTCCGACGCGTCGAGGAGGCTGGTCATCTGGTCCATCGTGCGGGGTCCGATGATCGCCGACGTGATCGCCGGATGGCTGAGGGTGAACGCCAACGCCAGATGGGTCAGCGGCATGCCGGCCTCGGCGGCGAGCGCCTCCAGCGAGGGGACCAACGCCAGCTTGGCGGCGACCGCGGGGCGTTCCGGATCGAAACGCTCGGGGGTGCGTGCCGCCCGTCCCTTCTTCTCGATCTCGGTGTCGGGACGGTAGCGGCCGGTGAGCATGCCGCCGTTCAGCGGGCTCCACGGGATGACGCCCATGCCGTACTTCTCGCACGCCGGCAGGATCCGGTCCTCGATGCCCCGCACGAAGATGGAGTACGGCGGCTGCTCGCACCGGAAGCGCTGGTGGCCGCGCCGCTCGGCCACCCACTGGGCCTCGACGATCTCGTCGGCCGGAAAGGTCGACGAGCCGACGTAGCGGATCTTGCCCTGGTGCACGAGGTCGGACAGTGCCGAGAGGGTGTCGTCGATGTCGGTCGCCGGGTCGGGACGATGCACCTGGTAGAGGTCGATGTGGTCGGTGCCCAGCCGGCGGAGCGAGTTCTCGACCTCGAGCACGATCCACCGGCGAGAGTTGCCACGGGTGTTGGGGTCGCCGCTCATCGGTCCGTGGAACTTGGTGGCGAGCACGATGTCGTCGCGCCGACCGGCGATGGCCTTGCCGACGATCTCCTCCGACTCGCCGGCCGAGTACACGTCGGCGGTGTCGATGAAGTTGATGCCGGCGTCGAGGGCAGCGTGGATGACGGCCACACAGTCGTCGTGATCACGGTTGCCCATGGCGCCGAACATCATGGCGCCGAGACACAGGTTCGAGACCCGGACGCCGGTGGTTCCGAGGGAGCGCTGTCGCATGGACCCATCATGGCGCGCCGCCCCGAGGCGTGCGCGGCGATGTCACCGATCAGGAACGACTGGCGCGCCGCTCGGCTTCGATCTTCATGCGATCCAGCGTCACGTGCATCGTGTGCTCGTTGCGGGCGTCGCGATCGGCCGAGCCGGTGATGAGGGGAGACAGCCGGCGAAGCAGGACGCCCCGCTCGTCGACGACCGATTCGACGAGTGCCGTCGCGCCATCGTGTTCGGCGAGGTCGTAACGCCAGGTCGCCACCGGACGACCGATAAAGGTGACCCGCCACCCGAAGGCGGCGGGCGGATCGGCGACGACGATGGTCGAGATGGTCGACCATCGCCGCCGACCGTTTCGGCACCACCCCTGGAACTGCGCGCCCACGTTCGGGCCCCC
>JBBKVY010000155.1:0-4596 GCA_037968675.1 Acidimicrobiales bacterium | reverse complement strand
CCGGACCAGGTCAGCCGCCGAGGTACTCCATGATCTTGGGCACGGCGTCGTCGATCTTCATGGCCGCCTTGACGTCGAAGTCGAGCCACTGGGTATACGCCAGAGCGGTCTCATAGACCGCTCCGATGTCGTCACCTTCAACAATGACGACCCCGCCGCCTCCGGGGTACGCGTAGTGGGCGATCGTGCCCTCCATCTCACCTCGGTCGCCGAAGGCCTTCATCAACTCGCCAAACTCCGCCTTGGTGCTCATGCTCTCGCGCGTGTCGTAATGAATGATCCAGATCACAATGCCCTCCCCTGATTCGTCGCCTCGTCGTTCGAGGCGACGAGATCAGTATTGACGAGATCATGATCGGCGTCCACCGGCCCTGCGAACCGAAGTGCCTCATGGAGAATTTGGGGTGACGCTGAGCTGGTGCTCGTAGCGTCATCGGATCCTGGGTCGGCTGGCTCTTGAAGTGCCTGCTGCTCGGCGTGTTCGGGTTGGCTTTCGAACGAAGTGTCGGCCGGTCCAGGGTTCATGTCGCGGCGTGGCTCGAAAGAGGCGAGCAGCACCAACCCACATGAGGAGTGCCCGTCGTGACGCACCACATTGGCGTTCACGAAGGAGAAACTCCATGACGATCATCATCGGGATCGACCCGCACAAGGCCACGCATACCGCGGTGGCCATCGATGAACACGAAGCCCCGCTGGCCGAGTTCCAGCTCGCGGCAGACCGTTGCCAGGCGCAGCGGTTGTTGGCGTGGGCGGCGCCGTTCGAGGACCGGGCGTGGGCGGCGCCGTTCGAGGACCGGGCGTGGGCGGTCGAGTCCGCGGACGGGCTCGGCAAGTTGTTGTCCCAACAGCTCGTCGCCGAGGGCGAACATGTCATCGACGTACCAGCGACGCTCGCGGCTCGGGTCCGGTTGTTGGGTTCGACCAAGGCAGCCAAGAACGACCCGAACGACGCGCTCTCAACGGCGGTCGCTGGGTTGCGGCACTGCGGACTGCGACGCGTCGCTGCGGATGATCACCGCGTGGCGGTCCGGATGTTGGTCCGTCGTTTCGGTGATGTCACCGCCCGCCGCACGCAGGCCGTGTGCCGCCTGCACGCGGTGTTGATCGAGCTGATCCCGGGCGGCATGGCCCGCAAACTCAAGGCTGATCAGGCATCCGCTGCGTTGCGCAAGGTCCGGACCGACAACCCCGTCGACGTGGCCCGCAAGGCCATCGCCGCCGAACTGGTCCTCGACATGCGCCGCTGCGACCAAGAGCTCGTCGCGTTGCGCCGCCGGATCGTCGATGCGGTCGACGCATCCGGCACGACCCTGCTCGAGGTCTACGGCGTCGGTCCGATCGTGGCCGCACTGATCCTGGGATATGCCGGTGATCCAGCCCGGTTCCCCACGAAGGAGAAGTTCGCCGCCTACAACGGCACCGCCCCGATCGAGGCCTCCAGCGGACCGAAAGCTCGGCACCGGTTGAACCCGCGCGGGAACCGCAAGTTGAACCACGCCATGCACCTCATCGCCGTCACTCAGATCCGCCATGCCGGCACGCCCGGTCGGATCTACTACGACCGCAAGCTCGCCGACGGCAAGACGAAGAAGGAAGCGTTGCGTGCGTTGAAGCGGCGCGTGTCCGACGCCGTGTGGCGCCAACTCCAGGTCGATCTCGGCCGACGATGAAGTGACCCGGGTGGACAATCAGGAACGACTACGCAGTCCAGCGTGACCGGCTCTGCATCCTGAACAGCCGGCTCTTCGGACCAAGTCACACCCGGGCCACCAACAACCGTATTCCCTCGACCAAGGGTTCTGCTTCGACGCGCTCGAAACCAGGGTCTTGACAGAAAGAGGCTTCGTTCTACTCGTGGGCGATCCAAGAAGTTCGCCGCACCTATCAGCAGCCGCTGACGGGCAATTGCCGCTCTGGGCGCTGGCAATCGCCGAGGCTGTGGATGGTGGCGACAGCCTCTGGTCAAGCCTCGTCGAGGATCGCGAAGAACTCAGCTTCTTGGTCGGCGCTCATGTCATCGATCACGAAGCGCCCGAGGTCGCCCATGGGTTGAACACCGGCGACAATCTCGGCGATCGTCGGCTCGGAATCTCCCGTGACGCCTGGGGCGAAGTCGTTCGACATCCTCATCTCCTCGGTCCTCGCTTCTTCGCGAGGGTATTGATCTCGGCAGGAGTTGGCCCGGCGGATTGTGGCCCACTGGCAGCTCGATAGGTGTCGTCGAGCTTCGCTGTGAGGGCGGCCTCGAGAGACGGGAAGAGGTGGCCGTAGCGGTCGGCGGTCACGGTGATGGCGGAGTGGCCGAGCCGCTCCTTGACGACGAGCAGGTGGGCGCCTTCGGCGATCATCAAGGCCGCGGCGGTGTGGCAGAGGTCGTGGAACCGTGTGGTCGGGTCGATGCCTGCCCGGGCGACGGCGGGCTTGAAGTGGCGGGCGTAGAAGTTGGTGTGGCGAAGGGGCCCGCCGTTGGGGGCGGTGAAGACGAAGCCTCCGGGGTCGCCCGGACGCTGGGCCAAGTGGTCGGCGAGTTCGTCGGCGAGACCGGAGGGGAGTTCGACCCGGCGGCGGGAGTAGGTCTTGGGAGGGCCGTAGATGACTCCGCCGTGGATCTCTTCGGCGGTCTCGGCGACCTCGACCCAGCGGTGGAGTGGGTTCACTCGCCCGACCCGCAGGGGCGATCTCGCCCGTACTGCGGAGAGGTCCGCAACGGCTGACTCCGGGGTCGGGGCGGATGCTCGACGGCGTCGGCCAGGGCGAACACCTCGTCGGCGGTGAGGAACTGCATCTCCTGTCGCTGGCCACGAAGGATGCGGATGCCGTCGGCGGGGTTGCGTCGGATGGCGTCGGCTCGGAGGGCTTCGCGTAGGACGAGGCTCTCGGCCGCGTCCGGGAAACCCGTGACGGTCGAGTGCTCGACGGTCCCTGATCCTGAACCGGAAGCGGGCGTCGATTACGCAGCGGGTGCGGGAACGCTGACGTTCGCACCGGGAGAGACGTTCAAGGTGGTGTCGATCGACGTGTACGGCGACACGATCCACGAGCGTGGCCAGCTCTGGAACACCGAATGGCTCTCCATCGAGATGGCTGCTCCGACCAACGCCACCTTCGGAACCGGGGTCCTCGCCACGAAAGCTCTCGGTCTGATCTACAACGACGACTGACCACGGCGATCGCCCGCGTGTGCGTCGATGGCACGCGGAATTCACCTCTGGCCAAGTTTCCGGGTCGGGCTTACCATGGCAATCGATGCGTCGCCCCGCATGTGGGCGCCTGGGAGGTCATCGGCATGTGGACTCATCCGCGACGACGAGCCGTCACCGGAGCGGGAGCCATCCTCCTGGCGGTCGTGGTCTGCACCGTGCCGGCCGCCGCGCAGGTTGCGGAGGTGCCGGTCGTGCTTCCCGGGCACGGCGAGGTGGTCGAGGGGAATGCCGGAACCACGGTTCTGGAGGTTCCGGTGACGCTCTCGATTCCGTCTGCCGAGGTCGTCACGGTCGATTGGGTGCCGGTCTTTCTCCCGCAGTGGACGTTCCCGGCGGCGGAGCCGGGGGTCGACTACGCGGCGGGCAGTGGAACGGTGACGTTCCCGCCGGGGGTGACCGCGCAGACGGTGCCGATCGTCGTGAGCGGCGATGTGGACATGGAGGCCGACGAGCTCGTGGTGCTGTCGTTCCGAAATTCCACGAACGCAACGATGGGTGGGGCCTGGGGTATCGGGACCGGCACGATCCTCGACGACGACACGCCGCCGCGCGCGCTCGTGGTCGAACCTGCCACCGATCTCCAGGACCTCCAGGTCGTCACCGTTCGGGGATCCTGGTTCACGCCTTTCGCATCCGTCGGTGTGTGCCAGAGCGATGCCGTGATCGCTTCGACACCTGCGAACTCTTGTCTCGGTGGAGCGGGGGGCGCAAGCATCACCAACGCCGACGCCAGCGGCGGGTTCGTGGTCAGCTTCACCGTGCACCGGCAGGGGTTCGTCCCTGCCCGGGGTGCCGTGATCGACTGCTCGGCCCCGTCGACACCATGTGTCATGGGTGCGGGTGAGCTCAACGACCTCGTGGGAACCGGGGTCACGGTTCCGTTGTCGTTCGCGTCTCCACCGGCGTAGCCACCACCGACCTGAGGACGATGGCCGGTGTCCCGGGGTGCGACCGATGGCATGCCTCCGAGATCGCGCTCACCCGAGGCGTCGCCGTGACCCCCTTCGTACTCAGCATCCAGCGACCCACAGCGGGCTCGTGACTGGGCGCGCACTCGCCGACCGTCGAGCGGTGCCCTGCCGTGCAACATCGGGCGGGGAATCGCGCGTTTCGGCGGTCAATGACAGCCACCGAAACTGGCCCTGACCTGCGGAAACGACGAATCTTCCCAGATCAGCGAATCGGCTCCGGTCACCTGAAAAGCGGTAGGTCACCGGATCGACGCCGGTCCCGACCACCATCGAAAAGCCCAGGTCAGCGGCCATTTCCGGTTGCTGGCCTGTGGTGATTTTCGGGCCGGAGGCATCGTGGACGTCTCGATTTCACTCACGATCCTCGACCACATACCGGACGCCTCATCGAGTGGTCTCGTGCATCAGTCCACCGTCGG
>JBBKVY010000154.1:0-2920 GCA_037968675.1 Acidimicrobiales bacterium | reverse complement strand
CGGTCGAGACGCGTCATCGCGGTCAAGGGTACTCCCGCGTCCTTCACCAGGTCGCTGCCCATATCGACACGCGAGCCAGCCGAAATCAGACACGCCCGGGCACAAGAGAACCGGCGTTCGCGCGGGTAGTCGGACGAATAGTCGCAACGACGTGGCGCTCCGCACCTATCGACGCTCGAGCCGATCGATTTCGGGCATGCCGGCGAGCGCCGAACCGGCGTTCTCGCGCTGCCGTCAGGTTCGGCGCGTTGAGCACAGCATGTGCATCAAGCGTGCCGATCGGCGCGTCAGGTGCGACGTCTCGGCCGGCGCTCAGTCCTTCGGGCTGAGGTCATCGACTGCGGGGCCGTGGAGGAGCGTTCCGTCGGCGTCGAAGCGGGACCCGTGCAACGGGCAGTCCCACGTCCGCTCGGCGTCGTTCCAGGTGAGGATCGCACCCAGGTGTGGGCAGATGCCCGACACCCGGCACTCCTTGCCCTTGTCGTTGACCGACACCGCCACCCGGTCGAACCCGGACGTTACGACCCGACCTTGACCGGGCAGCGGCGTAGGCCGGGGGACGATGGTCCCGGCCCACCCGCCGACGAGGTGTGCGGCCACGTTGCTGTTCGCCTCGGCGATGGTCTTCAGGCCGGAGCGGGGAATCCGTCCGGTGGTGAAGAACGGCTCCCACGACGGCGGTTCCTCGCCGGCGATCGATGCGACGTTCACTTCGGCAGCGGCAACGGCGTTGGTGAAGCCCCACTTGCTGTACCCGGTGGTGACCCGCACGTCGTCCTGGCCCGGGGCGATGGGGCCGGCGAACGGGATCTGGTCGGCGGACAGGAAGTCCTCGGTCATGAACCGGTGGGTGACCTCTTCCACGCCGAAATGGGTGTCGGCCCACGATGCCAAGTTCTCGTACCGACCGGTGGTGCGACCTCCCTGGCCCGTCTTGTGGCTCTCACCCCCGACCAGCAACAACTCGGAACCATCGGGACCCGACGCGGTACGCAGCGACCGCTTCGGACCGTCGGCCGCCAGGTACATCCCGGCCGGCGGCGGGTTCTCGACCCGACAGGCGATGACGTAGGACGACTCGGGCTCGGTCCGCGCGAACAGCAGCGACCGGTCGAGAAACGGCAGTCCCGTGGCAACGACGACGTTGCGGCACCGGATCCGACCGGCATCGGTGACGACCACGGGAGCCCCGTTCGATCGGTCCAGACCGATGGCGCGGACCCCATCGACCAACTCGCCGCTGCCGTCGTCGATCTCCGTCGCCAGATCCTGGAGGAACGCCACCGGATCGAACTGGGCTTGGTCGTCGAGTCGGACGGCGTCGACGGTGGGGAACGGGAGCGGCGCCGGGCCTCTTTCGGCCGAGATGCCGGCCGACCGCAGCGTCGACACTTCCTCGTCGATCCACTCCCGGTGGCGGTCCTCGGTCACGTAGGTGATGGCCGGGCGTGTCTCCCACGAGCAGTCGACCGAACGATCGGCGACCCGATTCGCGATCCAGTCGAAGCCGAACTGGTTCGCCGTCAGGTACGCCACGGCTGCGTCTTCGCCGGAACGACGGCGGATCTCGTGGGCGTGGAGTTCGTGCAGGACAGTGACCTTGGCCGAGCTGTGCCCGGACGCACCGCGGGCGATGCTCCGAGCCTCGAGCACCGTGACGTCCATGCCGCGCTCGACGAGTTTCGCAGCGGTCACCAGACCAGAGATGCCGGCGCCGATCACCACCACGTCGGTCGACGACGGGAGTTTGCGACGGTTGAACCGAGCACCGGCCGGCGCACCGTCGAACCACAGGGAGGTGGACTGCGAGGGAAGCGTTGTGGGCATGGCGGACCCTTGCCCGGCAAGCCGTAGTTTCAGTCGCGCAGCGCCACGCCGGAACGTGCGCAGCGACAACGCTCGCCTACACCAGAGCTGCGCGTGGGTTCAGGGCTCGGCGGTGGCCAGGGTGTAGCGGATTGGTCCTCGTGCGGACCGCGGGTCGGCGACGGCGTTGCCGCCCTTCGTCACGACCAAGCCATCGGCTGTCGCGAGTTCGCAGGCCACGTCGCGCACGAGGTCCATCGTCGACCTCCAGTCCGGAGATCCGATGACACGGGCAGCGTCCGACGGACAGATCGACCGACCGGGCCCGCGAGACCGAACCAGCGTGAGGATCGCTGCGCCCGCACGCCGACGTTGATCGTCGACCTCAGGCTCCTCCCACCACGCGCGACCGCGCTCGCCGAGCGCGATCTTGGCGTCGTTGACCCGAGCCCGGGCGGCAGCGGTCTCCGTCGTGCGGACCGCGGCGCTCACCGCTCGACGCGCCGCCATCAGCTCGTTCACGAGCTCTTTACGCAGGGCGTCGGGAATCGAGGGATCGGTCGCTCGCCAACGACGGCCGCCCACGACGATGTATCTACCGTCGGCCGTACGCTCCGGCCCGGAGCGGCGACCCTCGCCGCCATCGCTGGGTTCGGCAGCGTCGGAATCGGTCACGGGCGTCTCCTACCTCGTCACCGTCGGCTCACTCGTCGTCGCCGTCGGGGTTCAGGGCACCTTCGAAGTCCGGCAACGGCCGCTCGGCCGCTTCGGCATCGGTGGTCACTTCACCGTTCTCGTCGATGTCGTTCAGCAGCCACTCCATCTCCTTGATCTCCGTGCGCTGCGCCTTGATGATGTCGTCGGCCAGCGTGCGCACGCGGACGTCGTCGATGTCGGCCCGCTCGCTGGTGAGGATGGCGATCGAGTGATGGGGAATCATCCCGTTCATGTACGCCTCGTCGTCGACGAACAGCTGCGATCGGGACAGGAACAGTGCGACCAGGGCGAGGGCGACGCCGCCGATCATGATGCCGATGTTGGCCCTGGTGTTCTTGTACATGCCCCACATGAACCCGAGCATGATCATCGCCATGGCACCGCCCATGAGCAGTGC
>JBBKVY010000153.1:0-9229 GCA_037968675.1 Acidimicrobiales bacterium | reverse complement strand
GTTTCGGAATGCGTGGGTGGCGCCGCGGGCACGAAGGCCATCGACCGGGTCGACAAGCTCGTCGTTGTGCCGTCGACCTGGAACTCCATCTCGCCGGCCAAGAGGTAGAAGGCCTCGTCGTAACTGTTGTGGTGATGGGCCGGCCCGCCACCGTGGCCGGGGAGGTCGTTGACGAAGATGGCGAAACCTGGGGCGCGGCCGGGTTCGAGGAGCATGCTCAGTTGGGTGATTCCGTTGTCGATTCGGTCCTCGGGTCGAGGCTCGATTCGGCACGGTGCCGGTACACGGTCCTCTTGCGTTTCCATCGACGACCTTGGAGGATCGATGTGGTTGAGGCTCGCCCTGCGCCGGCGGGATCAGGCACCGGTCGGCTGAAACCGAATGAGGGCGCGATCGACGGCGGCCACGTCAGCGGCGGTGATGTGGTGGTTGTCGGGGATGTCGATCCCCACTTGTCGCAGCGATCCGTGTCGATCGGCAAGGGATTGGAGGGCGATTGCGACGTTGTCGGCATCGTTGTCGAGTGTGCCGATCATCGGGAGCTGTCGGCCGTGTGCGTGGACGGTGACGGCTGCTCCGCCTTCGAAGTTTGCGCGCCAGGCGGCGGGCGTGAACACGACGTGTTCGGTGTCGATCTCGTGCCAGCCGACCGGCACTCGTAGCAGCCGGCCGCTTCGTCGGCCATGGAACTCGAGCAAGGCAAAAGGAGAGATGAGCCGGCCGAGCGGGGTGCGGAGCGCAATGCGCATGATCGGGTTCATTGCTCGGACCACGAGCAGTGGCGGACGGGCGTCGCGTGCGGTGACGGTGCTCACGGGTTGCTGTCCTCGAGGATCGTGCTGTCCTCGACGATCGTGCCGACGGCGGCGTCGACGCCTCCGTCGCCGGCGTCGACCGGCTCGAGGTAGAAGCGAGCCCACGTGAGGTGTTCCTCGGTCGTCCCGAAGATGATCACACCTCGCAGCATCTGTGTCGCCCCGTCCGGCCGATGCCCGACGAGCTCCCACTCAGACCACACCACCTCGCCGTCGACGGTGGAGCGGAGCACGGTCGCAGCGACAGCGGGCATGGCGGCGAAGATCCGTTGCCAGTTGGAGCGTACTTGGGTGTGCCCTTCGAAACCGCGGCCCGGGTGTGCGGGGGTCTCGTTGCGGTAGTCGTGGCTGAAACACGCCACCAGCGTGTCGAGGTCGTGGTCGTTGACCGCTTGTCGCAATCGCTCCACCAGCCGGTTCCGGTCCATGTCCTTCGGCCCCTAATTCATTCTAGTAGACTAGATCGAATATGAGTATGGACGTGGAGAGCGGCAAAGGCAAGGCAGATCGCCGCTACGACGCCAGCGGGCGACGGGACCGAGCGCGCCAGCAGCACCAGGCGGCGCTCGATGCGGCGGCACGACTGTTCCTCGAGCGTGGCTACTCGGCGACAACCGTCGAGTCGATCGCCCTGGCGGCAGGGGTGTCGGCGGCAACGGTCTACAAGTCCTATGGCGGCAAGGTCGGCATCGTGCGTTCGCTCTGCGAGCGGGCACTGCGGGGTGACGGTGCGGAGCCCGCCGAGGAACGCTCGGATGCGTTGCGGTCGGGCGATGACCCACGTTCGGTCATCGCAGGGTGGGGAACCCTCGCCGCCGAGGTGGCACCCCGGGTCTCGCCGCTCATGCTCCTCCTACGAACCGCCGCGGAGACCGATTCCGAAGCGGCGACGCTCTACGCCGAGGTCGCCGACGCTCGCCTCGGTCGCATGGCCGCAAACGCTCGATATCTCGTCGACGGTGGCCACGTGCGGCCCGGCGTCACGATCGAAGAAGCGCGTGACGTTCTCTGGATGTGTACGTCTCCCGAGTTCTACGACCTCGTGGTGCGCCAGCGGGGCTGGTCACCCCAACGCTACGGACGGCTGGTCGCGACCACGATCACAGGCTCGCTCCTGCAAAGTGGTGAGCGTTGGGTGCCGCGTCACTGACACCGATCCTCAACCACTTCGCTGAGCCGGCGATCGTAGGAGCCTCGAGCGGTCGAGGACTGCCGGGCGGTCGTCCATGGGATTTTCTCCCCATCAGCTTTCGCTGGCCCTGTTCGAAGAATGGGTCGCGAGATGGGTCGGACTCCCGATGCCGCCGCGTCGTCGATCCCGCATCGTGGTCCGCATGACGAACCATGTTGAGAACTCAGCCCGGGTGATCGTGCCGTCGATGCGACGCCGATCGGTCACCGTGGCGGCCAAGGCCGTGCAGATCGCCGTGGCGTTGTTGCTCGCCGTCGGGGTGCTGGTCCCGGTCAGCCGTGCCTCGGCCGCGGAGCCGTCGCCAGGCGCTTCGGTCCCGATTCACTATCCCGACGAGGGCATGGTGGAGGAGTACCTCGACGCCACCCGGATGTTGAACGAGCCCGGCATCCGGGATCTGTTTGCACGCTCCGCTGACGCGGACCTGGCGGGGCGACCGAGATATGCGGAGCAGGTCACGGTCGGCGACGAGGTCGTCACCATCGTGCGGACGCTTGATTTCAGGCTCGAGCGGGGCGCCTGTCGCATCCCTTCGACGTCCCCGATCCTGGTCGAGCACTGTGTCAACGTGCGCTCGTCAGCGACCCCGGTCGCCGAGGTGACCGACGAGCTGCGTCGGATCCGCAACTCCCTCGCCACCAAGAGCCGCGACAAGGTGGTGACCGGAGGGGTGACCGTCAGCGAGGCGCGAGCCCTGTCCGACGCCGACCTGCTCGACCTCGTGATGAACGGGGGTGATCGGACGATCCGACGGGTCAGCACGTTGCCCCGCGAGCGGTTCGTGGCCCCCACCTCGGACGAGATTGCCGCGGACGGGTCATCGAGCAGCACGGGCGGAGGAGCGGCCGCCGCTGGCGGCGATGAGGTCTATGGCGGGTCGGCGACCACGACCACGGCGCCGAACCCGCTGACGTTCGACCGCCAGCCCTGGTACGGCTCACCGAGTCGGTTCGACACCGAGTACCTGCTGACCGGGTTCACCCACGTCAAGGAACTCACCGACGACTGGGAGTACACCTGGGCCAAGAGCACGTGGTGGCACGGCCGCTACTACGTGAAGTTCTCGTACGAATTCACGGTCGGCTTCGGGGTGCGGGTCCCGTTCTCCGTCGACGTCAGCCATCGGTCGGGTTACCCCGACTCGTCGAAGGTCGACGTGTCGGTCGATGTCGTCGACGTGGCAGCCGACGGTGCCCCGGCGTACCCCGCGGTCGGACTGTCTCCGGAGAAGTACTACGGCGGCGACGAGTTCGTGCTGCAGGTCGAAGCGGCGTGCACCCTGAAAATCTCGATCCCGGGCCCCGATCCGTCGGTCGAGGTCTGCGACCAGGCCGAGATGCTGGTCAACCAGGACTGGAACCGCAACGTCGTCCCACCGCTCGGCGACGAGTCGTACGTCCTGCGGGATTGGTGGCTCGACGGGGAAGACACCGGTCTCGAGCTCGACGTCTGGTTCGCCAAGGCCTGGGTCGACGTCGGTGTTGCCGCCGAGATGACGAACGGCCGCATCGGCTACACCGTTGAACCACACGCGAGCACCCGGGTCAGCGGCGTCGGTACGGACACGGTCTGGAAGGACTCCACCGAGCGCACGACCCTCACGCTCGATCGGCGAGCACCCGGGGACCTGGGCTTCTCGGTCACCGACCCTCGGTACGCCTTCGACCTGGCGCTGACACCGAAGGTCCGACTGAACGCCGCCGTTGACATCGGGGTGTACGAGAAGACGGTGAGCAGGACCTTCGATCTCGACTTCCTCCAGATCGCCCTCGGCGTCAAACTCGACCACCACGAGGGAACCACGGCCAGTCAGCCGTTCACGCTGCGGTGGAGTGGCACCGAGGCGCTGGATGAGGAACCGGCTTGGACCGGCGGCGCGACGTCGACGTCTGGCACCGGGACGGCGAGCACCAGCCCGACGACGACGAGCCCTCGCCGTCTTGGTTCGGCCGGGACATTCACCCCCGCAGCCGCGGCATCTTGATCCAGCTGCTCGGTTCGCCACCATGCGGTACGGGGCTCATCGGTGCAGACTGACGGCATGTCTGGATCGACTAGCGGGGGGCCCGGAGACGGGACTGCCGAGTGGGCGTTGGCGTATCGCGACCTGTGCGGCCGACCGTTGGAGGGTCTGTCCGAGCTGGAAGTCGAACGGCTGGCGGTTGCGTCGTACCTGACCGGTGACGATTCCCGGTGCACGGCGATGTGGGAGGAAGCCCACCGCCGACACGCCGATGCCGGCGATCCGGCTGGTGCGGCCCTGTGCGCGTTCTGGTTGGCGTTCTCGCTGATGATGCGGGGCCAGATGGCGCAGGCGGGAGCGTGGCTCGGACGTGTCGAAGCGACGCTTGCCTCGACGGAGCGGTGTCGAGCCAGCGGCTACGTCCTGGTACCTGCTCTCATCGGTGCCCTGGACGCGGGTGAGTTGGAAACCGCTCGCGAGCTCGCGGCACAGGTCGCAGCGGTCGCCGAGTCGTTCACCGATCCGGATCTCGCCGCCTTCGCACGGCTCGGAGACGGACAGGCCCTGATGGCGATGGGCGACGTGCCTTCAGCGACCGCACAGCTCGACGCTGTGATGTTGTCGGTGTCGACAGGGGAAGTCGGCCCAGTCGTCGCCGGCATCGTCTACTGCGCCGTGATCCTCGAGTGCATGCAGGTGTTCGACCTCGCTCGCGCATCCGAGTGGACCGAGGCGCTCCAAGGGTGGTGTGAGGGCCAGCCCGACCTCGTCCCGTATCGGGGCCAGTGCCTCGTCCACCGCTCGCAGCTCCAACAGGCCGCGGGTGACTGGGTATCGGCGTATGCCACGGCCGTCGCAGCGTGCGATCGGCTGGCTGATCCACCGCACCCCGCGCTCGGCCTGGCGCGTTACCAGGAAGCGGAGCTCCACCGGCTGCGAGGCTCGTACGACGAGGCCGCAGCCGCGTACGGACAGGCCAGCGCCCATGGCCACGACCCGATGCCCGGCCTGGCGTTGCTCGAACTCGCTCGTGGCGACGTCGAGGGGGCCGCGGCCGGCATCCGCCGCGCGCTGGATTCCACCACGATCCCGGCCCGCAGACCCGCACTGATGGCGGCCGCAGTCGACATCCTGCGCGAAGCGACGGACATCGTCGGCGCTCGCCGAGCGGCCGACGAGCTCCGAACGATCGCCGATGCCTCGCCATCGGAGGTCCTGGGAGCAATGGCTGAGCACGCCTTGGGCGCAGCCCTGCTCGGCGAAGGGGAAACTGCCGGCGCGCTGGCTCACCTCCGCGTCGCCCACACGGCCTGGACCGGTCTACAGATGCCGCTCGAGACCGCCCGGACATCAGTCCTGCTCGGTCTGGGCTGCCTCACCCTCGGTGACCACGCGTCGGCGGGAATGGAGTTCGACAACGCCCGGTTGATCTTCGCCGCCCTCGGCGCCGTGCCCGATGCCGAACGCCTACGCACGTTGCAGCCGACGGTCGAGGTCCATTCGATCCCTGCAACCGACAGTGACTCGGACCTGTCCGCACGCGAAGTCGAGGTACTCACCCATGTCGCTGCGGGCCGAACCAACCGGGAGATCGCGGCAGCACTGACCATCAGTCAGCACACCGTCGGCCGGCACCTCGAGAACGTGTTCGCCAAGCTGGGCGTGAACAGCCGGGCCGCGGCGACCGCCTACGCCTACGAGCACGGCCTTCTCTGACCTGTCCGCCGAGACCGATGGTGCATCTGACCCATCGACCTCGGCACCACGAAATGGGGCAGGTGGGCGATGCGGCACCGGGGAGGTGATTCGTACGGTCATCTGGTCGGTGACCGTCACCGGCGTTCCGTCAGAAGGGGCTGCTGATGTCCGTCCAGAGCACGATCATCGACCAGGAGACCGCAGACCGGCTGAGTGCCGAGTTCCACCGCTGCTTCTCCGACTATGAAGCACGGCCGGACCTGTTCGCCGCCGACACCTTCTTCGATTTCCTGCCACCGATGTGGCGGTTCCAGTTCGAAGGCCCCGGCGAGGCGTTCACCGAGCAGTTGCGTTCGATCGCCGAGGGACCCGTCGACATCGACGTGGTCCGCACGGTGCCGACGGCCAACGGTTTCGTGACCGAACACATCGAGACCCAGCACACCGGTGACGGCGACGTGGTCGCTCGTCGGATCCACCTGTGCGAGGTGGCCGACGACCGCATCTGCGCGGTCGTCACGTACTGCAACGGCGGCTGGGACGCCGAACTGCGCGACCGCCACCCCGCGGAAGCTCCGATGGTCGAAGGGCGGGCGTGATGGAAACCGTCTCGTATCGCAACTTCACCGGGACCGGTGCCGAGAACTACGAGCGGTACTTCGTACCCGCCATCGGCTCGCCCGTGTCGCGTGGACTGCTTCGCGCTGCGGCTCTGCAGGCGGGCGAGCGAGTCCTCGACGTCGGCTGTGGCACCGGGATCGCTGCCCGACAGGCCGCCACCGCGGTCGGGGCGACCGGCTCGGTTACCGGGGTCGATGTCGCAGCCGACATGATCGCCGTTGCCGCCGCGCAAACTCCACGGGCCGGAGCGCCGATCGAATGGCGCGAGGGCGACGCGACGTCGCTCCCGTTTGCCGACTGCAGCTTCGATGTCGTCGTCTGCCAGATGAGCCTCATGTTCGTGGAGGACCGAGCAGCCGCCGTCCGCGAGATGCACCGCGTGTTGGTGGACGGTGGCCGGGTGGTCGTGACCACACCCGGTTCGATCCAACCGACCTTCGAGCTCATGGAGGAGGCCATCGTCCAACACATCAGTCCCGCGCTCGCCGGCTTCGTCCGCATGGTGTTCTCGATGCACGACCCCGCAGCTGTCGAATCGCTGTTGCGCGACGGAGGTTTCACCGATGTCGACGCGAGCGTCTACACCGCCACGTTCAACCTGCCGTCACCGGCCGAGTTCCTGTGGCAGTACATCAACCTCACCCCGATGGGCCCGTTCGTCGCCGAAGCACCCCGGGCAGCACAGGAGGCGATGGAAGCACAGGTCGTCGAGTCGTGGCAGCCATTCATGCGCGACGGACGGACCCCAGTGGACCAGCCCATGGTCCTGGCAGTCGGAGGCCGGTCATGAACACCCGCGCCGATGAGACCACGGTTGGAGAGGCCTCGCGACGACGGCTTCTCGCGGGTGTCGCGGTCGAAGACCACACTGTCGAGTTCGCGGACATCTCGACCTCGTACCTCGCAGCTGGCGACGGCCCACCGCTCGTCCTGCTCCACGGACCAGGCGAGTTCAAGGAACGATGGGTCCGCGTCATCGAAGGCCTGTCGCGGACCCACCGCGTCCTCGCCCCCGACCTCCCCGGCCACGGACGCTCGGCCCCGATACCCGACAACATCGACGCCGGACGCGTCTTCGCCTGGCTCGACGACCTCATCGACACCTGTTGCCAGGACCATCCCGTACTGGTCGGTCACATCCTCGGCGGTTCCGTCGCGGCCCGGTACGCGGTGGACCACTCCGAGCGCCTTGCCCGCCTCGTCCTCGTCGACTCGCTCGGACTGGCCAAGTTCCGACCAAACCCACGTTTCGCCCTCGGACTCATCCGGTTCATGGCCAGGCCGACCGAACGATCGCACCGACGGTTCATGGGCCAGTGCCTCGCCGACGCCGAACCGGTCGAGCAAGCCATGGGCGACAAATGGATCGCACTCCGCGACTACACGCTGAACCGAGCGAAGGACCCCGACGTCAAGGCGGCGATGAAGTTCTTCATGGGCACGCTCGGAGTCCCGCGCATTCCCGACGCGGAGCTCGCGGCGATCACGACGCCGACCTCACTGATCTGGGGCCGAGCGGACAAGGCCAACCGGCTCCGCATCGCGCAGGCGGGGAGCGAGGCGTACGGCTGGCCGCTGCACGTCATCGAAGGCGCCGCCGACGACCCCCCGATGGAGCGCCCGGACGAGTTCGTGGCCGCGGTTCTGTCGAGCGAGTCCACTCGGTGAGCTCGCGGCCCTCGAGGACACTGGACACTGTCGTGGCAGAAGGAGATCGATGCGCTCATGGGTAACGTCGCACACAAGGAGTTTGAGCAGTCACGGCTGGAGATGTTCGCCCGTCACGGACTCGACGCGTCGGCGGAGTGGTTGGTCGACCCAACAGGACGCCGCACCGCGGCCGTGGTGGGTGGGTCGGGTGAGACGACGACGCTGCTCGTCCACGGCGCCATCAGCGATGCCGGAGAGTGGGCACTCGTCGCGCCCCACCTCGACGGTCGGCTCGTAGCCGTGGACTGGCCAGGGTCGGGGCTCACCCCACCTGTCGACACCCGCGCCTTGGGAGTTCGGCGCTTCGCGGTCGAGTGGCTCGACTCGGTCGTCGAAGCCATCGGACACCCGGTGCGCATCATGGGCTCCTCGGCCGGCGGCTACTTCGCCCTCCTGTATGCCCTCGCACGTCCCCAACACGTCAGCCGAGTCGTCCAGGTCGGTTCCTTTCCTGGCCTGACCAGCGCGACCCCGTTCATCCTCCGGCTGTTCGCGACGCCGGTCGTCGGGAGATTGATGCTCAGTCAGCAACCCAGGGACGCCGAGGCGAACAGGAAGCAGGTCTTCTCCAACCTCGTCGCCGACGCGGGCCGCATTCCGGTCGACGTTCTCGAAGCGGATCTCGCCGCGGCATCACTTCCGGGCACAGCGCGGAGTGCGCATGAATTCTGTCGGGCGCTGATCAACCCCCTCACCGGTGTGCGCAAGGATCTGCGGCTCAGCGATGAGGAGCTGGGCGCACTCACCGTTCCGGTCCACCTCCTGTGGGGCTCCGCCGACAACTTCCTCGAGCCCGACGCAGCCCTGTCCCGCTTCGACGACGTGGACGCCGTCACTACCGAGATCATCGACGGCGCAGGGCATCTCATGACCCTCGAGGTGCCTGCTCGCGTGGCGGCCTCGGCGAGCGCATTCCTCACCACGTAGTCGCTCCCCCGAGCACCATTGACCGGAGCGAGGCGCGTCGCGGATCGGGACTGCCGCGCTCGGGTGACACGTCGGCTTGACATCCAACGCGATCGGTCGCGGCAATCCCGCGGGAGTTACCGGTGGGAGTTACCGCCGCGACGTTTCCGACATGGGACACGTCCACGCACGTCAGCGGACGTCTGTGGACACAAAAGTGGAGCTGGGGGGAATCGAACCCGGGCCTCTGCGCGGTCGCGAAAGTCCTGGTCACAGCGTTTTCGAGCCTCCGAATCTGGCCGGTGGGAGTTACCGCGGGAGTTA
>JBBKVY010000152.1:0-7150 GCA_037968675.1 Acidimicrobiales bacterium | reverse complement strand
CGCTCCGAACAGGGCAAGCCCATCGATGCCGCCCTCGACCGCGCGGGTCTCGTGATCCGTGCTGGCGAGTTCGTGGCCCTGGTCCTGGGCATCGCCATCGTCGCCGGCTTCCTGCTCTTCCTCGTCATGGGCATCGTCGGTCTCGCCATCGGCGTGCTCGTCCCGATCTTCGGCGCGCCCACGGCGCTCAAGTTGCTCGCCCGGCGGCGCAACGCGAAGTTCGGTGATCAGCTGAGCGACACCCTGCTGCTCATCGCCGGCTCGCTCCGGTCGGGCTTCGGCATCGGTCAGGCGATGGACAGCGTGGCCGAGGAGATGGAAGACCCGATGGGCGCCGAGTTCGGCCGTGCGGTCCTCGAGACCCGACTCGGACGAGACATGGAAGATGCCATGGAAGGCATCGCCGCTCGCGTCCAGAACGACGACTTCGAATGGGTCATCGACGCCATGCGTATCCACCGCCAGGTCGGCGGTGACCTGGCACAGATCCTCGACAAGGTCTCGGAGACGATCCGCGCCCGCAACCGCCTCCGCCGCCAGATCTCGGCGCTCACCGCCGAAGGCCGGCTCTCGGGCCTCGTGCTCGGTTGCCTGCCCATCGGCATGGCCCTGGTGCTCTACACGACCAACCCCGATTACCTGAAGCCGTTGTTCGAGAGCACGGCCGGGTACATCATGGTCGGCGTCGCCGTCGGCCTGCTCGTCACCGGGGTCCTCTGGTTGCGCAAGCTGATCGACGTGGAGCTGTAGGAGACCCCATGAGCAGTGCAGTCGTCATCGCCGGTGCCTCCCTCGTCGCCTTCTCCATCGTGGTCCTCACGTGGGCCCTCGCGGGTGAGAAGCCGATCGACGCGGTACAGGCCAATCTCGCTCGGGGTGGCAACGTCGGCGACAGTCGCCAGATCGCCCTCAGTGCATCGGCCCGTACCCGCCTCCTCGACCCGTTCTTCGAGGCCATAGCTCGTGTGGCACGGAAGTACACCGGCTCCGGCGCCGCTGCCGCGACCCAGCGCAAGATCGACCTGTCCGGCCTCTATGACACCGGCTGGACCGTCGAGCGGGTCCTGGTGGTGCGCGTGCTGTCGCTCGCCATCGGTGGCATCACGGCCTTCTGGGTGCTCTCGAACAACGGCATCGAACGCAACACCGTCCTGATCGCGATCCTTGCCGTCGGCATCGGGTACGCGGCACCGACGGCGTTCCTCGATCGCAGAGTGGGCGAGCGCCAGTCCCTGATCGAGCGACAACTCCCCGACATCATCGATCAGCTCTCGGTCAGCGTCGAAGCCGGCCTCGGTTTCGACGCGGCGATGTCCCGCTCGGCCGAAGGTCGATCCGGGCCGCTGGCCGACGAACTGACCCGCGTCCTCCAGGACCTGCAGGTGGGCGTGCCTCGCGACGAGGCGCTGGAACGCATGGTCGACCGCACCGACGTCGCCGACCTACGACAGTTCGTGGTGTCGGTCCGACAGTCCACCAAACACGGCTTGCCGATCGCACGGATCCTGAACGTCCAGTCACAGGAGCTGCGGGAGAAGCGTCGGGCCAGGGTCGAGGAGAAGGCGGCATCACTCCCGGTGAAGATCGTCTTCCCGCTCGTCTTCTGCATCCTTCCGTCGCTGTTCGTGGTCATTCTCGGGCCGGCGGCACTCAACATCCGCGACACCTTCTGACACCGGTTTCGGGCTCGACCGGTGCGGTCGTAGCCTCCGGTTGTGCAGATCGTCCGCGACACCAAGATTTGCCCCGAGGTCGGTGACGGCAGCGCCGTCACCATCGGCGCCTACGACGGACTGCACCTGGGCCACCGCGCGGTGATCGACCGGGTCAAGACGGTGGCCGCTGAACGCGAGCTGTCGTCCGCCGTCGTGACCTTCGACCGTCACCCGGCGTCGGTCGTACGGCCCGAGTCGGCACCCAAGCTGCTGTGCGACCTCGACCAGAAGCTCGCACTCCTGGAATCCACGGGCATCGACGTCGTCGTGGTCGTCACCTTCGACGACGTCCGGGCGGCCGAGACGGCCGAGGAGTTCGTCCACGAGGTACTCGTCGACTGCCTGCACGCTCGGTCGATCATCGTGGGGAAGGACTTCCACTTCGGCAAGGGTCGCGGTGGCAACGTCGACCTGCTCGAAGAACTGGGACCCCGGCATGGGTTCGACGTGTTCGGCATGGAACTCGTGGACACTGACGGCACGCCGGCCGGCACGGGCGACCGGGTGTCGTCCACGACGATCCGTCGGGCACTCGCCGAGGGCGACCTGGCGACGGCGTCGGCGATGCTCGGCCGTGACCACGAGGTCCGCGGGGTCGTCGCACACGGCGACGCTCGGGGCCGCGACCTGGGCTTTCCCACGGCCAATGTGTCGGTGCCCGGGAGCATCCTGCTCCCGGCCGATGGCATCTACGCCGGTTGGTTCGAACGGGCCGGTGCCGGGGGCTCGAAGGGCACGGTGCACCCGACGGCGATCTCGCTGGGCCGCCGGCCGACGTTCTACGAGACCGCCGACGCCAGCCTGCTCGAAGCCCATCTGCTCGACTTCGCGGGCGACCTCTACGACGAACACGTCGCGGTCCGTTTCGTGGAACGCATCCGGGGAGAGGCCAAGTTCGACTCGATCGACGCCCTCGTCGAACAGATCAGCCAGGACTGCGACGACGTGCGAAGTGTCCTGGGCCGCGAGGCTCAATCGGCCTCCTGACCAACCGGAATCTCCGGAATGCAGAGCCATTCCTGGCATACTTGTTCCATGGAACGAGTCGGGCTGGCTGCGTGAAAGAGGCAATACGAGAGGCGAACGACCTTCCTGCTGACGCCGTGGTTATCCCGATCCGGCGAGAGGACACCCCGTCGTCGACGCCCGAAGCACACGCTCGGGCCAACGAGACCCTGCTCCGCTTGCTGCCCGAGACGGAGATGCCGGTCGTCGGCCCCGAATCCGAAGGCGAAGTCGCCAGCGGCGAGGTGGCGGCACCCCGCCTGGCCCGCCACGTCTTCACCCTCTCCGACGGACACCAGGTCGGCGTCGCCGTCTCCGGTGTCGGTGTCCCGCTGGTCCTGGTCCATGGGTTCACGGCCGAGGGGTTCCTCTACGCGCAGACGCTGTCGCGTCTGGTGTCGATGGGGTTCAAGGTCATCGCCATCGACACCGCCAACCACGGGAGCACGCAGGGTCTGCCATCGGGCGGCGCCAACTTCGCGGACTACGCCGAACTGCTCGGTCGGGTCCTCGACGAGCTCGGAATCCGCCGAGCGTTCTTCGCCGGCCATTCGATGGGCGGCCGCGTCGTCACCCAGCTGTGCGCCAACCAACCCGATCGTGCGCTGGGCGTCATCCTGATCGACGCCATCGTCGGTGATTCGTGGGATCGTCTCGTGAACGCCGGTCGCATCTTCCCGCCGGCCATGGCCGGCGTCGTGATCCTGCTCGCCCTCGACGTGATGAGCACGCCGCCGGTGCTCAAGAATCCCGAGCAGGCGGTCAAACTGGGCAAGCTCTTCCTCCCCACGCTCGTCGGCCACGTCACCCGACCGTGGCGCCTCTTCGGACCCGCAGTCTCGATCCTCCGGAGCCGTGGCAGTCGTTGGATGCTCCAGCGCCTCGGGCAGGAGAACGTTCCCCTGGTGGCCATCCACGGCACCCGGGACTTCGCCGTCCCGCTCCAGACCGCCAAGGACGCGGCCCGTCGTGCGAAGGGCGAGTTGGTGGTCGTCGAGGGCGCGAACCACGCCTGGCCGCTCCGAGATCCCGAGACGCTCCCCGCCATCGTGGGCGACCTCCTCGACGGGCCGTTCGGTGTCGCGTACCGCGATGCCGTGCGCTCGTACGGTCTCGACCCCGACACGGCGACGCTCCAGGAGGTCGACGACGCGTTCTACGTGCCCCATGCGCCGATCCGCAAGATGACGCCGCCGCTGGAGTTCGCCGCAGTCGGTACCCGTCGCCGCGAGCCGGCGTACCAGTACACGATCAAGCCCGCCGGCGAGTCCTGACCCGAACGGGGATTCGCACCGATCCAGCGGGTCGGGGGTATGCTTGCCCCTGGCTTCGCGTCGAACCCCACCGTGTGTGGGGTCCTGCGGGGTCGCCGCTTCCCCCTCTCGCCACGTTCTTCGGGACACGGACGGCTGGGGCAGCCGGGTCCGATACCCACCAAACATCCAGAGGTTCTTCACGTATGTCCGAAAAGATCGATGCCAACAAGGCGAACGTCATCGCCGAGCATCGCACCCACGACACCGACACGGGTTCGTCCGAGGTCCAGATCGCACTCCTCACCGAGCGCATCGCGCACCTCAACGAGCACCTGGCGGGCCACAAGAAGGACCACCACACCCGACGCGGCCTGCTCAAGCTGGTCGGTCGTCGCCGGAGGATCCTCGACTACGTCCGCAAGAACGACGTCGAGCGTTACCGCACGATCATCGCCACCCACGGCCTGCGTCGCTAATAGTCTGAGGAACGGACGGCCATCGGCCGTCCGTTGCTCGTCCAGAGCAAGCGCTAGATCAAGACAACCAACCATCGGCAGCAGCCTCAAGGTCAGCTGCCAGTCGCCCATTTCCGGACCCTCCGGCCGTTCAGGCCACGGAGACCGATCCGGGAGTCGCCGACTGGGAACTGGCCCTGCTGCCTCGAACCGGACAACCAGTCACACGAAAAGCCCAGAGGGGGCGTGACTGGCGCCGGGCCATACACAGGAGCAATTCCCAAACATGACAACCGAACCAACCCGGGTCTCCGCGCCCATTCCTGGTGCCGACAAGGAACTGGTCTTCGAGACCGGCAAGTTGGCCCAACAGAGCCAGGGTGCAGTCCTGGCCTCCATCGGGGGCACCAAGACCCTCGTCACCGCCAACGGCGCCAGCAAGGCCCGTGAAGGCATGGACTTCTTCCCGCTCACGATCGATGTGGAAGAGCGCATGTACGCCGCGGGTCGCATCCCCGGCTCGTTCTTCCGTCGTGAGGGCCGTCCCACCGACCTGGCCATCCTCACCTGCCGTCTGACCGACCGCCCCCTGCGGCCGAGCTTCCCCGCTGGCTACCGCAACGAGACCCAGGTCGTCTCGACGATCATGGGCTCCGACGACAAGAACCCGTACGACGTCCTCACCATCAACGGTGCCTCCGCTGCGCTCATGCTCACCGGCCTGCCGTTCGATGGTCCCATCGGCGCTGTCCGCATGGCCTTCGACACCGACGGTGAGTGGGTCGCCCATCCCGAGCACGACGAGATCGAGGAATCGACCTTCGACCTCGTCGTCGCCGGTCGCGAGAACGACGCTGGCGAGATCGCCATCATGATGGTCGAGGCCAACGGCACCGAGAAGGCGTGGGAGCACTACCAGAACGGCGCCCCCTTCGTCACCGAGGAAGCCATCGCCCAGGGCCTCGAGGACTCCAAGGCCTCGATCAAGGCCTCCATCGATCTCCAGCGTGAACTCGTCAAGGCGTACGGCGCCCGCGAGCCGATCGAGTGGACGCCGGCCATCGACTACGAGGACGATGTCCTCGCCAAGGTCGCCGAGGTCGCCACCGACCGCCTTCGCGAGGTCGGAGCCATCGCCGTCAAGGCCGACCGCGAACAGGCCGAGCGTGAGCTCAAGGCCGACGTCCGTGCCGAACTGGCCGACGAGTTCGCCGGCCGCGACAAAGAGATCGGCGGCGCCATCAAGTCGGTCTTCAAGAAGGTCATCCGTGAGCGCGTCGTCAACGAAGGCGTCCGCATCGACGGTCGTGGCCCGGCGGACCTCCGTCCGGTCACCGCCGAGGTCGGCATCCTCGACACCGCCCACGGCTCCGGCCTGTTCCAGCGTGGCGAGACGCAGGTCCTCAACGTCCTGACGCTCGGCATGCCGAAGATGGACCAGCTGCTCGACAACCTCGGGCCGCAGGAGAAGAAGCGGTACATGCACCACTACAACATGCCGCCGCATGCCAATGGTGAGACCGGCCGCGTGGGCAGCCCCAAGCGTCGTGAGGTCGGACACGGCCTCCTCGCCGAGCGTGCGCTGCTCCCCGTCATCCCCAACATGGAGGACTGGCCCTACACGTTCCGTCTGGTCTCCGAGGTCCTCGCCTCCAATGGCTCGACCTCGATGGCCTCGGTCTGCTCGTCGTCGCTGTCGCTCATGGACGGCGGTGTGCCCATCAAGGCCGCCGTCGCCGGCATCGCCATGGGCCTCATCTACGAGGACGGCAAGTACACGACCCTCACCGACATCCTCGGTGCCGAAGACGCCTTCGGCGACATGGACTTCAAGGTCGCCGGAACCAGCGACTTCGTGACCGCGCTGCAGCTCGACACCAAGATCGACGGCCTCCCGGCCGACGTCCTGGCCTCGGCCCTGCAGCAGGCCAAGGATGCCCGTACCACGATCCTCGGTGTCATGGCCGAGTGCATCGCGGAGCCCCGCGACGACGTCCAGGGCACGGCCCCGAAGATCGTCAGCTTCGAGATCCCGATCGACCAGATCGGCGAGGTCATCGGGCCCAAGGGCAAGATGATCAACACGATCCAGGGCGAGACGGGCGCCGACATCGGCGTCGACGACGACGGCTCGGTCGGCACCGTCACCATCGGTGGCACCGACAAGGCTGCCGTCGAAGAGGCTCGTCGCCAGATCGAGCTGATCGTCAACCCGCCGGCTGCAGACGTCGGCGAGGTCTACATGGGTCGTGTGGTGAACATCACCAAGTTCGGTGCGTTCGTCAACATCCTCCCGGGCCGCGACGGTCTCCTCCACATCTCGAAGATCGGTGGCAAGCGCCGCATCGACAAGGTCGAGGACGAACTGGAGCTCGGCCAAGAGGTCGAGGTCCGGGTCGACGACATCGATCCCAACGGCAAGGTCAGCCTCTCCATGGCGTCCGAGCCTGCCGACGATGGCGACTCCGGCTCGTCGGGTGGCGGCGGTGGCCGTGATCGTGGTGGCCGCGACGGAGGTCGTGGTGGCCGCGACGGCGGCAGTCGTGACGGTGGCGGCCGTGACCGCAAGCCCCGCGAGGACAAGTCAGACGACAAGCCCTCCAGCGACAAGTCGTCTGACGACGCCGTTGCCAGCGACACCGAGTTCGTGTCCTTCGAGGACGCCTTCGACGAAGAGTTGAAGGAAGAGTTCGGCGACCTCGGTCCCGAGAACAAGCCC
>JBBKVY010000151.1:0-9972 GCA_037968675.1 Acidimicrobiales bacterium | reverse complement strand
GTGCTGCGCCACCCGCTTCAGGTGGCGCTCTCCGACATCGACCACGGAAACAACATCGACATCGACAAGGTGCTCCCGATCCGAGGTGCGGTCGCCGGCTTCGACGACCTCGCCGATCTTCCGCCTCCGCCAGCGCGCAGCGACGACCCGCAGGAACGCATGCGCCAGTGGCTCGACGACCCGACCGACTACGGCAGCCCCGGCGGGACGGCATCGCTGGCCCAACTGCTCGCCCACGCCCGGACCTACTGGGATGTGCGCGATCACCCCAACGTCCGCCTCTTCCACTACTCGGATCTGCGGCGCGACCTCGAAGGACAGATGCGACGTGTCGCCGACGCTCTCGGGATCGCCGTACCGGAAGACTTCGACCGGTTCGTGGAAGCTGCGACGTTCGACAAGATGAAGGCGGCTGCGGATCGCACCGCGCCGGATGCCGAGTTCGGGACGTGGAAGTCGAACAGCGACTTCTTCCGCTCTCCCGCCGATCGGACGTGGGACTTCATGGCCGACGACGACCTCTCGCACTTCGAATCTCGACTGAAGGACCTGGCTGGGCCCGACCTGGCCCAGTTCATGTGCAACGGTGGCAGGTCATGAACACCGTCGCCAGCCTCCATCGATTTCCCGTGAAGTCGATGCAGGGCGACTCACCCGGCTCGGTCGAAGTCACCGAGAACGGCGTCGTCGGCGACCGCACCTGGGCGCTGCGTGATGCCGAGACCGGCAAGCTCGTGTCGGCCAAGCGGCCCCGACTGTGGCGTGCGCTTCTCGACTGCACGGCCAGCGGCACCGGCGACGACGTCACCGTCACCCTGCCCGATGGCGAGACGTACGGCATCGAGGACGCCGGGCTCCGGATCTCACTGAGTGCACTGCTCGGCCGGGAGATCGCCGTCGAGGAGTCGACCCACGCGATGCAGGGGAACTACGAGTCGGACTGGCCCGAGATCGAGGGCATCACCCTCGCTGGCGAGATGGAGTTCCCCACCAACCTCACGGGCGAAGGCACGAGCTTCATCGACCTCGGCATCCTCCATGTGCTGACCACGACGTCGATGGCGACGCTCGCCGCCGCCGCCCCGGACGTGACGATCGACGTGCGTCGCTTCCGTCCGTCGATCCTCCTCGACACGCCCGACCTGACCGGCTTTCCGGAGAACGACTGGACCGGACGCACGCTGACGATCGGCACCGGCGACGACGCGGTCGAGATCACCATGGGCGACCCCGCCCCCCGCTGCATCATGACCACTGTCGCCCAGGGTGACCTGCCTCGCGAGCCCGGCGTGCTCAAGGCGATCGCCGCCGAGAACAAGCTCACCAACGAGCTCGGGTCCTTCGCCTGCCTCGGCGCCTACGCCACCGTCACCCGCGGCGGCACCATCGAAACCGGCGCCCCCATGACCCTCGCCGACTGACCCCCCGTTTCGTTCTGGGTTGCGCTCGTGCCCTCGTGGGGGCACCGACGCAACCCAGATGTTGAGTTCGGTTGACACACCGGAGCGTTCTTGTCACCGGATGCATGGAAGATGTCGAGATGCACTGGGAATCTCGACTTCGACGACTTGCGGCCATCCAAGAGGGAGCTGTGGGCATCGACCAGCTCGAGCTGGCCGGGTGCACTGGGAAGGAGTGGGGTCGAGCGAAGCGGAACGGCCGCTGGGTGGCCGCGTCCTCCCGGGTCCTGCTCCTCGACGGAATGGCGGCGACGACGGGGCAGCGGGCGCACGCAGCGCTGTTGGATGCGGGCGGTGGCGCTGTACTCCACGGCACGTCGGCCCTGTCGTGGCTCGGTCTGCGCGGCTTCGATCTGTCGACGGTGAACGTGACTCGTCGTCGTGGAACACGCACCGCGCCGGCAACGCTCGCGCGAGTCCACCGACTCCGCGACCTGCGACCTCACGACCTACTCGTCGTCCGAGGCGTTCCGACCATGAGCGCGCTTCGAGCCATCTGGTCGGAGGCGAGCCGCTACAGCAGCGAACGATGGCACGAGATCGGGGTCGACCGGATCGGCAAGCTTCTCGACGACGCCAGTCGTGCTGGTCTGGTGACGTGGCAGGCGTTGCACCACTCCATCAACGACCTGCAGCGGCGCGGGCGCTCGGGGACCCGGATCATGCGTGAAGTCGCCGCCAAACGGGCACCCGGGTCGAGTCCGACCGAGAGTCGGCTCGAGGATCGGCTCGAGGCCGTTCTCGAAAGGGCAGGAGCAGCGCCGATGCTGCGCCAGTGCGTCGTGGGCGGCGACGCACCGATCGGTCGTGTCGACCATCGAGACCCTGATCTGCCGATGGTCTCGGAGACGAACAGCCTGACGTTCCACTCACTGCCCAGCGACCAAGAAGCCGACCAGGCCCGATACGACGCCTTGGTCGGAGCGGGGTTCTCGGTCGCGGTGATCTGGGAGACGGCGCTGTGGTCGCATCCGTCGAATGTCGTCGCCGCCATCCGAGAGACACGCCGGCGATCGCGCTGCGGCGAGCCGGCCATCGTCCACTCGGCCGGATGCCCATGGCCCGAGGACCCGGCACGCATCGTCATCCCGGTCGGACAGCCACCGACGCGCGGCTGAACGCGCCGAATCGCTGAGGTTCTGGGTTGCGCTCGTGCCCCTGGAGGGGCAGGAGCGCAACCCAGAAGGTCAGAGCCGACTACCGAGGAGTTGGAGGCCGGCTTCGTAGCCGCTGTCGAAGTAGGCGAACGTCGACAGAACGATCAGGTAGACGAAGACGGCGAGGATCAAGCCGCTCACGAAGACGAAGCGGAAGATCCGATTGTCGAACTTCAGGTGCATGAAGAACGAGGCGATGGTGATGAACTTGATCACCATCAGCGTCAGCAGACCGCCGATGAGCAACGGCGCGAGGTCGTGGCTGTAGGGGTCGTCGGTGATGAAGTACGTGCCGACCTCGAGCAGCGTGAGGACACCGAGGATCCCGCCGATCTTCCAGTACATCGCGTCGGAAGGGTGGTGGTCGTGTTCCGCGTCTTCGTAGCCGGTGTCGGGTCCGGTGTGGGTGACGGTCATCGGCTCGATCCTTCCTTCTCGACGATCACGGGATCAGGTAGACGATCGTGAAGATCAGGACCCACACGACGTCGACGAAGTGCCAGTACAGGCCGACGATCTCGACCGTCTCGGCCCGCTCCTGCGACAGCCTCCCGGTGAGCGACATCACGAACAGCGACATCAGCATGACGATGCCGACGGTGACGTGGACGCCGTGGAATCCGGTGAGGCTGTAGAAGGCCGAGGAGAACAGGTTGGTCGTGTAGCCCAGACCCTCGCGGTAGAACGACGTGAACTCGTAGACCTGACCGGCGATGAAGGTGGCCCCCAGCATGGCGGTCACGAGGAGCCACAGGCGCAGCTTCTGGTGGTCTCCGCGGCTGATGGAGCTGACGGCGAACACCATCGAGACCGACGACATCAGCAGCACGAAGCTCGAGACCGAGGTGAACGGGATGTCGAAGACGTCGGACGGCCCGATGCCCACGCCGCGATGGCGCAGCAGCAGGTAGGTCGAGATCAGGGCACCGAAGAGCAGGCAGTCGGAGCCGAGGAAGAGCCACATGCCCAACTTGTTGTTGGTGATGCCGGTGGCGTTGTTGGTGCCGATGCCCCAGTGCTCGAGATCGACGCCGTCGAGCTCGTCGGGTGCCGGGCCGGTTGAGGCGGCCGTGGGCGCGGTGTCGGTCACGACGACGCCTCCTCCTCGGGTCCGGCGCCGACCGCGACCGCATCGCCGTCCCCAGAACCGTGCTCATCCGGACCGTGGACCGCGTCCGGGTCGTCGACCGGCTCGAGGGCCAGACCGTAGAGCGCCATGAGGGTGATCATCCCGCCGACGAAGGCGAATCCGAGGTTGAAGATGAGGCCGTACCCGATGAGCGGGAACGAGAGGCACAGCACGATGGGCCAGTACGACGGCGCTGGGAGATGCACATCGGTGCGCTCGCCGGTATGGGCGACCTCCTCGGCCGAGGCGATCCGCACCAGCTCGTGGTCGTCGGTCTCGCCGTACTTGCGGTACCAGAACTCGTCGCGATGGGTGACGACGGGCTGGTGGTCGAAGTTGTGGGAGGGCGTGGGTGAGGCGGTCATCCACTCGAGGGCACGGGCGTCCCACGGGTCGGGGCCGGGGCTGATCCAGCCCGGCTTCTTCGCGTCGCGGCGCGACACGAAGATGTTGGCGAAGAACACCAGGAACGACAGGGCGATGAGGAACGCGCCGATCGTCGAGACCAGGTTCCAGAAGTTGAAGCCGTAGCCGTCGAAATAGGAATGGGTACGGCGGGGCATGCCCTGGAGGCCGAGGATGTGCTGCGGACCGAACGTCAGGTTGAAGCCGATGAGCATGATCCAGAAGTGCGCCTTGCCGAGGCCCTCGCGCAACATGTGGCCGAACGCCTTGGGCCACCAGAAGTAGAAGCCACCGACGAAGCCGAACAGTGCGCCGCCGAAGAGCACGTAGTGGAAATGAGCGACGATGTAGTACGTGTCGGTCTGCTGGGTGTCGGCTGGGGCGATCGAGTGCGACACGCCCGACAGCCCGCCGATGGTGAACATCGTGACCAGGCCGATCGAGAACAGCATCGGTGTCGTGAACGACAACTTGCCGCCCCACATCGTGGCCATCCAGTTGAGGATCTTCACGCCCGTGGGTACGGCGATGAACATCGTCGACACGGCGAACGCCGCGACCGAGATCGGGCCGATGCCGGAGGCGAACATGTGGTGCGCCCACACCCCCCAGCCCATGAAGCCGATGGCGATGCCGGAGAAGACGATGAACTCGTAGCCGAAGATCGGCTTGCGGGAGAACACGGGCAGCGTTTCCGACACGATGCCGAACGCCGGCAGGATCATGATGTACACCTCGGGATGCCCGAAGACCCAGAAGAGGTGTTCCCACAACAGAGGGTCGGCGCCGGCGGCGACGTTGAAGAAGTTGGCGTCGAAGATGCGGTCGAAGGTCAGCAGGAACAGTGCGACCGAGATGACGGGCATGGCGAAGAGCAGCAGGAACTGCGTCACCAACGACATCCACGTGAAGACGGGCATCTTCATCAGCGACATGCCCGGCGCCCGCATGTTGATGGCGGTGGTGATGAGGTTGATGGCGCCGACCAGGGAGGCGATGCCGGTGATCTGCAGGCCGATGGCGTAGAAGTCCATACCATGGCTCGGGCTGAAGATGACCGAGGTGTTGGGGGCGTAGGCGAACCAGCCGCCGTCGGCGCCGCCGCCGAGGAACCACGACGAGTTGAAGAAGACGCCGCCGAAGAAGAAGCACCAGAACGAGAAGGCATTGAGTCGGGGGAACGCCACGTCCCGAGCACCGATCTGGAGCGGCATCAGGTAGTTCATGAACGCCGCGCCGATGGGCATGACCACCAGGAAGACCATGGTGACGCCGTGCATCGTGAAGACCTGGTTGTACAGGTCGGCCGAGATGATCTCCTGGTCGGGCGCGGCCAGCTGGGTCCGGATGATCAGCGCTTCGATGCCGCCGATGAGGAAGAAGAACAGCGCCGTGGCGCCGTACATGATGCCGATGCGCTTGTGATCGACGGTGAAGAGCCAGCTCTGCCAGCCCGTGTCACCCTGCGGACGCTGGAAGACGCCGAGTGAGTCTGCGGGTGACGCCATGGCGTCACCCGTGGTGAGAGCGAGCTGTTCGGAGCCGGTGTCCGGTGCTTCTACGATTGCCATTGGTCTCTACTCCAGACCGATCAGGTAGGCGACGAGCGCATCGATCTGCGCTTCGTTGAGTCCGAGGTCGGGCATGCCCCGGCCGAATTCGTTGCCGCGGCTGGCGTTCGGTGCCAGCGGCTTCTCGGCGGCCGGGTTGCGGAGCCAGGCCTCGAGTTGATTGTCGTTGAACTCGGCGCCGATCTCCTCGGTCTCGACGGCGCCGTCGCCGTCGACGTCGTTCCACAGTTCGAAGATGCCGCCGGCGTAGCTCCCCCGACTGGCGAAGTGCGTGAGATTGGGCGCAGCGCCCGACACCTGGGTGGCGCCGTCGTATTCGTCGTTGGTGCCCTCGATCAGGTGGCAGCTGGCACACAGCGTGCCGAAGACCTCTTCGCCCTGGATGGCGAGGTCGCTGGACGGCGCAGCCGCCTCGGCGAGCTGGTCCTCGACCCAGGCGTCGTACTCGTCCTTGGGCAGCGCCCGGACGCTCATCCGCATGTAGGCGTGGGAGAGACCGCAGTACTCGGTGCACTGGCCGACGTAGGTGCCGGGCTCGTCGGCCTCGAGCGTGAGGTGGTGCGTACGGCCGGGGACGGCGTCCTTCTTGCCGTTGAGGGCTGGGATCCAGAAGCTGTGGATCACGTCGCGCGACTCGATGTCGAGGTAGACGGGTGTGCCGACCGGGATCACCATCTCGGTGGCCACCTCGATGTCGGTCTCGTACTCGTCAGGGTTCTCGATGCCGGGCTGGTTGACGTCGCCGTCGGCATGGACGCCGTCGCCGTCGATGTCGTAGTCGTAACTCCACCACCATTGCTGGCCGACGACGCGGATCTGCACGGCGTCTTCGGGCTCGTCCGCCAGGTCGAGGATGGTGCCGACCGTGGCCACGGCGAGGAAGGCGAGGATCACCGCGGGAAGGACGGTCCAGCCGATCTCTGCCCTCGTGTGCCCGTGGATCTGCTCGGGGACGCTGTCGTCGTCATCATCGCGGCGGCGGAACTTCCAGGCGACGAAGAGCACACCGAACTCGACGACCACGAACACGACGCCGGCGATGAGGAACGTGAGGTTCGAGAGGTTGTTGATCTTGTCGGCCGACGGGCCCTTGGGTTCGAGCGTGGTCTGCTGGGCGTTCGAGGCGCAGGCCGACGCGGCGAGGCCGACGATCGCGACCAGTCCGAACAGCCGTGCTCGGGCCGTGGTGAACCGGGACATCAGTTGCCCTCCTCGACGGGTGCTTCGTCGTCGGCGCCCTCGCCCGAGTGGTCGCCACCCTCGTCCTCGGGATGCTCTTCCTCGTGGAGTTCGAACTCGCGCTCGCCCTGGACCGCCGACGCGATGCCGAGGCCGATGGTGGCGACGGCGCCGACGACCAGGAGTCCGGCGACGAGGTCGGTGCGCAGGCTCGGGCGGGTCGACAAGATCGTGCCGATCGAGAAGACCAACGCAGCGATGACGAGCGCTGCCCACACGGCGTTCGCGGCGCTGAGCGTGAGGAACAGGCGGGAGAACCCGATCACCATCAACCCGACGACGAGGACACCGGTGACCGGGACCTCCACGGGGAGCATGAAGCGGTTGCGGATCTCGCGGTTGACGGCGGGGTCGCCGGTGGCCCGCTCGGACCAGGCCTGCATCGTCCACTCGATGGCCACTGCGCCGAGGACGAGGAGACCAGCGACGAAGAACACGTTGTTGAGGGCGGCGCCGACCACGACCAGCCCGGCACCGAAGGCACCGACGAGTGGCCAGTACGACGTGGTGGGAACCGTGGGGGCCGGGGCGTGCTCGACGCCGAGCAGTGCGGCGCCGGCGCCGGGGTCGCCGTCACGGAACGCCGTGGTGGCGAAACCGAGGAACGCCGAGACGAAGGCGGCACCCATGAGGATCGAATAGCCGACCAGGTCGCCGACGCCGCCCTTGTACCCCAGGCTGATGGCGCCGATGAAGTCGCCGTCGGTGGTCCAGCCGTAGAGCACGCCGGTGACCATCAGGACGCCGGCGACGGCGTAGAAGAACTTGGAACCGGTGGTGATCATCAGCGCTTCACTTCACGATCAGGATCGCGTACCAGATCACCGAGTAGACGGCGACGGTGACGTACCAGTACAGGGCAGCAGCGGACAGACCCTCGGCATCGGGGCCGGTGAACTGGCCGCCGAGGCTGCGCAGGGTCATGAGGGCGATGAAGACCAGGGCGACGCCGGTCATGGCGACCTGGAGACCGATGACCGTGAACAACAGCACGGCCTGCACGGTGGACTCGCCGTTGAGTGGCAGGTTCCACTGCGTCCACAGGAACGCCATCTGCGTGATGTGGGCGAGCCCGAACAGGACGGTGACGCCCAACGCGGTGTAGGCGTGACCCCGGTCGCGGTTGGCGGCCGCGTGCACCGCCCACTGGATGGTGATGAGCGACATGGCCAGCGTGAACATGCTCATGTTGCCCGGCGACAGCGGGATCTCGGAGCCCGTGGGCAACCAGGCGGTGCCGTCGGCGACGACCTGGGCCCGCACCGAGAAGTAGACGGCGAGCACACCGACGAAGACGGCGACGGAACCAGCGGCGGCGAACGCCGTGCCGATGAGGACGACGCGAGGGCGCCGCGGCGGGGCGTGGGCGACGGTGGCGAGGTGCAGCGGCACCTGCGCCGGTTCGACCGTGGTGGTGGCGCTCATCCGGACGAGACCTCCGCATGACGGGCGTCGTAGACCGGGGCTTCCGACGTGATCGCCGGCGCGTCGCCTGCGGCCCACTCCAGGGTGTGGCCCACCCACGGATCACGGTGTTCGGGGTCGGGCTCGTCACTCGACCGTCCGGCCCCGACCTTGAGCAGCAGACCGACGAAGCCGATGGCGACGAGGACGAGGATGCCGCCACCGATGAGCGAGACGACGTTCAGCGCCTCGATGGCGTCGACGGTGCCGGAGCTGGCATCGCTGGCCGGTCCACCGAGCAGCGCACCCTGGTCGAGGAAGCCGCTGATCAGGTCGGGCAGGCTGAGCACGATCGTGCCGAGCAGACCGCCTGCGGCCAGCGCGAGCGACGGACCCTCGGGGAACGGACGGCCCCAGATGAGGGGCGACCAGTAGACGAGCCCGCCGAGCAGGCCGAGGGCCACCGCTGCGAGGACGTAGTGGGTCTGCGAGGAGGTCCCGGTGGAGTTGATGAGGTCGAGCGGGTCGACGCTGACCAGCGCACCGTTGGCGGCACCGGCGAGCAACATGACCAGCGCCGCGAGGCCCCACACGAGCGGGCTCATCACCCGGACCGCGCCGCGGCGCAACGTGTCGGCCAGCAGGCCAGTGAGCGCCAGCAGCGGCAGGAGCACCAGGAACGACCAGGCGACGAATGGGATCGTGTCGGTGTAGGCGAGGGTGAGGTCGCCCCGGGTCGAGGGGTTGAACCCCGGCATGGCCCAGGCGCCGAAGGAGAAGACCGCGAACCCGCCGATGCAACCCATGGCCACCCGGTGTTGGGTGAGTCGGGTACGGGCGGCGACGGGAACGATGTCGGCGACGATGCCCAGCACCGGGATGGCGTACATGTAGACGGTCGGCTGGCTCCACGCCCACGAGATGCGCAGGTAGAGCTGTTCGCCGCCGCCGATGAACGTCGAGCCGTACTTCACGTCGACGTAGGCCAGGAGGAGGGCCCCGGCGAGGATCGGCAGCGTGAGGATCCAGATGCCGGCTGCGACGACGCTCGACCAGGTGAACAACGGCGCCCGGTGGACGCTCATGCCTTCGGTCCGCAGGGCCAGGCCGGTGGTGGCGACGCAGACGGCGGCGAGGCAGAGGCTGGCCAGCACCAGGATCATGCCGGCGAGGAACAGGGCGACGGCGTCGGGATCCGAACCGCCGGGCCCGCCGTCGGTGGCGAACGACGTCAACACGACGGCACCCGAGATCAGGTAGGTCCAGTAGGCGGCGGCGGCAGCCCGGGGGAACGCCACAGTGGGCGAACCGATCTGTAGGGGAACGACGGCAATAGCCAGTCCGAGCAGCAGCGGCACCAGGAACAGGAAGACACCGGCGACGGCGTGGAGGCTGAAGATCTCGGCGACGGCGTCCACGTCGAGGACGTCGACGCCGCTGGTGTCGATCTTCTCGGCGCCGAGGAGGGCGCCGGCCACACCGGACGCCAGGAGGAACAGGAACGACGTGCCGATCCAGAGACGGCCGATCTTGCGGTGGTCGCCGGTGCTGATGAGGCCGGCGAACCCGGGCGCCGGGCGGGGAGGTGCCAGGGCAGGAGCGTCGGT
>JBBKVY010000150.1:0-8112 GCA_037968675.1 Acidimicrobiales bacterium | reverse complement strand
ACGGCAACGAGCCCTTCGGGCTCGCGTGTCGGATCTTCCAGACTGAGGATGGACCAGCCGGATGTCCTTCCGTCGCACAACTCGAAGCGGCCGTGGATGGCTGAACGGGAGGGCCGCTTACCCGCACTACGCCAACGCCTCAGCCAGCTCTATGGCCTCGACGTGTGAGCACCGCATTGTCGCTGAACAGGACCTGCTCGCTGGGCCATCACAGCCCGACCGAGCACCGCTATTGCGGACTCTGCGGCGAACCCATCCACGACGAAGAAGCACCCGTGTGGCGAACCGCGGCGGACGCGATGCACGTCATCGCGTACCCGGCCCACCTCCGGAGCACCCTCGTTACCGCCGTCATCGTCGGCACGATCCTGTTCGGCATCAACCAGCTCGACGTCGTCCTCGCCGGCGACGCCACCGCCTCGGTTTGGCTCAAGACCGCACTCACCTACGTCGTGCCGTTTGCGGTCTCGAACATCGGCATCCTCATCGCGACACACCGACGCGGGACCTGACCGAAGACCAGGCGAATGTCAGGGTGTCTCTGTTGCGCCCCATGATCTCCGCGCCGATGTTCCGAGCGAAGTCGCGCGTGAAATAGTCATCGAGCCCGCGACTTCCACCCGGCTCGGTCCTGTTCGGTCAGCTTGCGGTCGCAAAGCCCCAGGACACGAGGTCGGCGGGGTCCGCGTGCCCGAAGGGTCGCTCGATGCTCTGACCTTCGCCAGCACCGAACCCGTCCTGGGAGACACAGAAGTTCTGCACTCGAACCAGTTGGAGTGTCGCCATTGCTCGTCCTCCTCGATAGGCGCCGCAAGTCCGACGGATGCGTCGTGCGCTTGGGCAACGGCGAAGCCATCGCGATTCAATGGTTCGTGGTCGACACCAACTCGTGCAAGTTGCTTCCTCCGTCACTCACGGCGGGAATCGGACGTCTGTGGACGTCCATGGACACGGCCCCCGCCGGCCCTCGTTCGCTGGTCCGTCCACCGACGTCCGCCGAAGTCCACTGCCGTCCGTGGTCTACATCGCGCGCTGACCTCGGTACACGTCGAGTGCGGTAACTCCCGCGGTAACTCCCACCGGCAAGATTCTTCGTCTTGAAAACGCTGTGACCAGGGCTTTCGCGGCGCCCACCAGGTCGGGGTTCGATTCCCCCCAGCTCCACCAAACATATGTTCGAGTCGCTCTACCCTGCGCAGGTCGACCACAAAATAGTGCCTGACCAGGACATACGCGTCAGCAGCGCCACGGTTCGGTGTGCAGATTGGGGTTCGATTCCCGGGAATCCACTATGGCTCTGAACCCCACCTGACCCGAAGCGTTGCAACGCTGTGACCAGCGCTTTCGCTCTTCTGGGAGGCCGAGTTTCTGGGGCGTAACTCCCGCGGTAACTCCCACCGGCGAGTGACAGGGAACGACTCCAGATGCGCGTCGTCGCTGACAGAACGGCGCAGGCTTCGAACTCTCGACGAGCTGCATGTCACCGTTATGGCGTGATGGTCTCGATGGTCAGCCCGGGAGCAGCAGCGAGTCGAAGATCGCCCGTCACCAAGGTGGCGTCCAACTCCTCGGCGAGCACGACGTACAGGGCGTCGGCCACCGTGAGATTTCCTCGTCTCGACCATGCCGACGACAGCAGCGGGCGCACCGCGGCACGGGACAGGCGTGAGTGTCGCAGACGATCGAACGCGTCAACCGTCTCGGCAGCAGTGAGCGTTCCGGTCATCTCGGCTCGGCGCAGCACCGAGGCCATCTCGACGTAGTAGTGCTCGGGCACCCACCAGATGGCCTGTTGAGGAAGCTTCCGCTGGATCGCTCGGCCGGGCTCGGAGTCAACGAGCAACTCGAAACCAGCTGACGCGTCGAGGACGAGGTTCACCAACCGGATTCGCGTCGAGCTTCTTCGAGAAGCTCCGCACCGGTGACGTTCAGCTTCTTGGGTTCGCTCGTGCGTAGCGAGGCGAGCCACTCGTCGGTGAGCCGCGCGCGCTCCTCGTCCGGGAGGACCGAGAACTCATCCTCGATGAGCACCACGGTCGGCCCATCGTCGAGATCCTCGGGTCGGCGAGCCACGCGAACAGGGTACCGAGACTGGCCTTCCAGATGTCCCCCGAACCGAGCACAGGCGACTGGGTCGCCCAGGGCGGCGTACACGAGTGCGCCGCCCTCGCCGGAAGATCCTCTGGTGAGCGGGGCTCACCGCAAGCGTGAGCTGCGCGTAAGGAAGTTCGAGTACCCAGACGCTGGGGCTGTCGGACTCTTAGTCACGTTCGTCGTACGTCGGTCCGTGGACCGTGTGAAACGAGCACGATGGCCGTTCGCCGCCGGCCATGATCAGCAGCGGCGGAAAGCCGGTGAGATCGGCGAGGGCGGACGAATTTGGCCTGTTCCAGCGTGGTGAGCGGCTACACAAGCTCCTGTCGGAGGAAGGTCACGATGTTCGCGACCGTGTCACGTGCCTCTCTGACGAACGGCGTGAAGACGGGCCAGATGTGGAACAACCCGCTTTGTTCCTCGACATCGATCCGTGTCGCGCCGGAGGTGCGTTCGACGAGCCGTCGACTGTCATCCAAGAGCGTCTCGGAGGTGTCGACAGTGACGTACAGAGGCGGCAGTCCGTCGAGGCTGCCGAACAGTGGGGAAACGCCTGGGTCCGAGAGCGGACGGTCTGCTGCGTAGAGCGTGGCGGCGGTTCGGAGGGCGGTGGCCGACAACATGGCGTCAGCGTTGTCGTTCGTGTTGATACTCGCTCCAGAACAGGAGAGATCGAGCCACGGTGAGATGAGAACTCCGGCGCCAGGAAGAGGAAGCCCGCCAGCGCGGATTCGCTGGAGCAGTGCGAGTGCGAGACCCCCTCCGGCCGAGTCGCCCGCGATGGCCACGGTCGACGAGTCCACTCCTGAGTCGACGAGGCGGTGATAGTCCGCGGTCGCTCGCTGCAAGGCGGCCGGGTAGGGGTGCTCGGGCGCAAGAGGGAGATCGAGGACGTGGACCGCGGCCTGTAGACCGCTGGACAGCTTGCTGGCCAGATTTCGGTAGAGGGCAGGGCCGCCAGCGATGTGATAGCCGCCATGGAGGTAGACGACATGCCGTTCGGGAGACGCGACTGTTGTGACTTCGGTTCCCGCATCCGTCCGACGAGAGACGTCCCGCGCCGGAAACGTCGGCGGTGGACGCCGGTCGGTGCTTCGCCTGATCGACGCAACGAGATCCTCGGCGCGGTCCTTCGGCTTCACCGCGCGACGCAGAACCCCGCGAACGACGCTGGCAGTGGGCGACGACATTCTCAAACGTTGCCACGCCCCCTTCCAAGGGTGCCCGCTCGGGTGCCACTTTCAGCGGCGACCGAGAACCGAATGAGCGCCGATCGCGAGCTATCGATGCAATGGGCACGTCCGCTTCGCTGACGACGCGCTGGTCCGCGCAAGCCCTCCTTCTGCGGCAATCGCGGTCCGCCGCCGATACCCGAGCGATCCAGCCATCGGTCGGACCGCAGGTGTGAGACCCCAGGCGTCGTCTCGCGGTTCATCCCCGACCTCTGACTGATCGGCCGCTGACCCTTCCAATGCAGCCTTGGCCGGTGAACGTCTCGTCGATCGACACACGAACCTCCCAGGCCACGATGCCGCCCTCCCTGTGGGTTCGTCGAGGACGACGAGGTAAATCAAGCCTTGAACAAGCCGTTCGAGAACGACCTCGAACCCGAGGTCGACTCGGGCCCGGGCAGGTTCAACGGGCGAGACTCATCACCCCCCTTCGTTACTTGCAGAACTCGGTAATCGTTGTCGTTGGAGCGTCGAGAGATCCGTCCTCGAAGGCGCCGAAATCCTTCGCCGAGAGGGCGTGGTCGACGGCGTCCGACATGGTGCGGACGTCGGGCCTGATCTCGGTAGGTGCAAGGTCGACGGCCGAGTTGATCTTCGACTGCACTGTCGTGAAGGCGGCGAAGGCGGCCTCCTGGGAGTGGATGTCTGCGGTCGCCGCGTCGATTTCGCTACTGGCCTTGCAGAACGCCACCTTGTCTCCAGCGGCGCCGTTGTCACTGCTGCAGCTCGCGGCGGTCATGCAAGCCACGACGGTGATCGTGACGGACATGGCTTTGGTGATCGAGATCATGAGTTGCTCCCCTGCTGGCGGCGGCGAGCCACGATCGCGAGGACGCCGGTGATGACCAGGGCCAGAAGTCCGACTGTGAGCATGAGCTTCGAAGCGGTGTTCGCCGCGGACGTGTCGGCATCGCTCCGGCCGGCGCCGAGGACGAGGCCGGCCACGAAGATGGCGGCGCTGACCGCGACGTAGGACAGGGTGGATCGTTTGGACATTTTGTATTCCCTTCGGAGTGTGCGCTGGGACGTTTGTCCCGCAACTCAGATGATCCTCCGATCGATCTCGAAGGGCATCGGGGCAGCCACCACTTGTTTGTTCAGTGCTGACCCCGAGAGGTCAGCGGAGTCGCCGAACCGGGAACCGAATCAACCCCACGAACCATCGCCGGCAGGGATCTGACCTAACTCTGCAGCCAAGCGAGGACCGCGAGCACTCGGCGGTGGTCGTCGGGCTCGACGAGAAGGTCGAGCTTGCTGAAGATGCTCGCGCTGTGACTTTCGACGGTCTTGTGATTGAGGTCGAGCGCGCGGGCGATGGCGCTGTTCGAACGCCCCTCAGCCATCAAGGACAGGACGTCGCGCTCACGATCGGTGAGGGCCGCAATCCGGTGTCGAGTGCCTTGACGAGTCAGGAGGTGGCGTACGACCTCAGGATCCAACACGGTGCCGCCACCGACGATCCGATGCAAACTGTCGACGAGCGTGGCGACGTCGAGCACCCTGTCCTTGAGGAGGTAGCCGAGACGTGCCGGGTGGTCGACTGCGAGACGAGCTGCATAGCGGTGCTCGAGAGATTGGGACAGCAACAGGATTCCGAGTTCGGGCCATTGGCCACGCAGACGGATGGCGGCAACTGCGCCTTCATGTTTGTAGGCCGGAGGCATCCGGATGTCGATGATCGCGAGGTCGGGTCGATGTTCGGTGACAGCTGCCTCCAGAGCGCCTGCGTCGCCCACTGATGCGACTGTATCGATGCCGGCCTCGGCAAGGAGTCGTGACAGCCCCTCACGCAGAAGGACGGAATCGTCGGCGATGACTACTCGCACGGCAGCCTCGCCGTCACGGTTGTGCCACCACCGAAGCGGGCGCTCACCGCGAGTGTCCCTCCGGCCGCCTCGGCCCGATCTGCGATGCCTCGTAGTCCGTGACCATTCGGGTCCGCACCACCGATCCCATCGTCGTCGACCTGTAGGACCAGCGCTCCGTCGTCGTCCTGGTTGAGGGTGACGACAGTCTTCGGCGCGTGCGCGTGCTTGGCCGCGTTCGCGATCGCTTCGCACGCGATGTACCACGCCGTGGATTCAACCGCCGTCGGGAATCGGGCCTCCTGGGCGTTGAGTTGGATGGAGTCGGGCGTTCGCGCCGCAAGATCTTCCAGCGCGGCGACGAGGCCACCGTCGTCGAGGACCACCGGGTGCAGACCGTTGGCTATCGCGCGTAGTTCCGCGATCGCGACTTGGATCTCGTCGATACCCTCGGCGATCGCGTCGTGTACGCGGATCGGTGCTCCGTTCATCTGCGCAGCCTGAAGCTTCAGTGCCGTCGCCAACAGCCGTTGCTGGGCACCGTCGTGCAGGTTGCGTTCGAGTCTCCGTCGTTCCTCGAGCTGTGCGGCTGCGATGCGCGACCGAGATTGTCGTACCTCGACCAACTGCAGACTGACCGCAGCCCTCAGCCGAGCGTTGTCGAGTTCGGAGAGTGCCTCACGGGCCGCCAGCGTCACGAGATCCACATCGGCATCGAGTTGCGGAGTGATCCGGGCGACCGGTCTGTCGTCGCGGCGAACTTCGATGCTGTTGGCGCCCGGCTCGACGGCTCTTCCGCTGGCCGTGACCCACTGGGCGCGGTCGTCCACCCAGTAGGCGATTCTCAGCGCCGGTTGCGCGACGGCCTCGCGGAGCACGTCGTCGATCGTCAGCCCGGGCACCGGGTCGCGCAGATGACGACGCACAACGCTCACAGCGTCGAAGCGGCGGCGGTTGAACCGGCGGTCGACGGCCTCCTGCACGAGTCGATGGGCGGGGAGTGCAACCGACACCGCGATCAATGTGCCGAGCACGGCTGCGACGGACGACCGTTGCGCGACCTCACCGAACCAGCGTCCGACAACGAGTACGACCGCTGCGTACACCGCAGCGATGAGCCCGCTGAGAATCAGATACGTCGCGGCTCGACTGATGACCCGATCGACCTCGTAGAGCTGGTATTGCATGACTGCGAGCCCGGCCGCGACGGGCACGAGGAGCACGAAGCCTGCCGTCGCCAAGTTCACGCCGAGCGGATGGTCGGTGGCCGCGCTGACGAAGGCAACCGTGACGAAAGCCGGGAGAGGTACTGCCACCAGCGTCATCCATCGCAACTGTCGACGTTCGGTTCCGGTCGCGCGGCGGAAGCGGATGATCATGCACACCGCCGATGCGATGAGGCCGATCCCGAGGACCGGAACGGTCACCCCGCGGATGATGGGTCCGTACGTGTCGCTGCCTGGAGCGATGATGTTGTTGCGGAAGGCCTCGAAGGGAGGATCAAGCGGCGCCGTCGCGAACAAGGCAGAGACGAACCCGACGCTGCCGCTACACGTCGTCACAGCGGCAGCGTTCCGCCAGCGCCTCGACAGGGCGTGACCGGTCGGGGTCAGGAAGAGCACAAGCGCGACAATCACGAGCCAGAGCATGAAGATCGCGGCCGAGGCGTTCGCGACGAACGCGGCGGCCGGGCGGCTACCCGGACGGGCGAGGAGCCCATAGGCGGCGTAGTTGTCCATCGCACCCGACAGCGCAACAGACAGGCCGAGCGCGAGGAACAGCCAGCCGACCGGGTGCCGCGGTCGGCGAACGGCAACCACGAGACCGACCGTGGCGGCGCTGAGTACCACCGGGAGGTAGATGACGCCCGAGTCAGTCGACAAGGCCACGAGATCCGAACGTCCCACCGATCGAAGCTGCGCATCGATCGCGAAGATCACGGCGAGCATCGCCGCCGTGAGCAACCACCCGGCAACGGCGAGCCCTGTGGCGAGCCCACGGGATGAGGCGCCTGCTACGGGCGATCCCGCTCGATCGGCCATCATCAGTAAGCAATCATCGCGCCCGGAGGGCCGCTACGCCTCAGGGGTAGCCCTGAATCGCTTCCAGCCCGCTCCGACGACATCATGGACATCACGACGCCCAATGATCTCGTCACCGAGGGCCTGCCCGGATCTCCGGTTCCGTGGTATCGCCGAGGACCGCCATCCGCGAGGCACCTGCTGTTTCCGCCCCCGGATTGCGTCCCTTCCCCACGTGGACCAGGTGCGTTCGCCTCGCGTCCCAGATGGACCTCCCTGGACGTCCATGGACTTCGGCGCCTCGGGCGGCTCCCTCGCGGTCCGTCCACCGTCGTCCGTTGAGGTCCACCGCAGTCCGTGGTCTACATCTCGCACACGCGTCGGTACACGTCGAGTGCGGTAACTCCCGCGGTAACTCCCACCGGCCAGATTCGGAGACTCGAAAACGCTGTGACCAGGAGTTTCGCGACCCCAACGACGACCGGGTTCGGTTCCCCCCAGCTCCACTTTTCTGCCCACAGACGTCCGCTGACGTGCGTGGACGTGTCTCCTTTCCGAAACGTGGCGGCGGTTGCTCCCACCGGTTACTCCCGCGGCGATCAAAACGTCACTCGGTGAGCGAGCGAGACGTCGAGGGCCTGACGAGTTGTGCGGCCTTCACGGCGTGATGGTCTCGACGGTCAAGCCGGGAGTAGCCGCCAGTCGAAGATCACACGTCACCACCGATCAGATGTCACCAAACCCCGCGGCAGTCCCCGATGGCATCGGCTCCTTTAGGCTCCAGGCCGACAGTCATCCAAGAAATCAAACGCAACATGGGAGCAACTCATGAGTGGCAACAACAAGGATCAAAGCTCGACGAGCGGCGCACGCCAGAAACGGCCACTGAAAGACGACGAAGACGTCGAGTTCAAACCTGGAGGGTCCGCCGAGCCGAACCCTGATCCAGAGAACCCCGGA
>JBBKVY010000149.1:0-3315 GCA_037968675.1 Acidimicrobiales bacterium | reverse complement strand
CACGCCGAGTTCGTTCTGGGTGGCGATCAACCGGTCGAGGAAGTTGCTCGGGAGCACGGCGTCGTCGCGGATCGCGACCACGTAGTCCGCGTCGGACGCCTCCGGAAGTGCCGGGAATGCGGCCTCGTCGTCGGATCGCCAGGTCTGTGTCGTCCGGAGCCTGGTACTGCTCGCCAGGTCTCGTGGCAGCGCCGGCGGCGGGCCCGTCCGTGAAGTCCGGTAGGTGCCGACGATCTCGACCGTCAGGTCAGCCGGCGGGTCGGCACGCTCGGCACCCCAGGAGGCGTCGAGGTCCCACATGACGACCTGGTCGTCCTCGTGCACTCTCCGGTAGTGCGCCTCGAGGTGGTCGTCGAATTCCGGGAACCTGGTCCGCCACGGGAACGACGTGCTCGGCAACACGAACCAGCGCGCACCGACCTCGCGCTGGGCCTCGAGGTGTGTGATGGCGGCCGGGCCATCGGCCGGTTCATAGCCCGCCCATCCCCCGAACCGGCTCTGGGGGAAATGCAGGACCTGATGCGAGCCGACGTCCACCAGGCGTTCTTCGCCGCCGGAGGCGACGAGGACGACGTCGCCCGGCGCGGTCACGGTCTGGATGCGATCACGGACCGCCTCGGCGAGATGCCCGACCGCCGAGCCGTCGGAGCCGATCACGTCGTCCACGCGCCTCGGTTGGTCGACGACATGAGCGATGATCTCGTGGAACCGTGTCCGGACCGTTTCGAGGCCGTGGCGGTCGTCGACGTGGCTTGAACCGGCCTCGGCCAGGTGGTGCCAGAGGTCGTCCTCGGTCAGGAGGCGCGTGATCCCGGTCGCCAGGTCGGCGCTGTCCTCGGCGATCAGCGCGTGTTCACCCTGGATGACGTCCATGCCCTCCGCTCCGACCGGCGTGGTGACCACGGGCGTGTACGCCATCATCGACTGGATCACCTTGCGTTTGACGCCGGCGCCGTGGAGAAGCGGAACGACCGAGATACGGGATCGCTCCAGATACGGTCGCACCGAAGGAACCCATCCGACCAGGCTCACGCCCGGTACTGCGTCGTCGATCGTCAGGTTGGCCTCGGTCAGCCAGTTGCCGACGATGGTCACGGGATGGTCGCGCAGCAGTTCGCGATCCAGCTGTGGGATCACCTCGGCACAGAGGAACTCCGCTGCGTCCCGGTTGGGCGCATGGCGGAAGTTGCCGACGAAGAGCACGCCGGATCGCTCTTCGAGTGGCACGGACGAACGTTGCACGCTCTCCGCCAGAGGCAGTGTCATCACCCGGTCGTCGCCGAGGAACGCGCCCAGCAACGCGCGTTCCTCATCGGACACCGCGATCACGAGGTCGGCGGCGTGATACGCCATCAACTCCCGGGTGGCTGTCCTCCCGAACGACGGGTCGAGGGCATCGCTGCGTCCGAACGATCGTCGCGCGTTGCGCAGGAAGTGGACATCCATCGAGTTCACCACGACCGGGGTTCCGGGCGAGTGGATCCGGAGGATGGGCACCACGTGCTCGGCCAGCTCCCAGTAGGCGACGATGGCGAGGTCGAAGTCGTTCGACCGTGCGATTCGTTCCGCCCAGTCGAACCCCGCGTAGGTCGCGACTCCCATCTGCCGGAGACGATTGGCGTGACGTTCCTCGGCCACGCCGTCGTCCTCACGGGCCAGGAAGGTCACGCTCCAGCCGTCGTCGAGCAGGAACCGGATGGCGTTGTCGATGTCCTGGGAGCCGCTGTCGCGATCGAACGCAGGCATGCGAGTGTGCACCACGAGGGCGTGTCGAGCGCTCATGGCAGACACGCATCGACGTCGTCGTGGGCCAGCAAGTACCGCCAGGCTCCGTCGGTCAGATCGGAGGGCCGGTCGGGGCGGAGATCGAGCACTCGATTCCACACCGTCTCCCGCTGCGGCGTGGGGACAGTGGTGCCAACAGTGCCGACCCGCACGGCCACCACATCAGGCCGGAAGTGGACGGGGTGGCTCCGAGCCCACAGCGCACCGCCGAGTTCCTGGAGGAACGCTGCACCCTCGACGTGCTCGGGGAGAGGGACCTCGTTCCAGATCGAGGCTGTGGCCATCGCGACGATCCCCGGTGCCCAACAGACCGGACGGGCATAGTCGATCCACGGTGCGGAGACCTCCCAGGCGCCATTCCCGATGAGCCCGGCGGACCGGTCGGAGAACACCGTGCCCCCCGCGGACTCGAGGCTGCCGTCGGCCCCGACGATCTTTCCGGCCACGGCGCGGTCGGCGTGGCCAAGGCGTGCGCAGCGGCTGCGCCGATCGTTCGGGGCAGGGGGAGCACGTACGGCTCCACGACGACGACGACGTCGTGGAGGGTGGCGGCGCCGCTGAGGCCGGTGGCGTCGATGGTGCCCAAATGGTGATCCGCTCCCGCTTCCTCGGTGCGCTCTGCGAATGCGGCGCGCCAAGCGGCGTCATCGTGGGGGTCGGCGGAGCACACGAGCACTCGTGGCGCGTCGGTCGTCGGGCAGCGGTCGCCATCGACTACGGACGAGATCTCGACGACGCCTGCGTCCGAGCACACGACCACGATCACGCCCATGCTCGCGACCCGCTGGGCTTCGGCCGAGTCTCCCGACGCATCGACGACGACGACGTCGACGCTCGAGTCCAGGTAGGGGAGTGGCCCACTCGAGGGCGGCTTGAACGTGGCCACACCCGGAAGTTCGCGGGCGATGTCGTGTGGAGTCCAGTCGAGCACCGTCGGCGGATCCTCGCTGGCGGCACACAGATGTGCGACCGCCGCACGCAGAGAGGATCGGCGCGGCTCGGCCGGCGAGCCGAGGTCGAAAGTGACCCCGCCATGATCGACGTCGCCGGCGACGCGGTACGTGCTCATGAGGTGCTCGCGAAATCCGATCTGGTCATGGAACCAGGGCCGCGAACCCTCGGACACCACGAGCCGCTCGTAGCCGTCGAAGCGAAGTGACTCGAGGTGCGCGATGTGTGCGAGGTCGTCGCCGAGCGGTGCGCCGTCGTCGAGTGCCGGGAACCACGACCCTGTCGGAGATCCGGAATCGACGACGAACCTCGGACTCCCCGGCCGAACGACGAGCCACGGTCGAGCGTCCGGCACCGTCTCTTCGACCAGCCGGTGATATCCCTCCCTCCATTCGTCCGGCGCGAGGCCACGTGCCGGGGCAGCGGCACCCGGCCGTGGTCGTCGAGTTCGCTCGACAGCGGCCCGGCGAGCCTGCTGCCGCGACGAACGGAGCGCTCGGAGCTTCTGCTGGACGGGCGTCGGAAGCGCTCGGCTGGCTTCCTCGATCTCGGGGAGGGCTCCACGAGGGCCGTGGACCA
>JBBKVY010000148.1:0-3172 GCA_037968675.1 Acidimicrobiales bacterium | reverse complement strand
ACGGTCCTTCTCAAGTTTGCGCAGTCCCGTGCCGATCACCGATCCGGCGGGGAGTACCGTGCTCCTCTGATCTTTGCTGGACTGTGCAGGGGGTCGACGGGCGCCCGCTGGACCTGAATCGTCTCGTCGTACCCAAATGTCATCCTGCATTCGCCCGCTGTCGCGAGGTCTTCTCGTGCTCCTCGTCTTCGTCGCGGCCGCCATCCCGGCCGGCGCGCAGGAAGGTGAGCCCCCGCTCCCGGAGAATCCCTTCGAACGGTTGGCTGAGGTACGCCGGCAACAGGCCGAGACGGCGCTCGCCATCGACCTGCTGAGCGCGTCGGCGGTCGAGATCCAGGTTCGCCTCGCCGAAGTGGAGTCGTGGGTCGGGGCACAGGAGAAGGTCGTCGCTGCCGCCCAGTCGGAGCTGGTTGTCGCACTCGGCGCAGCCGGTGAGGCGAGGACGGCGGAGGAGGCCAAGGCGGTCGAGCTGACGGAGTTGGAGGCGTTGATGCGGGAGATCGCCGTCGAGGCGTTCATCCGCCCGCGTGGGATGGAGGGCCTGGCGATTCTGGTCGATCGCGACCTCGACGCCGCAGCGAAGGCCGACGTCATGCTCCGGGCCAAGTCCGACCGCGACAATCGAGTCGCAGACGAACTCGCCGACGCCGAGGCCGCACTGCGAAAGCTCCGCGTCGTCGCGGACCAGGGGGCCCGCCGGGCCCAGGGCCTCGCGGAGGAGGCGGCGTCGGCGCTCGACGAGCTGCACCGAGCACGACTCGAACAGGTCGGGTTGGCCGAGCAGATCAAGGCTGATCTCGTGACCACGACGGAGAGCGTGCAACTCCTCGGTGGGGCGGAGGCCGAGGCGGCGGTGGCGGTCCAGCGCGAGACCGAGGCGCTCCTCGCCCGGGTGAGCCGTGCCGCGGCAGTGCCGTTGGTCAACGTTCGAGGGTTCCAGGTCCATGCCGACATCGCGCCGGCGGTCGAGGCGTTGCTCTCCGAGGCCGAGCGTGATGAGATCGAGCTCGGTGGCTGGGGATATCGCACCACCGAGCAGCAGGTGTCGCTCCGCCGCCAGCATTGCGGGGGCGAGGGCGTGAGCGAGTCCGACGCGGTGTACGGCAAGCCTGCGAGCGCCTGCTCGCCACCGACGGCGAAGCCGGGGACGTCGATGCACGAGTTGGGCCTCGCCATCGACTTCACGCACGGCGGTACGACGATCGGGAGCCACTCCTCGCCGGCGTTCGAGTGGTTGGCGGAGCACGCGCCCGCGTATGGCCTCCACAACTTGCCGAGCGAGCCCTGGCACTGGTCGGTGAATGGCGACTGAATCCCGCTGATGGTTCGGACCCAACCATCCGGCGGGCTGGCGGGTGGATGGAGTGTCATGGGTTCGATGGAACCGATCGAGGAGCTCTTCGCCCGGTGGTACGCGCCGCTGGTGCGGGCGCTCGCGGTCGCGTTCGCCGATGCGGAAGGAGCAGCCGACGCCGTGCAGGAGGCCTTCATCGAAGCGGATCGGCGGTGGGACACGGTCGGCTCGTACGACGAACCGGCAGCGTGGATCCGACGGGTCGCGGTCAATCGGCTCCGCAACGGCCGACGGAACACTCGACGTCGTGCGGAGATCCTGGCGACGATCCAGCCCGTGCACGACGCCGACCTGTCCGCTGAGCTGCTCGATCTGCGCGCAGCGGTCACCGCGCTCCCGGAGAAGATGCGCCTGGCGGTCACCCTCCACCACATCGGCGGCTGCAGTGTCGCCGAGGTGGCCGAGACGCTCGAGGTGAGCTCCGGAACGGTGAAGTCGAACCTCCATGACGCACGTCGGCGCCTGCGCGCCGAACTGGAGACCGAACCCCATGGCTGACACCCCCCGAGACCTGGACGATTTGCACCGCCTCGCGCCCGCCGTCGACACCGATGCGGCCCTCGACGAGTTCCGGCGCCGGCGAACCCACGGATCCCGTCGTTGGCCCCTGCTCGTTGCGGCGGTGGCGCTCGTCCTGGTGGGTGGGGTGGGAATCGCCGTCATCGCCGCGGACGACGACGAACCGGTCGTGACCGGGCCAGCCGATGCGCCCGGGACAGGGGGCGATGTCGTCTTCGACGTGCTCGCCGTGACCGAGGCCGTCGACGAGATGGGAACCCTTCGTGCCGCGACGAACTCGGACGACTACGCAGCGCTCCTGTCCCGAGCCGGAGACATCAACGAGCCGATCGCCGACGTCGACTTCGAACGCACCGTCGTCGTCAGCATCACGATTCCCGATGATGCCTGCCCCCCGGAGCTCGTCGAGTTCTCTCGTGACGGGGCCACCATCACCCCGGTGTTCATCGAGACGGTGACCGAATGCAACGAGCCGCTGATCCCGAAGACGTACGTCGTGGCGATCGAACGTGGCTCGCTCGACACCACGTTCTCCGTGTTCCTGCCGGCCGACGAGACGTTCGACATCGAGGAGCGCGTCCTCCTCGTCCGACTCGATGGATCGCCGGCGAGCACGGTGGTCGAGGACCCCGTCACGCCCTCTGTTGGCGAGCCGACATGTGCCGACATCGAGCGCTTCGCTGACCAACTCGTCGATGTCGCCATCACCTACGACTACCAGGCGTCGCAGTCGCCGGCCGAGGTGGCCGAGTCGGCCGATGTGGTGTTCCGTGGTCGGCTCACCGGCGGCTTCACCGACGACACCGACTCGCCGGACGGCTTCGGTCGGGTGGGTTACGAGATCGAGATCGACGCGATCTACAAGGCACCGGCGGGAGCAGACCTGGCCGATCCACTCACGGTCTTCGTCGACGTGGGGCCCGTGGACCCAGGCGACTTCGAGGCGGCGATCACGCCGGGAACTCCGGTGGTGGTCTTCGGCTCGTGGCTCGACCGACCGGGCAACCCGCTGACCGCCGGGATCGAGAGCGTTGCGACCGGCTGTCCTCGCGAACCGCCCATCGGCTTCGTCGGGACGCAGGGCGAGTGGGCCGAAGTCGCCGACCTCGACGACCTCGCCGCCCGCCTCGAAACGCTCCCCGTCGACGGCTGACCCCCCGTCGAACGAAAGGGTCGGCGCGTTGGGTGTCCTCTGCGCATCGAACGCGCCGATCGGCGCGGTGGGTGTGGCCGGTCGGGCCGTGATCGCACGGAAGGTTCGGCGCGTTGGATGTCGTCTACGCATCGAACGCGCCGATC
>JBBKVY010000147.1:0-34995 GCA_037968675.1 Acidimicrobiales bacterium | reverse complement strand
GATCTGAGCCTTCCGGGCGAGGACGTGGGCGGCGAAGTCGTCGCCCCGTGCGGCGTAGTCGGGATACCGGTCGAACGATGCGCAGGCCGGCGACAACAGGACGGCGTCACCGGCGACGGCGAGTCGGCCCGCAGCGGCGACGGCGGCGTCCATGTCGCCGGCCTCCTCGACCGGGCGGATGCCGGCGAACGCTGCGAGGATCTCGGCGGCGGCGTCGCCGATGGCGACGACCGCCCGGATCCTGTCGGCAGCGCCGGCCAGCGGCGAGAGATCGAGGCCCTTGTTCCGTCCGCCGGCGATGAGCACGACCGAGTCGAAGCCGGCGATGGCGGCGAGCGTGGCGTGGGGAGCCGTTGCCTTCGAGTCGTCGAAGTACGTCACGCCGTCGATCGTCGCGACGGGCTGGACCCGGTGCGGGAGTGGTACCGAACGACGCAGCACCCGTGCGACCGCCTCGTTGTCGGCGCCCGCAGCCCACGCGGTCGCTGCGGCCGCCAGGGCGTTGGAGAGATCGTGGGGCAGGCTGCGGGCGAGTTCGGCAACGGGGACGACGGCGCCGTCCGGGCCCACGAGTTCGTCGTCGAGGATTCGGAACGCCGCGTCGGCGCGACGGGTCGAGAACCCGATCATCCGGCCGGGCGCGGTCTCGAGACGGCGGGCGACCACGTCGTCGTCGAGGTTGCCGATCGCCACGTCGTCGGGACCTTGCGATTCCCAGATGCGCGCCTTCGCTGCCTCGTAGTCGCCATGGGTCGCATGGACGTCGAGGTGGTCGGGTGCCAGATTGAGCCACGTCGCCACCCGGGGCGCCCAGCCCTGTGTGCGCCCGAGCCGGAACGACGACGCCTCGACGACGAACCAGCGAGGCGCTGGATCGTCGATCGCAGCGACGAGCGGCAGGTCGTTGTTCCCGGCGTCGATGCAGGCGACGCCGGCCTCATTCAACATCTCGGTGACCATCGTGGTGACGGTCGTCTTCCCGTCGGTCCCGGTGATCGCCGCGATCGGGCGTCGATCCCATGCCGCTGCGAGATCGAACTCGGTGAGCACGGGGGTTCCGTGGTCCTCGGCCAGCGCGAACACCGGATGGCGGTCAGGGAGCCCGGGCCCGGGCACGACCGCACCAGCGCGCGCGACGAGCACCGCGAGCGCGGTGGTGTCGGGTGCCTCGACGAGGTCCAACGCAGCCGCCGCCGCCGCCGCACGGATCGTGTCGGAGGGACGGTCGTCGGTCACCGACACCGAGTGTCCTCTCGCCACGAGGGCGCGCGCGACGGCTTGATTGGTGAGTCCGAACCCGACGATCAGCACGGCTTCGGGGACGACGAGCGCGGAGGGCGACATCAGTCGAGCGCGCCGGTGCTGATGAAGTCGGCATAGAACAGCCCGAGCGCGAGCGCAGTGCCCAGTCCGGCCATGATCCAGAACCGGATGATCACGGTCGTCTCGGGCCAGCCGCCCAGTTCGAAGTGATGATGGATCGGCGCCATCCGAAAGAACCGCTTGCCGGTGAGCTTGAACCGACCGACCTGGAGGATCACCGACATCGTCTCCAGCACGAACAGGCTCCCGACGACCGGCAGGAGCAACTGGGTGTTGGTGGAGAGTGCGAGCGCGGCGAGCGCCGCGCCGATCGCCAGCGAACCGGTGTCGCCCATGAAGATCCGCGCCGGGTTCGCGTTCCACCACAGGAACCCGGTGACGCCACCGAGCATCGCCGCGGCGATCGTGGCGAGATCGAGGGCGTGCTCCACGTCGTAGACGTCCGGGTGACGGAACGCCCAGAACGCCATGATCACGAACGCCATGAACGCGAAGATCGACGACCCTGCGGCGAGCCCGTCGAGGCCGTCGGTCAGATTCACCGCGTTGGTCGTTCCGGCGATCAGCAGCACCGCCCAGATGGCCCAGACGGGATTCGACAGGTCGATGCCGGGCGAGTCGAAGCGGGTGAACGAGATCGTCGTGTCGACCTCGGTGAAGACGAGCATCGAGACCGCGAAGCCGACGGCGACGAACAGGAGCCCGATCATCTTCGCTCGGCTCGAGAGGCCCAGGTTGCGCTCGCGGCTCACCTTGATCCAGTCGTCGAGCGCGCCGACGAGGGCTGCGCCGATGATCGCAGCCATCACGATCAGACCCGTGCGGGTGTAGAGCAACCCGGAGCGGACGTGGGCGGCCATGTAGCCGACCGCAGCAGCGCCGACGACGGCCACACCGCCCATCGTGGGCGTCCCGGCCTTGGTGACGTGACCCTCGGGCCCATCCTCCCGGATGGGCTGGCCGACCCGGTGGGAGGTCAGCCAACTGATCAGATAGCGGGTGCCGACGAGCGACGCCATCAACGACGTGGCGCCGGCGAGCAGGAGCGGGATCACGGGGCCCCACCCCCGGCGAGGGCGTCTCGTGCGACCGATCGGTCGTCGAACGCGATCGTCTTCTCGGCGAAGGTCTGCGTCGTCTCGTGTCCCTTGCCGGCGACCACCACGACGTCATGGTTCCGCGCCGCGCGCGCAGCGTGGTGGATGGCGTCCGCTCGGTCTTCGATGATCTCGACCACGGCGCCCTCGGACGTCGCGGACGAGATCCCGGCGACGATCTCGGCGATGATCTGGGCCGGATCCTCGGACCGCGGATTGTCGGACGTGACGATGACGAGATCGGCGGCGTGCGCCGCGATCCGTCCCATCTCCGGGCGCTTGGCCCGGTCCTTGTCGCCCCCGCACCCGAACACCACGATCACGCGCCCTGGCTCGGCGGTTTCGGCATCGGCCAGGTCACGGGCAGCGTCGAGCACCGTGGCCAAGGCGTCGGGCGTGTGGGCGTAGTCGATGGCCAGCGTGAAGGCCTGGCCCTCGTCCACCAACTCGAATCGACCCCGAACCGGCCCGGCGTGTTCGAGCCCGTCGACGATTGCCCTCACGGGGACATCGAGCCAGTCGGCGAGCACCGCGGCGCAGAGCGCGTTGGCGACGTTGTGACGCCCCGACATCGGGATCTCGATCGACCGGTCACGCCAGCGGAACCGCATGCCCCTGGCGCTGGACTCCAGCGCTTCGACGTCGGTGAGCCGGAAGGGCCGCACCTCGACACCGCCTCGTTCCGCCACCTCGTCGATCAGTCGAGCTCCCCACTCGTGGTCGCTCCGGATCACGGCTCGACCGGTTCGGGCCGGCTCGAACAGGCGCGCCTTCGCTGCGAAGTAGTGCTCGACGTCGTGGTGGAGGTCGAGGTGGTCGTGGCCCAGCATGGTGAATCCCGTTGCCTCGAACCAGATGCCGTCGACCCGACCCATGGCCAGCGCGTGCGACGAGACCTCCATCGCCACGACGTCGACCCCGTCGTCGCGCCATGCCGCGAGCTGCGCCTGGAGTTCGGGGGCGTCGGGCGTCGTGGGTGGGCCACCGGGCAGCGATGTGAGCGTCCCCACGACCTCGCACCGTCGGCCAGCGGCCTCGAGGATCGATCGGAGCAAGCTGACCGTGGTGGTCTTGCCGTTGGTTCCGGTCACGCCGATCACCGAGATCGACCGGCTGGGGTCCCCCCAGAAGCGAGCCGCCATCGGGCCCATCGCGAACCGGACGGACGGAACGACCACCTGGGGCACGTCGAGCGGGAGTCGCCGCTCGACGAGCAGTGCCGCCGCACCCCCGGCCACGACCTGCTCGGCGAGGTCGTGGCCGTCGAATCGCGAGCCCGGCACGCAACAGAAGAGGGCACCGGCCAGGACCTTTCCGGTGTGATGGACCACACCGTCGATCTCGACGTCGCCGTGGATCTCGTGTTCGATGCCGGCGTCGGACAACCCGCCGACCACGGAGGACAGGAGCATCAGTCCTGTGTAGCCGCGGCGTCCGGACCCGCGACAGCCAACGGACCACCGGAGACCACTGAGGCTGCGGGCGGGATGCGGAAACGGCTGAGCGCGAATCGGGACAGATCGGCAAAGACCGGGGCCGCGGCACCGCCTCCGTAGATCGTGGCGGTCGGCTCGTCGATCACGACGATGACGCTGAGCTGGGGATCCTCGGCCGGGACCATGCCGGTGAACGCGGCGACGTAGTGGTAGTTGCCACCCCGGTCCTGGTAGGTGCCGGTGTCCTGCGGCTTGCGAGCGGTGCCAGTCTTGCCGCCGACCGAGTAGCCGGCGACCTGGGCGTTCTGGCCCGTGCCGTCGTTGACGGCCTCCACGAGCATCGCCCGCACCTGGGCGGCCGTCTCGGGCGAGACGACTCGCCGCCCGTCACCCACAGGTACCTCCGAACGGGTGCCGTCCGCGGCGACCGTCGCCTCCACCAGACGCGGCTCGACGTAGACGCCGTCGTTGGCGATCACGTTGTACGCGCTGAGCATCTGCATCGCGGTGACGGCGATGCCCTGGCCGATCGGGATCGAGCCGATCGACGTTCCTGACCAGTTCTCCGGTGGGAGCAGGAGGCCCCGGGCCTCGTTCGTGAAGTCGAGAGCGGTCTTCTCACCGAACCCGAACTCGCGGAGGTAGTGGTCGATGCGCTCCTTGCCGAGCTCCTGGCCGAGCATGATCGTGCCGACGTTCGACGACTTGGCGAGGATGTCGGTCACGGTCATCGGGTCGGTCGGGTGCGAGTGGTCGTCGGAGAACAGGTGGTCGGAGACCTGGTATTGCCAGGGCACGAGCTTCTCGGTGCTCGGCTCGACGAGGCCCTCCTCGAGGGCGGCAGCGATGGTGATGACCTTGTTCACGGACCCGGGCTCGAACACATCGACCACCGCGCGGTTGGCGCCGGCGGTGATGATCTCGTCGTCGGTGTTCCTCGTGATGTTCGCCAACGCCAGGATCTCGCCGGTCTCCGGCTTGGAGATGACGACCATGCCCCCCTTGGCATCCATGTCGGCGACCCGCTCGGAGAGCACCCGCTCGGCCTCGTACTGCAGCGAACGATCGAGCGTGAGGACCACATCGTTACCGGCGACCGGGGCGACACGAGTCTGTCCGGCGGCGGCGATGGTGCCACCGTCCCGAGCTCGCTCGTAGCGCATCTCCCCCGACGTGCCCGTGAGGATGTCGTCGTACAGGAGCTCCATCCCGGTGGAACCGGTCTGGTCGTCGGCCACGGTGCCGATGATCGAGCGGGCCAGCGACTCGGACGGCGTGAATCGGGCGGGCTCCTCGAACAGATGGATGCCATCGAGCTCGAGGTCGACGATCTTCGCGGCGATCTCGTCGTCAACGCGTCGCTGCAGATAGACGAACTGCGTGTCGCGTCCGAGGTCCTCGGCCAGGTCGACCGGATTGACATCGAGCACCGAGGCGAGCGCTTGTGCGGTTCCTGCGGGGTCGTCGATCTGACTCGGGTCGGCGAACAAGCTCGGCCGAGAGACCGAGAGCGCGAGATCGTGCCCCTCCCGATCGAGGATCCGTCCCCGGCTGGCGTCGAGTGAGACGGTGCGGAGTCGCTGACCTTCACCGACGGACACGTAGGTGTTGCGGTCGATGACCTGGACGTCGATGAGCTTGCCGACCACCGCCAGCAACAGGACACCCAACACGGCCTTCAGTGCCAGGCTCCGACGTTCGGGGCGAGCGACCCGCGACCGACCAGGCCGGCTCGGAGGCCCGCCACCCGGTGGACCCGTCGGAACGGCACGCAGGCGGCGGGACGGACTCGGACGAGACTCGGGACGGGCGGGCGCGTGTGGCGACGCGGGTCGAGGAGCCGTGACCGACCGATCGGCCGACGCACCCCGACGTCCGCTGCGTTCACGGGGTCGGTCGTCACGGGTTCGGCGGGCCTGCGGGAGGCGGGTCACCGCGGCTCGCGAGCCACGACGCGAGCCTGCGGGCTCGCTGGTGAACGGATCGCTGTCGAAGTCCTCGAATCCTTCGCCCCATGACGGGTCGATGGGGCCCCAGCTCACTCTTGTCCCCCGTCGGGCGCGCCCTCGGAGGGTGTGGTCGGCGCCTCCGGTCCCACGGTGGCATCGGTCGTCGGCGCGGCGCCGGATGCCGGCGGATCGGTGGTTCCGGCGACATTCGTTTCGGCGTCGACCACCGGACCGGTGAGCTCCGGGTCGGCTCCCTGATCTGCAGGCGACGTCGGTTCGATGACAACGGGAGGCGGAGGCGGCGGTGTCGTGGCCGGGTCGACCCGCATCAGGTCCTCGTCGCCGCCGGGTACACCCACCGGGAGGAGATAGCCGACCTCGCCGGGGTCGACCATGCCGAGACGGTCGCGGGCGACGTCGAGCACGCGGTCGGGCGCTTCGAGTTCAGCGACCTGGAGTCGCAGCCGCCGGACCTCTTCCGACTCCGACGCCTGTTCGCGTCGGAGATCATCGAGCCGAATCTGACCGCCGATGAGAAGGGCGTGCATGGCGGCGAGCGCGAAGAGCGCGACAATGACGATTCCGGCACCGACGATCACCGGTACCGCAGGCGACCGCTTCTTCGATGGCTTCTTCGCCGGCTTCTCGACCGGACGCAGATGGCGTCCGGCGCGACGCCGGGGTCGCTTGTCGGGCTCGGGGGTCAGGACGACAGCGAGGTCGGTTGCGCCCGCATCGAGACCGGTGGTGCGTACCGTCGCCGTCATACGGCTTCGCCGAGCTGTTCTGCCACCCGCAAGCGAGCGCTTCGGGCGCGAGGGTTCGCCTCGATCTCTTCATCGGAGGCGGTGATGGCCTTACGGGGCACGAGGGTGACGCTCGGCGATCCGTCGCACCGGCACGCCCCGACACCGGGCGGGCAGACGCAGTTGTCCGCAGCGGCGTCACGGAAGCGACGGGCGACGATCTTGTCCTCGCCGGAGTGGTACGTGATGACCGCAGCCCTGCCGCCGGGCACCAGGAGGTCGAGGGCGTCGCCGAGCGCCCGTTCGAGTTGGCCGAGCTCGTCGTTCACATGGATGCGAAGACCCTGGAAGGTGCGGGTCGCCGGGTGCCCGCCGGTTCGTCGTGCCGCAGCCGGGATCGCGTCACGTACGACCTCGGCCAGCCGCTCGGTCGACTTGATGGGTCGGGAGGCGACGATCGCCTTCGCGATCCGGGGCGCATGTCGCTCGTCCGCGAAGCGACGGAGGATGCGCACGATCTCCGACTCGTCGGCATGGTTCACGATGTCGTCGGCGGTCGTGCCGGTCGTCGGGTCCATCCGCATGTCGAGCGGACCGCCCTGTCGGTACGAGAACCCACGCGCGGCACGATCGAGTTGATGCGAGGAGACGCCGAGGTCCAACAGAACACCCGACACGCCGTCGGGCAGGTCCTCGGTCTCGGCGATGGCTGTTCCTCGAAGGTCGGATCCTCGAGGATCGGCCTGACGGTTTCGGCGGAGGATTCTCATGGCGTCGTGCAAGCGATCGAAGGGTGCGTGGACCACGTGGGCTCGGGGCCCGAATCGTGTGAGTCGTTCCGTGGCGACTCGGACTGCCGTCGGATCCCGATCGAACCCCAGCACCGAGAGGTGCGAGTGCGCTTCGAGGATGGCGATGGCGTGTCCGGCGCCGCCGATCGTTCCGTCGATCACCCAACCGGGTGGGACGGGGGCGAATGCGGCGACGACCTGGTCTCGCAGCACGGGGACGTGCTGGAATTCGGGACCAGGGGTCGGGGGTTCGGTGCCGCTCACCGGCAGCCCCCCGGGCAACGAAGGCCCGCCAGGATGTATGCCCTGGTCGGGCAAGATGAAAGAGCGGGCGGAGAGTAGGGGCCTTCCATCTCGTTGTCCGAGAGGCTGCGAGTGAGCGGCAGCCGGACTCGTGTGGTCATACGCGTTCGGGTGCTCGCGCTCCCTTCGGGTCGGTGGATCGGGTGACGTGGCACATTCAGAAGTTCGCCCGATCGAGGGCGCTGACGATCGAGTCGGCGACGCCGAAGAGCGAGTCGAGGTCGTCGGTGCCGGCGGGGAGGAGCTCGATGCGAGGACCCGAACCGAGCACCAGCACCTGACTCTCGAGTTCGGCTTCGACGCGTACGGCAGGAGGGATCACGATCCGGCCCTGACTGTCCAGGCTCACGGGATGGGTGCTCGACACGAAGCCCCGTACGGACTGGTGGGTGATCTCGGCACCGTCGACGGTCGAGACCAGATGATCGACCGCCTGCTGGTAGGTCGCTTCGGTCCAGATGACGGCGCGGTCGTCGAGGACCACGAGGTTCCCGCCCTCGAGGAGCGGGCGCCGCATCTGCGTCGGAAGGGTCAGCCGACCCTTGTCGTCGATGCCGTACTGCCCGCGTCCGCGGAACAGCGAGGGAAGATGAGGTCGGGTGAGGTCTCCCTCCCCACCGATCTGCTCTGCGAGTGTCTGCGTCTCCACCACGCAGGGAACACTACGCGGAACCTAGGGATCGGTCAAGGAGTTCAGGTCACGAAAGGTCGATCGGCCCATCGGAGAGGGAATCCATGGTCCATCTCCCCCACCGTCGGGTCAACCCAGCGCTCGGACGAAGGCGTCCACCAGGGCGTCGCGGTCGTGGTCCCCGACGCCCGCACCGACGGTGGCCAACACGTCGACCGAGGGCGCATCGTGGAGAAACGACAGGAGTGGCGCCGGGTCCCAGTGCCGTGGGATCGCGCACTGGAATCGCGCCCCGGCGCGGCTTCGACGCTGGCTGATGCCCACCACCTTCTTCCCCTCGTGGACCACCTCACCCGGTCCCGTTCCCGAGAAGCAGACCAGGTCGGACCAGGCCGTGCGGAGCAGAGCGCCGTCGTGGACCGTGGTGCCGACGAATCCCATCGTGTCGAGGGCCCGCGACCACGCACGGCCCACGGGAAGGAAGGCCCGGCCGACGTCGTCGACCCACAACGGGTCGTCCCTGGGGATCACCACGTCGACCCAGATCGGCTCCCCCGGTGCGACCCACACCGCGCCGCCGCCACTCCGGCGACGGGCGACGGCGACACCGGCTGCCTCGGCGGCCACGTGGTCGACGACGTCGTGGGACTGCGTCGACCCCAGCACGACAGCAGGACCCGTCGACTCGAGGATCCAGACGTGGCGGTGCCCGTCGTCGGGCATCTCGAGCGCATGGAGATCGGATGCGCTCCCCCGGCGACGCTCCACCATCATTCCGCCGATCGTACGACCCACCGTCGACCCCACCCGTTCTGGTGAGCCCACCAGTCACCTGACGGTGTCATCAACCCACCAGAACGGTCCCGCAGCGTTCTGGTGAGCGCAGCGGTCACCTGATGGTGTCATCTGCTCACCAGAATGGGTTTTTGGGAGGGGGTGTGGTCGCGGCGGCGTGGAGATCGGTCAGGCCGAGAGCGCTGATTCGGCGCCGAGATACTCGTGCCAGTCGGCGGGGATCGTGCCGACGACGACGGAGATCCACGAGAAGCCACGCGGCGCCGTCGGTGTCGAGCGCAGGGTCATGGAGGTGTCGTGGAGCAGGCGATCGCGCTTGCGTACGTTGCAGTTCCGGCAGGCAGCAACCACGTTCTCCCACTCGTGCCGTCCGCCCTTGGCCCGGGGAACGACGTGATCGATCGACTCGGCCGGACCCTCGCAGTACTGGCACCGGTGGCCGTCGCGCACGAACACCGAACGACGGTTGAGCGCGGCACGGCGGCGGAACGGCACCTTGACGAACTGCCGCAGCCGAACGACCGAGGGGACGTCGACGACCAGGTGCTCCGAGTGGAGTTGCATCCCCGACGGCGACACGAGGACCGCCTTCTCGCTGAGGAGGAGCACGGTGGCCCGCCGGGACGAGACCACCGACAGTGGCTCGTACGTGACGTTGAGCACCAGCGCCCGCGACATCTCGGGAACCTAGCCCCGGGCCCCGGCGCCGTGACCCACGGTTTCGGACCAGCGCAGCCAGGTCAGCACGTCGTCGACCACCAGCGGCGCGTCCGGATCGCCGTAGGCGGTCGTCATCCGGAAGGCCATCCAGTCGCGGTCAGGGACCGGGAGGAACGGCCGACGCGACCACCACCGGTCCGGGGCCAACCTGCGGAGCTGACGGACCGCGGCGCGCCACAGGCCCGGGCGGACTGCGACAGCAGCCGCCGTCGCCAACGCGCCCCGTGGAATCAGCGACCCTGCTGGTCTCGCCATGACGTCCCTGGCTCGGTCGCCCGTGGCTCCTTGGGCAGTCCGAGCACCATCTCACCCAGGATGTTGCGCTGGATCTCGCTCGACCCGGCGTAGATCGTGCCGGCCCGTGCGTTCATGAACGTGCCGACCCACGATGCCGAGTCGTTCGGCGCGCCGGGGTCGTCGGTCTGGAAGCTGCTCGCCGGCGCGCGGCCGCTCGGCACGGTTGCCTCGACGCCGAACAGGTCGAGCGCGAGCTCCGTCGCCTTCTTGTGGTACTCGGACCAGAACAGCTTGAACATCCCCGCCTCGGGGCCGGGCGAGCCACCGTTGAGGTACGCCGTGAGCGTCCGCAGGCCGCTGTAGCGCATGATCTCGACGGCGGAGTAGGCCTCGGCGAGACGCTGGCGCACCATCGGGTCCTGGTCCTTGCCGCGGTCACGGGCGAGTTGCTCGAGACGGTCGTACTCGATCCGGAACATGACAGGGAACGTGGCAGCCGCCTCACCCCGTTCGTAGCCCAGCAACGTCATCGCCACCGCCCAGCCGTTGTTGATGCCGCCCACGACGTTCTCCTTGGGGCAACGAGCGTCGGAGAAGAACACCTCGTTGAACTCGGAGTCGCCGGTCATCATCTCGATGGGGCGCACCTCGACACCGGGCTGGTCCATCGGGACGAGCAGGAACGTGATGCCCTTGTGCTTGGGCTGGTCGGGGTCCGAGCGGGCAACCACGAAGATCCAGTTGGCGAGATGGCCGGCCGAGGTCCAGATCTTCTGACCGTTGATGATCCACTCGTCGCCGTCGAGCACCGCCCGACACCCGACGTTGCCGAGATCGGAGCCGGCGTTGGGCTCGGAGTAGCCCTGGCACCACTTGTGCTCGCCGCTGAGGATCTTCGGGATGAAGTGTTCCTTCTGCTCGTCGGTCCCCCACTGCAGGATGGTGTTGCCGACCATCTGGATGGAGAAGACGTCGTTCATGCCCCCCGTGGGCACGCCGGCCTTGGCGAACTCCTCGGCGAGGATGACCTGCTCCTCCTCGCCCAGCCCGGGGCCGCCGTACTCCTGGGGCCACGAAGTCGCGAGCAGGTTGTTCTGCGACAGCGTGGTGCGCCACGCCTCCCACCACGGGAGGACGTCCTCGTGGGGCAGCGCGCCGATGCCCTGCCAGTTCGACGGGAGCTTCTCGGCCAGGAACGCCTGGACCTTCTCCCGATACTGCTCGGCGGACTCACCCCACGTCGGCTGCATGGTCGAAGATTCTGCCAGACCGCCATCGTCGGAGACGGCCGGCCCGGCCCTCCTGGCCCTCATCGGACGCCGACGTCGAAGCCCTCGGCTCGCAGCGCCACCGCGGCGGCGCCCACCAGAGGACCGTCGCGGCCCAGCCCTGCCGGCACGATGCGGGCACCGGCCGAGAAGTCGAGCGAGCAGAGCCGATCGATCTCCCGTTGCGCCGCGTCGAGGAATGGCGCACCGAACCCGAGTGCCACCGAACCGCCGACGACGGCGAGACGGAGATCGACCAGATTGGCGACCGAGGCCACCGCCCGACCCACCAGTCGTCCGGTCCGGGCCACGAGGACTTCGCCGGCATCCACCGACGGCGCGCCGGTGCGGCGCTCGATGGCGGTGCCGCTGGCCTCGGACTCGAGGAGCCCGGCGGGATGTCCCGGCCACGGATCGGTGTCGTCGGCCACGAACACGTGCCCGATGTGGCCGGCGTTGCCCGAGGCCCCCTCGACGAGGCGTCCCTCCGACACGAGCCCCCCGCCGATGCCGGTCGACACGACCATCCCGACGAAGTCGTCGACGCCGACGGCTGCGCCGCACCATCCCTCGGCCAGGGCGAACGCCTTGGCGTCGTTGTCGATGTGCACGTGGGCACCGAGGTGCGACGTCAGACGATCCCGCAACGGGAAGTGGTGCCACGCAGGGATGTTGAGCGGTGACACCGTGGCCCCGCCACGGGTCATCGGGCCGCCGCATCCAACGCCGACGCGACGAGGCGAGTGCCCCTCGACCACCTGTTCCACGAGTTCGAGGACAACCGCCAGGAGTGCCTCCCCGGAACCGTCGGCAGGCGTCACGCGTCGCGCACGGGCCACGACGGATCCACCGTCGTCGACGATGCCGACCTCGAGCTTCGTGCCCCCGATGTCGATCGCCAGCGTCGTCATCATCGCAACGGTAGGCGGCTGCGCCACGGGCGCTGGTCGACGACCCCTAGTCTCCCGAGTCCAGATCGTTTCCCCGACACGAACACGGAGCACTGGTGGCCACGAGTCAACGTCCGGCACCCCGCACGGCCCCGACGACCGGGTCGTTCGCCGGCGCCTGCGACCGGCTCGCCGACGCGGTCGAGTCGGTGATCTGCGGCAAGCGCGACGTCATCGACCTCGTGATCGCCGCGCTGCTGGCCGACGGACACGTACTCCTCGAGGACATCCCGGGCGTGGGCAAGACCAGTCTGGCCAAGGCCCTGGCCGCCGCGATCGACGGCGCGTTCGGCCGTGTCCAGTTCACGCCTGACCTCCTCCCGACCGATGTCTCGGGTGTCAGCATCTTCCACCGCGGCCGCGACGAGTTCGAGTTCCGGCCGGGCCCGGTCTTCGCCAACATCGTCCTGGCCGACGAGATCAACCGTGCGTCCCCCAAGACGCAATCGTCGCTCCTCGAGGCGATGGCCGAGCGACAGGTCACCGTCGACGGCACGACCTACGAGCTCACCGCCCCGTTCCTCGTCATCGCGACGCAGAACCCCATCGAGCACGAGGGAACCTTCCCGCTCCCCGACTCCCAGCTCGACCGGTTCCTCATGCGCATCGACGTGGGCTATCCCGGCGCGGCTGCCGAGCTCGCCATGCTCGACAGCCACGGCCGATCGAACCCGCTCGACTCCGTGCAACCGGTGATGAGCACCAGCGAGATCCTCACCCTGCGCGACGCAGCGACCAACCTGCACGTCGCGGCGCCGCTCAAGCGGTACCTCGTCCAGTTGGCAGAAGCCACCCGCGCGCACCCACAGCTCGAGTTGGGCATGTCGCCGCGCGCGACGTTGAGCATGCTCCGCGTGACACGCGTGTGGGCCGCCATGGGCGGTCGCGACTTCGTCACGCCGGACGACGTCAAGCATCTGGCCGCCCCCGTGCTGGCGCACCGGCTGCTGGTGACGCCCGAGGCCGACCTGCAGGGGATCTCGTCGAGCGCGATCCTGGAAGACGTGCTCGACTCGGTCCCTGTTCCGCGGCCCGACTCCGCCTGATCATGCGACCGACCAGACAGGGCTTGCTGGTCGCCGTCGGCGCCGCCGGGCTCGTCGCGCTCGGTCGCTTCCTCGGATTGCCCGAACTCTTCGCCGTGGGCGCGGCCGTCGCGGTGCTGGTCGTGGCCTGCGGAGCGTGGGTGGCGGCTCGCAGCATCGACGTCGTCGTCTCCCGCAGCGTCCGTCCGAGCCGCGTGCACGTCGGCAACCCGTGCACCGTCGAGATCCAGATCCGCAACCGAGGAAGCCGCACGTCCCCGGTCCTGCGGCTCCGCGACCCGGTCACGGGGACGGCCGGCGCCGATCTCCTGCTGGCTCCGATCCCCCTGCGCAAGATCTCGAAGGTCGCGTATCGCCTGCCCACCACCGCGCGGGGTCTCATCACGGTCGGCCCGATGACCGTCGAGGTCACCGATCCCTTCGGCCTCGCCACCGCCCGCAGCCGCGCCAGCGGACCGGTGGAGATCACCGTTCTCCCACGAATCGACGAGATCCCACCGCTGTCGCGCACCGTGGGACCGGATCCCGACGGTGGTGCCGAGACCGGCTCGCTCGGTCGTGTGGGTGAGGACTTCGCCGCGCTCCGGCCCTATGTCGTCGGTGACGATCTCCGACGCGTGCACTGGCCCTCGTCGGCCCGTACCGACGACGACCTGCTCGTCCGCCAGGACGACATCCCCTGGCAGGGACGGATCTGCGTGGTGCTCGACCTGCGTCGCGACGCGCACGACCTCGACACCATCGAGCGCGCGGTGTCGGCCGTGGCGTCGATCCTGCGGACGCATCTGCGACGAGGCGATCACGTCCGCCTCGTCTCGACGACCGGCGTCGACACCGGGTACGGCACCGGCGCATCACACCTCGACAGCGTGCTCGAGTACCTGGCGATCGCCGACCGGTCGAACCGGGGCACCATGCACGGGGCGCTCGACGCCGCAGAACGCGGCGCGACGGGTGCGCTCGTCGTGGTCACCGGGCGACCGAGCGGCCCAGACCTCGACGCGGTCGAGGCGATGGGACCGTCGATCAGCCTGCGCCGCGTCGTTCGTCTCGACACCAGCGATCGCACGGCGACCTCGCGACGAACGCAGGTACTCGGCGTTCCCCCGGGCTCGTCCTTCGCCGATACATGGACCGAGGCCACCCCGTCGAGCGGACGCACGTCGGCGACACGTCGGGCCAGCGTCCGACGCCGGACCGCGGCGCGATGACCGCCACGATCGGGTCGAGGACGACGTCGACGGACAACGGGAACACCGTCGACGCGGCTGGCCTACCGCTCCTCGTCCTGTCCGAAGTGGCCCTGACCGCGGTGACGATGGCAGCCGTACTCGGACTGCGCCGAGCCTTTCTCGGCACAGAGTGGTTCCCGCAACTCGCGATCCAGGTCCTCGCGGCCCACGGGCTCATGTCCGTCCTCCGTCGACGCGGCGTGTCGGTGGCAACCTCTCTCCTGGTCGCCATCGGTGCCGGAGCCCTCGCCATCACCTGGATCCACGCTGGCGACACGACGGCATTCGGCATCCCGACCGGCGACACCTTCAGTGCGATCTCGACCGCGATCAGCGACGCCGGCGCCATGTTCTCCGACGTCAAGGCACCGACGGACGCGCTGCCGGGCTTCCTGATCGCGTCGTCGGCCGCGATCTGGGTCGGAGCCGCCCTCGCTGACTGGGCAGCCTTCCGCGTCGAGGCCCCACTCGAGGCCACCCTCCCCTCGGCAACGCTGTTCGTGCTCACGGCGGTGCTCGGAGCGGACGTCGACCGGGTGCTGATCGCAGTGCTGTGGCTGATCGCCGTCCTCGCGTTCATCCTGCTGCGGCGCGCCGACCGCCTGGGCCACACGGCGACGTGGGTCGGCGACCGCAAGCGCACCGGACCACGGTCGATGCTGCTGCTCGGCGGCGTGCTGATGGGTGCTGCCGTCGTTGTCGCCGCGGTCATCGGCCCACGCCTCCCCGGCGCCGAGAGCGAGGCGATCCTCTCGTTGACCGACATCGGCGACAGCGGACCGGGCACTCGCGTCACCGTCAGTCCCCTCGTCGACATCCGATCCAGACTCGTCGATCAGGCCGACGTCGAGGTGTTCTCGGTACGGAGTCCCGTGCGCTCCTACTGGCGGCTCACGTCGCTCGACCGATTCGACGGAAGCATCTGGTCGTCGAACGGCTCGTACGGGTCGGCCGACGGCGATCTCGACGACGGAGTGCCCGTCGCGTCGGAACGGGTCACGTTCGAGCAGTCGTTCGCCATCAACGCACTCGCGCAGATCTGGCTACCGGCCGCCTACGAACCGCAGTCGGTGGCCACGGCGGCAGATCTCCGCTACGACGAGGTGTCGGGCACGATCATCGTCGACACCGAGATCCCGACGTCCGACAACACCGACTACCGGGTCACATCGGCGCTCCCGCAGCACGACAAGGATGCCCTCGCCGCCGCGTCGGACGATGTCCCGGCCGACATCGCCGAGCGCTACCTCGACCTCCCCGGTGACTTCCCCGTCTCGGTGCAGTCGCTCGCCGAGGACATCACCCTCGGGGCGACGTCCAGGTACGACGCGGCCCGGAGTCTCCAGGACTTCTTCCAGGACGAGTTCACCTACGACCTGGACGTGGGTTCCGGACACAACGAACAGGCCATCGAGCAGTTCGTCCTCGACCTGCGCCGCGGGTACTGCGAGCAGTTCGCCGGCAGCTTCGCCGCCATGGCCCGCAGTATCGGCATCCCGGCCCGAGTGGCCGTCGGCTTCACGCCGGGCAACAGCAACCCGGTCGATCCGACGCTCTACCGCGTCCGCGGCGAGCACGCGCACGCCTGGCCGGAGGTGTATCTCGGCGAGTACGGCTGGGTGATGTTCGAACCGACGCCCGGTCGTGGGGCACCGTTCACCGAGCAGTACACCGGGGTTCCCGAGGAGCAGGTCTCCTCCGGCGGCGACGGAACGACTGCGACGACCGCCGTCTCGCCCCCGTCGACCGAGACGCCGGCCTCGCCCGACACGTCCGACCCCGAACGCAGCACCGTCAACCCCGACGAACTCGAATCCGGCGGCGTCGACGAGGGGCAGACCGGTCCGGGCACCAGTCCCTGGTTCGGGCGCCTCGCGTGGGCATCGGGACTCCTCGTCGCTGCCGTCGCCTCCTATCTCCTCGCCGTGCTGGTCATCACGGCCCTTCGCCGTTCACGGCGACGCCGGGCGGCGACCCGACCCGGCCAACAGGTCGCGCTCGCATGGGACAACTCGGTCGGCGCAGCTCGACGTGCGGGGGTGCCGATCAGCGACGGCGCCACGCAGTCCGAGGTCGCCACAATGGTCTCGCACCGGCTGCCGGACGCGGCGGCACCGATGTCTGCGTTGGCGACCGCAGCGCAGGTCGTCACGTACGCGCCGTGGCCGGCGTCGGAGGAAGACGGTACGGAGGCGCTGATACAGGCGTCCGAAGTCGAGCGCATCGCAAAGGGTGCAATGTCGCTCGCTGAACGGCTCAGGAGCCGCTTCCATCCCCGCCGCCTCTGGGAGTGAGGCGCTACTCCTCGTTGCGCTTGAAGCGCTCGCGCATCTTCTCCGACGACGACCCGAGCACTTCACGCAGGCCGTTGCCGGCCTTGATCGTCTTGGTGACCGACTCGAGTCCGGCGCGGCCCATCTTCCGGGCGTTGCGTTCGATGACGAGTGCGCAGGCGAGCATGATCAGGAATCCGCCGAACGCCAGGTACCAGACGGGCAGTGCGAGCACCAGCGCTCCCAGGCCGACCACGAACCCGACCAGCGACAGCTTGATGTTGCGCCAGGCGTGCTTGTAGAGCGTCGTCTCGCCGACTTCGCGGGCGAAGGCCGGGTCGTTCTCGTAGAACTCCCGTTCGATGTCCTTGAGGATGCGCTCTTCGTCTTCGGAAAGCGGCACCTGAAACCCCTTCTCGGCCATTCGCTCAGCGTGATCGCTCGGTGGCGTCATCTTCGCACACGTCGCCGGTGTCAACAACGCGCTGCCCCACTCTACCGGGGGTCTGTATCCCACTCCTCCGGGCCATCGTCGCCATCGCCCCCGTCCGGTGCATCGGGTCCCCAGGGCCTCTCACCGGGCCGTGACCGGGTCGGATCACCCAGGAGGGTGGCTGGACGGACCGCGTCGCTGCCGAATCGCTCTCGAACGGCATCGACGGCCTGGGTGACCGCGCGCCAGGCGGCACCGTCGGCAGCGGGTGTCGTGTCGGCCGACCCATCGAGATCATCGAGGGTCAGTTGCCGCGGCGCATCCGGAGCGAGATTCGACAGCGTGACGCCGAGCAGACGCACCCCGCCGCTGATGTCGACCGGTTCGAGCAGTGCCGCGGCCGCCCGGACGATCGAGGGTCCCGAGTCGATCGGGCCGGGCTGGGTCGCAGAGCGCGTGATCGTCGAGAAGTCGGCGAATCGGACCTTGATGCTCACGGTGCGACCGGGGACGCCATGGTGGCGTACGCGATCGGCGACGGCATCGGCCATCCGGACCAGGTGGACGTGGAGCCGACCCTGCTCGTCGATGTCGTCGGCGAAGGTCTCTTCGTGGCCGATCGACTTGGGTCGGGCGTCGGGGACCACCGAGCGGTCGTCGATCGCGTGTGCCAGCGCATGTAGATGGCGTCCGCTGGCATCCCCGACGGCTCGGATGAGGACGTCGAGTTGCAGCATCTCGATGTCGCCCACCGTGTGGACACCCAGCCGCTGGAGCTTCTCGAGGGTCTTCGGTCCGACACCCCACAGCGCCTGCGCGGGTTGGGGCCGCAGGAATGCTCGCTCGTCGCCGGGACGTACGACGGTGACACCGGATCCGGGAATCGGCCCGTCCGCCGACGCCCGGGGCTTGCCGTGCTCGGTGGCCAGCTTGGCCAGGAACTTGTTCGGGGCGACGCCGACCGAGCAGGTCAATCCCTCCTGCTCCTCGATCCGGTCGCGGATTCCTTGAGCGATGTGGGTGCCGTCGCCGTGGAGGCGGCGCACGCCGGTCACGTCGAGGAACGCCTCGTCGAGACTCAGGGGTTCGACCAGCGGCGTGACCGCCCGGAAGATCTCCATGATCCGTCCGGACACCTCGCCGTAGAGGGAATGGTCTCCGGCAAGGAACACGGCGTCCGGACAGAGCCGCTTGGCACGAAGGGACGGCATCGCCGACCGGACGCCGAACGCCCGAGCCTCGTACGACGCCGCCGCGATCACGCCCCGGGCGCCCGTGCCGCCGACGACCACCGGCTTGCCCCGGAGTTCCGGCCGACGGTGCTGCTCGACCGACGCATAGAACGCGTCCATGTCGACATGCAGGATCGTCCGGACGGGTCCCGACACCACGGGTGGCCTTCAGTCCAGTCGGATGACGGACGATCCGGTGCGCGTGTCGCCATCGACCCGGTACCGGAACAGGCGAGCGTCGGTCCAACGCTCCCCGAGCCACGCGAGCATCGGTTCGCGTGCCGGGACCCACGACGTGTCGAGACACGCCCGGCATCCGTCGAAGTCCAGCCACGCGGCATCGACGACGATGCCGTCGGGGTCGTCGACGGTGATGTCGCCGTCGAAGCCCACGGCGCGGTGCACCTCGACGGCGAGGGTCCACCCCATGTCGGGGGCCTCGGCCTCGACCGTCCACAACGGGCCTTCCCAGGCCGAGACCCGGAGTCCCGTCTCTTCCTCGACCTCGCGGGTGAGCCCTTCGAGGATCGCCTCGCCGGGATCGACGACACCGCCGGGCGTCGTCCAGTCGAGCGAGCCGTCGCGCCGTTGGTTCTGGACGAGCAGGAGTCGGCCGTCGAGTTCGATCAGCCCCCCGGCGACGGTCCACGCATGCACGAGTGCAGTCTGTCACCGCGTCGCCGCGTCGCCGTGCACGTCGACGGCCGTCGTTCCGGGTGACCCCGACCGGGCGACGAGGCGCACGGGATTGATCGGCCTCGCATGGTCGACCACGATGACCGGGTGCACACGAACGCCCAGCGGGTGAGCGATGCAGCGGCTGCAGCCGGCGTGGACATCGAGGTGATCGAGTATCCCGACGGGACACGGACCGCCGAGGACGCCGCAGCTGCGGTCGGCGGTCCGGTCGCGGCAATCGTCAAGTCGCTGGTGTTCGTCCTCGACGGTGCGCCGGTGATGGGCCTGGTCTCGGGGAGCAACCGACTCGACGAAACCAAGCTCGCGTCGGCGCTCGGGGGAGACCGCGTCGGACGCGCCGATGCCGACGTCGTCCGGGCCGCCACGGGCTTCCCGATCGGGGGTGTCGCTCCGTTCGGCTCGTCGTCGGCGCTCCCCACCGCCGTCGACCGGGACCTGCTCACCCACCGTCGCGTGTGGGCTGCCGCCGGAACACCTCGTCATGTCTTCGCCATCGACCCGGAGACCCTGGTCCGGCTCTGCGCTGCCTCGGTGGCCGAGCTGGCCGAGTAGCCGAGTGGGTCAGCGCAGACGGAGCCGCACACGGCGGACGTGGTGATCGACGGCCTTCTCCAGGACGAGATCGGCGCGGTCTCGGGTCGGCTGCACGTTCTCGTGGAGGTTCGGGAGGTTGATGCCTGTCCAGATGTCGCGAGCGAGGCGCTCGGCCTGCTCCTCGTCGAGCGTGGCGAATCGATGGAAGAAGGCTCCCTCGTCCGTCCTCGCCGCCTCCACGAGGGTGAGGAAGCGTTGGAGGTACCACTCCTCGACATCGGTCTCCGCCGCGTCGACGTAGATCGAGAAGTCGAAGAAGTCGGAGACGAACACCGTGGGTCCACCGGCTGGCGTCGTCGGTGGCACCTGCAACACGTTGAGTCCCTCCACGATGACGATGTCGGGCTGGTCGACGACCTGCGCGTCCCCGGCCACGACGTCGTACACCACGTGGCTGTACACCGGAACACGGAGCTCCGGACGACCGGCCTTCAGGTCAGCGAGGAACGAGACGAGCGAGGGTGTGTCGTAGCTCTCCGGGAACCCCTTGCGTTGCAGGAGGCCGCGCCGCTCGAGTTCCGCGTTCGAGTACAGGTACCCGTCCGTGGTCACGAGGTCGACCCGGCGGCGTTCCGGCGCGCGGGCGAGCAGGGTCTGGAGGACGCGAGAGGTCGTCGACTTCCCCACTGCCACCGACCCGGCGACCCCGATGACGAAGGGGACGTGGGGTCGGAACCGGCCGAGGAACGCCCCCGTCGCATCGTGGAGCGCTCGGGTCACCCCTGCACGGAGGTGCACGAGGCGGGCCAGCGGCACGTAGACGTCCTCGACCTCTCGCATCGACAGGTCCTCGTTGATTCCCGCCAGTGCCGCGAGGTCCCCTTCGGCGATGGGCACCGACTCATGGGCTCGGAGGGCGGCCCAGGCCTCCCGGTCGAAGATGCGTTCGCCCCACCGGTCGGGTGGCTCTGCTGTGGGCACGGGCAGCATCCTCTCGGGCTGGTGGCTCGGAGGCAAGCCCGCGCCCCTAGCCTTGCCTCGTGGCCGATGTCTCCCCCACCGAAGAACACGACTACTCGCCGTCGGCGCTCCCGTCCACGGGTGCACGGGTACTGGCGTTCGCGTCGATCCTGCTCGCGGGACTGTGCGGCGGCTTGATCGGCTACGCGGTCGTCGACCTCCAGTGCGAGGGCAACTGCACGACGCCGGCCGGCATCGGTGGTCTGACCGGCGCGGTGGTCTTCGCGGTCGGCGTCGGCGTCGTCGCCGTACTCGCGCTGCGGGCCATGGCCGAGTGGCGGGTCATCCAGCATCACAAGGAACAAGCCGAGACCGACGGACGTCCCTGACCCGACCCACCACGTCGGAACCGTCGACGGCAGCGTCGAACATGACCTTCGGGTGGCCCGATGAATCCGGCTATGCCTGGATGTCGACGGGTACACCGAGCGGGAGACCGACGTCCTCCACGAGGCCCGAGATGGCGTTGTTGTCCACCCGGATGCAGCCATGGCTCACGTTGGTGCCGATGAGCTCGGGTTGGTTGGTGCCATGGATGCCGATCACCCCGTTGCCGCCGGCGAAGCTCTCGAGCACGTTCGAGAACCCCGAGAGACCGTACGCGTACGTCCCGTACGGTCCGTCCGGCGTCGGCGGCTGTAGGAGCTCCTTGATGTAGTAGGTGCCGCCGGGCGTCGGGGTGTCCTGCGTGCCGACACCGATGGCCGTGGCCAGCAGGACCTCGTCGCCCTGCATCACCCGCAGCTCGAAGGCACCGAGCTCGATCTCGATCCGGTAGTCGTGCACCGTGAGCGACACGTCGGAGGCGTTGACCCAACCGGTCGAGCCGTTGGGCCGGACCGGGAGCTCGACCAGATGCCGTCCGTCCTCGGTCGCGGCCTCGTCGTCGACCACGAAGACCAAGTTGCCCGTCGTCTCGGCCCGGCGATCGAGCTGCATCGTCGGCTCGCCGCCGTCGACGGCATCGAAGACGTCGATCACGTCCACCTCGGACCGGGCGACGAGCGTCGAGGCCGGCGGGACCGGGACCGTCGTGGTCGAGGTCTCGCCGGTGGTCGGTGCCTCCGTGGGCGCCGGGGCAGCATCATCGTCGTCGCCCGAGCAGGCGAACGCGACGAAGACGACGAGTGCGAGCGCGATACGCGAGGTGGTCTTCATGGCCGAGACGGTATCCATCGCCCCGCCAGAAGAGCCGCCACCCTGGGTACCGTCGCGGTCGATGAACAGTCCGTTGTCCGACTCGTCCGACTCACACGATGTCGCCGCGTTGCGCGATCTCGCGATCGAGATCGCGGTCGCCGCAGGCGCGCTGCTGGCCGACCGGCTGCACGAGGAGCGCTCCGAGGTGACCACCAAGTCGACGGGGACCGACATGGTGACCGAGATGGACGCGGCGAGCGAACGCTTGATCGTCGATCGGATCTCCGTGGAGCGCCCCCGGGACGCCATCGTCGGCGAGGAGGGTGCATCGGTCGCAGGGACCTCAGGCGTCCGCTGGGTGATCGACCCCCTCGACGGCACGACGAACTACCTGTACCGGCTGCCCGGGTGGAACGTCTCGGTCGGCGTCGAGATCGATGGCGTACCCGTGGCGGGCGCGGTCTCGGTGCCGTCGACCGACGACCTCTTCGCCGCGGCTGCCGGCCTCGGTGCGACGCGGAACGGCACCGGTGTGTCAGTGGCGTCGCCGGTGTCGCTGTCGACGACGCTGGTCGGGACCGGCTTCTCGTACACGCCCGCCGTTCGGGAGCGTCAGGCGGCCAACATCAGCCGAATGATCGGACGGGTTCGCGACATCCGCCGCGTCGGCGCTGCGGCTGCTGACCTCTGCGCGGTCGGCTGCGGCCGACTCGATGCCTACGTCGAATCCGGTCTCGCGCCCTGGGACCACTGCGCGGGCTCGATCATCGCTCGGGAGGCCGGCGCGCGTGTCGAGGTCACCGACGACCATCCACTTCCCGGAACGCTGGTCATCGCCACCCACCCGTCCCGTTGGGACGAATTCATCGCCCTCCTCACCGATGCCGGCATCGTGCGCGGCGGGGTCGTGACCTGAGGATGCCCACCGGCGACCCCCTCCATGAGGCACGATGGGGGACGTGGCCACACGAATCCTCACCGTCGAGGATGACGAACGCATCCGCACCGCGGTGAAACTCGCTCTCGAGGACGAGGGCTGGAACGTCGCGGAAGCGGACACCGGCGAAGTCGCCCTCGAGTCCTTCCAACGCGAGCCCACCGACGTGGTGCTCATCGACATCATGCTCCCCGGCATCGACGGCTTCGAGGTGTGTCGCTCCATCCGTCGGATCTCCGACGTCCCCATCGTGATGGTGACCGCTCGCGCCGACACCCATGACGTCGTGGCCGGCCTGGAGGCCGGGGCCGACGACTATCTCACCAAGCCGTTCGCTCCCAAGGAGCTGTCGGCCAGGATCCGGGCCCTGCTGCGACGCACCCGCGCGAGCGAGCCCGGTCATGCACATCTCCGCTTCGGTGACCTCGAACTCATCCCCGACGAGGGCGTCGTCAAGCGCGACGACGAAGAGGTCCACCTCACCAAGACCGAGTTCCGGCTCCTGACCGAACTCGCGTCGTCGCCCGGGCGGGTCTTCTCTCGCGAGGTCCTGCTGGAACGAGTGTGGGGTTATGGCTACTTCGGGGACGGACGGCTGGTCGACGTCCACATCCGCCGCCTGCGCACCAAGATCGAGGCCGATCCGGCCAACCCGAAGCACGTCGTGACCGTCCGGGGGCTGGGCTACAAGCTCCAGGCCTGACCATGACGGCGCCCCAGACGACTGCGGGCAACGCTGCGTCGAACGATTCTCGCCTCCGACTGGTCCCCCGACTCGGTCTCCGCGCACGCGTCATCCTCGCGTTCTCGGTCGGCGCGCTCCTGCTCGCACTCGTGTTGTCCGGTCTCGTGCTCGGCGTCACCCGGACCAATCTGTTGAACCAGCGCGAGGCGAACGCCGTCGTACGCGTGTCCACGAACGCCAACATCGTGCGCTCGAGCATCGGCCCCGATGCCGACACCATCAACCTGTTGGCGTCACTCCAGACACCGGAGGGTTCGCGGCCCATCGTGTTCCAACGGGCGCTGGCCGCAGACGACGGATCGTGCGGGTCCGGGTGGAGTGCGCAGGACCCGGAGTTCAGCTGCGAGACGCTGCCCCCGGAAATCCGCGAGACGGTGCTCGCCGGCGCCCCGGCGAAGATGCGTTTCGTGGACCGCAACGACACCAAGAGCCTGGTGGTCGGCACCCCGGTCGCCGACATCGACGGCGCCTACTTCGAGATCGTGTCGCTGAACTCGCTCGACGACACGCTGTCGTCCATCTCGTTCACGTTGTTCGGCGCGTCGATCGCCACCGTGCTCGCCGGTGCCGCGTTCGGGTGGTACTCGGCTCGACAGATCCTGCGGCCACTCAACGAGGTCGGCGGTGCCGCCCGGTCACTGGCCGGCGGCGACCTCGACGCTCGCATCCGTGGTCTCGTCGACCCCGACCTCGAACCGATCATCACGTCGTTCAACGGGATGGCAGACGCCCTCGAGGCGCGCATCGAGAAGGATGCCCAGTTCGCGTCCGACGTCTCCCATGAGCTGCGCTCGCCCCTCATGACGCTCCAGGCGTCGATCGAGGTGCTCGACAACAACCGCGCCGACCTGAGCGAGCGCGCGCAGTCGGCGCTCGACCTCCTCGCCGAGGACCTCGATCGTTTCCGCGAGCTGGTCGAAGATCTGCTCGAGATCTCGCGCTTCGACGCCGGCGTCATGCACCTCGATCTCGACGAGGTGCTCCTGTCGCAGTTCGTGGGCCACGCGGTGCACTCCGCCGGGTTCGACACCCCGGTCGTCATCGATGAGGACGTGGTGATCGACGACGAGTTCGGCGACATCGTGACCGCGCTCGACAAGCGACGGGTCGCTCGTGTGGTCGCCAATCTGCTGACCAACGCGTCCAAGTACGCCGACGGTCCCACCGCCGTCCACGTCACCGCCGACGACGAGAACGTCCGGATCATGGTCGATGACGCCGGCGAAGGCGTCCCCGAGGAAGATCGGACACGGATCTTCGAGCGGTTCAACCGGGCAGGACAGGCCAGCCGACGGGGTACGGGCACCGGCGTGGGTCTCGGGCTGGCGCTGGTCGACGAGCACGTACGTCTGCACGACGGACGGGTCGTGGTCGGAGACGCACCCGGGGGCGGTGCCCGGTTCACGGTGGAGCTCCCGCGTGTCGAGCTCGACCACGACCAGGACGGCGAACCGTGACGACACGGCGGACCATCGTGCTGCTCATGGCGGCGCTCCTCGCCTTCGGGTGTTCCGTGTCGACGAACGACGAACCCGTCGAGCTCGGGAGCGACCTCTTCGAACCGTTGCTCACCGCGCCGAGCACGACCTCGGACATCGCCACACCCTCGGTGACCAAGCCCGAAGACGTGTACCTGCTGCGCGTGCGAGGCGTGTCCACGGCGCTGGAGGCAGTCCCGCGCGACGTCGACATCGACGCCGGTGTCCAAGAGGTGTTGGGCAATCTGTTCACCGTGCGTCCTGACACCGAGGGCGAAGAACGCGCCGACGAGGCGGGGCTGACGACGGCGATCCCCGAGTCTGCGGAACTGACCGGCGCCGCGCTGTCCCCGGGGACCACCACCCTCGTCGTCGACGTCCGCGGCCTCTTCGGTCAGGGCGGGATCCAGGGAAACGACCTCCGCGACGCGCTCGCTCAGATCGTGTGGACCGCGACCACGGACGAGGCGGTGGCGAATGTCACGTTCCGAAACGACGGAAGTCCGGTTCCCGCCGCCATCGACGACGGGGAGACCACCGATCAGCCGGTCACGCGCGGGGACTATTCGGCCCAGCGCTGACGTCGTTCACGCGGCGAAGAACACCCGGGCCACGTCGTAGAGCTGCGGATCCACGGTCTTGAGCCCGCGGGCCTTGGCCTCCTCGAGGGTGATGCGTCCGATCCGGCCGGACTGGAGGCAGACCATCTCGCCGTACGCGAGGTCGTGGACCGCGTCGATGGCGGCCACCCCGTACCGGGTGGCGAGGACGCGGTCGAACGCGTTCGGCGTGCCGCCGCGCTGGACGTGCCCGAGGATGGTGACCCGGGTCTCGTACCCGGTACGCCGCTCGATCTCACCGCGGAGGGTCGTGCCGATGCCGCCCAGTCGCTCGTGGCCGAACTCGTCGACCTCAGCGGCCGGGAGCTCGAGCGTTCCGGCCCGTGGCGTCGCACCCTCGGCGACGACGACGATCGACGCGAACCGACCGGCGTGGTGGCGACGGAGCAGGGCCTCGCACACGGCATCGATGTCGAAGGGCTCCTCCGGGATGAGCGTGACCGTGGCCCCGCCGGCGATCCCGGCCCAGACGGCGATGTGGCCGGCATGACGTCCCATCACCTCGACGACCATGACCCGGTCGTGCGACTCGGCCGTCGTGTGGAGTCGGTCGATGGCGTCGGTGCAGATCTGGACGGCGGTCTGGAAGCCGAACGTCATCTCCGTCCCGGCGAGATCGTTGTCGATGGTCTTGGGTACGCCGACCATCGGGAACCCGGCAGCTGCGAGGTCGCGTGCGCAGCCGAGTGTGCCCTCGCCACCGATCGCGATCAGTGCATCGATTCCCTGCTGTTCGAGGCAGTCGCGGAAGCGGTCTACGCCGTCGTCGTCCATGTACGGCTGATAGCGGCTCGTCCCGAGGATCGTGCCGCCGATGGGGAGCTTGCCTCGCAGCGCCGAGACGTCGACGGGGATGAACCGCTGGTCGACCACCCCCTGGTAGCCGTCGAGGAACCCGACGATCTCGTCGCCATGGACCCGAGTGCCCTTGCGGACGATCGCCCGGATCACGGCATTGAGTCCCGGACAGTCGCCGCCACCGGTGAGGACGCCTACACGCATCCCGAGAACCTACAGTCGCTCGCCATGGCTGTCGTGGTGGCGATCGATGCAGGGACGACGGGAGTGCGATCGTTCGCGCTCGATGACTCGGGTGTTCCCGTCGGCATGTCGTACCGGGAGTTCACGCAGCACTTCCCGCGACCCGGCTGGGTCGAGCACGACGCGATGGAGATCTGGGAGGCGGTGCGAACGACGCTGGTCGAGCTCGCCGCATCACTCGACCAGCCCATCGCGGCCATCGGGATCACCGACCAACGCGAGACCGTGGTCGCGTGGGATCGACGAACCGGCGAGCCACGCCATCGAGCGATCGTGTGGCAAGACCGACGAACCGCAGGGCGCTGCGACCAGCTCGCCGAGGCCGGTCACCTCGACCTCGTCCGCTCGACCACCGGTCTGGTGCTCGACCCGTACTTCTCCGGTTCCAAGATCGAATGGCTGCTCCGACCGGTCGACGCCGGCGGTGGTGGGGTCGACATCGATGCGCACCTGGCCGTCGGGACCATCGACACCTGGCTCATGTGGCAGCTCACCGGAGGTGCGTTGCACGCGACCGAACCGTCGAACGCATCGAGGACGATGCTCTTCGACATCAGGTCATTGTCGTGGTCCGACGAGCTGTGTTCGTTGTTCGGGATACCCGCAGCAGCACTGCCCGACATCCGTCCGTCCTCGGGTCGGTTCGGCACCACCGCGGTCGGCGTCGGCATCCCCGCCGGCATACCGATCTCGGGCGTCGCCGGCGACCAGCAAGCCGCGCTGTTCGGGCAGGCCTGCTTCGAGCCGGGTATGACGAAGAACACCTACGGCACGGGCTCGTTCGTCCTCATGAACGTCGGATCTGCGTGCCCGGAGCCGGTCGACGGACTCCTCACGACCGTCGCCTGGTCGCTCGACGCGGTGGACACAGCCTCGACCACCTACGCACTCGAGGGGGCCATCTTCTCGACGGGGTCCGCGGTCCAGTGGCTCCGCGACGGGCTCGAGATCATCGACGACGCCGCCGAGACCGGACCATTGGCCGAATCGGTTCCCGACACCGGGGGTGTCGTCCTCGTCCCCGCGTTCACCGGCCTCGGCTCGCCGTGGTGGGATCCGTACGCCAGGGGGACGATCGTCGGCATCACACGCGGAACCACACGAGCACACCTGGCGCGCGCCACTGTCGAGTCGATGGCGTTCCAGACACGCGACGTGGTCGACGCCATGTCGGCGGCATCCGGCCACGAGGTGACGGCGTTGCGCGCCGATGGCGGCGCCTCCGCCATGGGACTGTTGCTCCAACTCCAGGCCGACCAGCTCCAGGTCCCGGTGTCGCGTCCGCAGGTGCAGGAGACGACGGCGCTCGGCGCTGCGTATCTGGCTGGTCTCGCCGAGGGCGTCTGGGACTCTCCCGCCGACGTCACCACGAACTGGCGACTCGATACCGAGGTCCACCCGGAAGGTGGTCGCGTCGAGGCCGACGCGGCACACGCAGTGTGGTTGCGAGCCGTCGAGCGCTCACGCGCGTGGGCGACCGAGTGATCGCTTCAGATCAGTTTGCGGTCGGTCGCCCACCGCGTCAGCTCGTGTCGTGACGACAGCTGCAGCTTGCGGAGGACGGCCGAGACGTGGGTCTCGATCGTCTTGACGGAGATCTCGAGTCGGCGCGCCGCCTCCTTGTAGGTGTATCCCCGAGCGATGTGACGGAGCACTTCGCGCTCGCGCTTCGTGAGACGGTCCAGCTCGGGGTCGACGTCTGCGACGTCGACCGTCCCCGCGAATGCGTCGAGGACGAAGCCGGCGAGTCGGGGCGAGAACACGGCATCGCCTCCGTGCACCCGCTCGATCGCATCGACCAGCTCATCGGCGTCGATCGTCTTGGTCACGTAGCCACGGGCGCCGGCTCGGATGACCTCGAGGACGTCGTCGGGAGCATCGGAGACCGAGAGCGCGAGGAAGACCGTGGCGGGGTGGGTCGACAGGACGCCGTCGATCACGGTCCGACCACCACCGCCGGGCATGTGTACGTCCACCAGGACGACGTCGGGCCCAGCGACGCGGATGGCGTCGATCGCGTCGTCGACATCGGTCGCGGACCCCACGACATCGACGCGATCGCCCAACTCGGCGCGCACGCCGGCCAGGAAGAGCTTGTGATCGTCCACGAGGAAGACGGTGGTCATGCGGACTCCCGGGTCGCATCGGCCGACGCATCGCTGATCGGCATCGTCAGGGTGATCTCGGTGCCTTCCCCGGGTGCGGACTGGATGTCGGCCCGACCACCGTGACGGTCCATCCGCCCCACGATCGACTCCGAGACTCCTCGTCGATCGGCGGAGAGGCTGTCCGGGTCGAATCCGACGCCCCGGTCACGCACGAAGGTCGTCACGTCGTCGTCGTCCACTTCTGCGTACACCGAGACCACCTCGGATCCGCTGTGACGCGCGGCATTCACCGTCGCCTCTCTCGCCGCGGCGACGGCAGCCCGGAGGTCCTCGGTCAACGGCGTGTCGCCCACGACGACCACCTCGATCGCGACGAGGTGATCGGCCTCGACCTCGTCTGCCAGCGCCTGCACTGCCCCGGCGAAGGTCGTCGCCCGTGGTGCCCGACCGCCGCCGTGGAGCCAGTCGCGTAGCTCGCGTTCCTGCCGTCGCGCGAGCGCCACCGTCTCCGCCGGTGACGAGGCCCGCCTTTGGATCATGGCGAGCGTCTGGAGCACCGAGTCATGGAGGTGCGCGGCCACCTCTGCCCGCTCGTCGGCGCGGATCCGTTGGGCGCGTTCATCGGTGAGTTGGCGCCCGAGTCGCACGATCCACGGCCCGGCGAGCAGCCCGACCCCTGCAGTCGTCACCGTCACCGCGATCACCACCTGCGTCGCCACGACCAACCGTTCGTTGAGCGCGACGAACACGCCGATGCCGACGGCCAGGAGAAGTGCGCCGGCCACCAGACGTATGACCAGGCCGCGCCCGCCATCGAGCAGATCAGTCGTCCGCCCGTCGAGTCGGGTCCAGGCGATCGCCACGCCGACCACCATGACCGCGGCGGGCCAGACGACCTCGTCGGGCAGGAGCAGTCCCACGCGTCGGAGCAGCAGCATCAGCCCCACGGTGATCAATCCGACGCCGACTGCCTGTTCGACGGTCCGACCACCGGACCGCCTGGCAGCGGGAGCTTGCTCGCCCTGGGGAACCACCAGCGTCAGGGCCGCGTAGAGCACGATGCCGACGCCACCGGCGAAGCTCAACAGGACGAACGCGACCCGGACCAGCACCACGTCGACGCCGAGGCCCCTCGCGATGCCCGCAGCCACGCCGGAGATCATGCGCCCGTCGCCGGTGGGACGACGGATTGCGGGGATCGAGCGCGATGCCATGACCTCCCCATGTTCCCACCCGACCGTGCCGGGGACCACGAGGGATGCTCCCGATGCGTCTCGGGGTGATCCCCGATGGTGCGCACCGTGGGCGACCCCCATGATGAGGACATGAGCGAAACCCCTCCTCCCAAGACGCTTCGTCGCTCCACCGAACATCGCGTGCTCGGGGGTGTGTCGGCTGGCCTCGCGAGGTACCTGCGAATCGACCCGGTGATCGTGCGGATCGCGTTCATCGTGTCGCTCTTCGTCGGCGGCATCGGCGTGGTGGCGTACGCGGCAGCATGGCTCCTGGTGCCCGACGACGACGACAACACCGTGCTCTCGTCGCAACGCTTCCGCCGGTCCGACGATCTGACGCGGGTCGTGGGCATCGTGCTCGTCTTCTTCGCCGCCGCCCTCGTGCTCGGCCACTGGTCGTGGACGGGCGAGGTGGTGCTCCCGCTGCTGCTGGTGGCGGCCGGCGTCTGGCTCCTCCTGCGTCGCGTGGACGACGCGCCCACAGACGCCCGACCGCCGGTCGATGGCTCGTCGGAGGACCCGATCGGCGCCCCGGGCGCGCCGTACACGACGACGATGGTCGCGCCCCCGCCGGCACCCCCAGCACCCCCGAGGCCCGAGCCCACCGGACCACCGGTCACCAAGATCACGCTCGCCCTGGTGATCGTGGCGGCGGGTGCCTTCGGCCTCGCTGCGGGAGTCTTCCCCGACCTCCGGCTACAGACCGCGCTCATCGGCTGTCTGGCGATCACCGGCGCTGGCCTGGTCGTCGGGGCGTTCGTGGGCCGTGGGCGTCCGCTGATCGGGCTCGGCATCGTCCTGCTGGCCGCGCTCTCGTTGACCACCGCCGTCGACCTCGATCTGCGGGGCGGGATCGGCGAGCGGCGCCACACACCGGCCGATGTCGACGACGTCCAGGACGAGTACCGGCTCGGACTCGGTGAGATGGTCATCGACCTCCGCGCGCTCGACCCGGCCGACCTGCGCGGTGAGGTCGTCCGGATCGATGCCGACATCTCGGTCGGCGCCCTCGAGATCATCGTGCCCTCGGACATCACCGTGACCGGTACTGCTCGAGCAGCGGTCGGCGACGTCGGCGCCTTCGGTTTCACCGACGAGGGGACCGATCCGGAGGTCACGCTCGAGCGTGACGGACCCGAAGGGGCCGGAACGATCGAGATCGATGCCCACGTCGACGCCGGGGAGATTCGGATCCGATGAGCACCACCGACCCACACGAAGACGCCGCTCCCCTCGACGATGCGGGCGGCACGCGTCTCGACACCGCCAGCTTGGTTGCCGGGGTCGTGTTCCTCGCCATGGCCCTCGCGTTCGCGATCGCGGACCTGGACTCACTCGAGGACCAGGTCCGCTATGTCTGGCCGGTGACCCTGCTCGCCATCGGCGCCGGGATGCTGCTGGCGACGCGCCGGAACCGCTGACCGCACGCCACGGCTCAGCGTCGACTGCTCGGATGCCCCAGACGTACGAAGTCGACGAGTCGGGTGTCAGCGATGCGGGCGAGCGCGGCGACCTGCCGACGTTCCCGCGCTCGGAACCCAGAGCCGACCCGACCGACCACCACGACCAGTCCAGTCGCCGGAAACGGGGCCCAGACCACGTCGTCGGGGCCCCGGTCGTGGAGGTCGATGACAGGACTCGACGATCGGCTTCCCTCGACGAAGGCGATCAGCCACACGTCGGACGGGGCGTCGCCGTCCGCCGCGAGCACTGCGGCATCGTCGATGCGGATCACCGCAGCCCACGAGCCACCGAGGACGCGCCGACCGTGGGTGACGACTGCGTCCAGCAGATCCTGCTCGTCGGCCGCACCGACGATGATCGCCGCCGTCTCGAGCGCATCGGCCCGGGGATCGTGGGTCGCCCCGTCAACCGGCCGGATGTCCTCGACGTCGACGCCGTCGACTGCGCGGATCTCCCTCACGAGCAGGTCGACCAGGCCGGCATCGGGGATCTGCACGGCCAATTCGTCGATGGCGCGACCCGCGCCCCGCTCGAGGATGTCGATGCCGACGATCTCGGCCCGCACGGCGCCGATCCGGCTGGCGACCTGGCCCAACGCGCCGGGACGATCGGGCAGCCACACTCGGACGACGTAGGTCTCCACGGGACGAACGTACGGACCCCCCGTGAACGGTCGGTTTCGGACGCGCAAACTGCCGGATCGACGCGGCATCTGCCGTGAACGGACCGGCCGGCGCCCGCCCGTCGGAATCGAGTTGACCGCGCAGTCAAGTACGCTCGTCTCATGGCCAGGCGTCTGACTCCCCGTGGCGAGCAACGACGGAACGAGCTCATCGACTTCGCCACCGCCCGCTTCGCCGCCAACGGGTATCACCCGACCTCGGTCGCCGACCTGGTCGACGGCCTCGGCGTGGGCAAGGGGGTCTTCTACTGGTACTTCGAGTCGAAAGAAGAGCTCTTCCTCGAGATCCTCCGTGACGGCGAGCGGGCCCTACGGCGATCGCAGTGGGAGGGCATGGGCGACGAGGACGACCCGATCGCCCGTCTCGAACTCGGCATCCAGGCGTCGATGGACTGGTGGAGCAGCCACCGTGACCTCTACGTGCTCATCGAGTTCGCCCGCACGGAGGCCAGCTTCGCGTCGGGGATCCGCAAGGGCGAGAAGGTGGCGCTGGGCGACACCCAGAAGCTCGTGCAGCAGGCGATGGACGCCGGAATGATCCCCGATGGCAATGCCGTCGTGCTCTCCCAGGCCGTACTCGGTGTGAGCTCGGTCCTCGCTCGAACCCAGTTGCTGGGACGCAAGCGACCTCCCGTCGACGTGGCTGCCGAGGTCATCGACTTCTGCCGCCACGGGCTCGGCGGATCGTCGATGCCGGCGCGCGCCCGGCGTTCTGCCTGACCTGGCCTGCTACTCGGAGCCCTGGAGGTCCGGGAGAGCGCGCTTCAGGCCCCGCATGGCCTGGTGGATCCGCTGCTCGTTCTCGATGAGCGCGAACCGCACGAATCCTTCGCCGCCAGGGCCGAATCCGACGCCGGGCGAGCACGCGACGTTCGCCTCTGTCACCAACATCTTGGCGAACTCGACCGACCCGAGGTGCTTGTAGGGCTCGGGAATCGGGGCCCAGGCGAACATGGTGCCCTTGGGCCGAGGCATGTCCCAGCCGATCCGATCGAGGCCGTCGCACAGCGCGTCGCGGCGCGACTGATAGATGGCGTTGACCTCCTTGGGGTACTCGGTCGCCTCGTTCAGCGTCACCGTGGCCGCGATCTGGATCGGCTGGAACGTCCCGTAGTCGAGGTAGCTCTTCAACTTGGCGAGTGCCCCGACGACCTCGGAATTCCCGGCCATGAATGCCACCCGCCAACCCGCCATCGAGAACGCCTTGGTCATCGAGTACAACTCGACCGCGCACTCCTTCGCCCCGTCGGCCTGGAGGATCGACGGGGGTTGGAAGCCGTCGAAGCCCAACTCGGCATACGCGTTGTCGTGCACGACCACCACCTCCTGCTCGCGTGCGAAGTCGACGAGACCCTGGAAGAAGTCGAGGTCCACGCAGGTGGTGGTCGGGTTGTGCGGAAACGACACCACGATGACCCGCGGACGGGGCCACGAGTACATGAACTGGTGCTGGATGCGCTCCAACAGGTTGCCGTCGCCGTACATCGGGATCTCGCGGATGCTCGCGCCGGCGAAGAGCGGCCCCCACAGGTGGATCGGGTAGCTGGGCGACGGGACGAGGGCCGAGTCGCCTGGCCCGAGGAGAACCCAGCACAGGTGCGAGTAGCCCTCCTTGGCGCCGATCGTGGACACGATCTCGGTGTCGGGATCGAGCACGACACCGAAACGTCGCAGGTAGAGATCGGCCGCAGCCTGTCGGAGCTTCGGGATGCCCTTCGACTGGGAGTACCGATGGTTCTTGCCCAACCGCGCCGCCTCGGCCAGCTTCTCGACGGCGATGTCCGGCGACGGGAGATCGGGGTTGCCGAACCCCAGGTCGATGACGTCCTCGCCTGCTCGTCGGGCTTCCTGCTTCAGCCCGTCGATGATCGTGAACACGTAGGGCGGCAGCCCGGTGATGCGGCGGAACTCCATGCCCTCACCGTACCGGCGAGCCCGTCGGGCGCCGGCGACCTTTGGGGGTTGGTCGACGAAGGCTCGGCGTCGTGCAGATGAGGCAGGATACGCCGATGGACACCGTTGAAGTCGTCGTCGAGATCCCGCGTGGCAGTCGCAACAAGTACGAGTACGACCACGAGCGGGACGTCTTCCGGCTCGACCGGAGGCTGTTCTCGGCCACGGTCTACCCGGCCGACTACGGCTTCATCCCTGACACGCTCGGCGAGGACGGCGATCCACTGGACGCGCTCGTGATCATGGAGGAGCCCACGTTCCCCGGCTGTTGGATCTCCGCCCGGCCGGTCGGCGTGTTCTGGATGACCGACGACGCCGGCCCGGACGCCAAGATCATCTGTGTCCCGGCTGGCGATCCGCGCTGGGAACGAGTGCCCGAGATCGAGGACGTCCCCAGCTACCTACGCGCCGAGATCGAGCACTTCTTCACCATCTACAAGGACCTCGAGCCGCACAAGTTCTCGTCCACCCGAGGCTACGAGGGCTCCGAGGCGGCGTGGACCGAGATCCAGGCGGCACTCGACCGTCACGTCTCAGACTGAACGGGCAGCGAGGAGCGCGGCGCCGATCGCGCCTGCTCGCTCTCCCGCCCGGGCGGCGACGACCGAGACACCCGGTCGGTGATCCGACCCGATCACCTGCTCGGGCAAGGCATTCCTGATCCGCGCCAACAAGACATCGGCTGCGTCCATCACGCCACCTCCGAGGATCACGATGGACGGATCGAGCACATCGACGAGATTGGCGATGCCGGCAGCGAGCCACCAGGCGAACTCGTCGAGGACGATTCCCGCCTCGGCGTCGTGGTCGCGGGCGGCAGCGACGACGTGTTCCCCGCGGACCGCCTCCGCATCGCCGGCGAGCGCCGTCGCTGCGC
>JBBKVY010000146.1:0-5704 GCA_037968675.1 Acidimicrobiales bacterium | reverse complement strand
CGGCGGCGGCGGCGGCGGTTCCGGTTCCGGCTCGGATGACGGCCGGGGCGGGCACGGCAGCGACGACTGACCAACCACACGACCGAGACGACAGCGGTCGTAGCCTCCTTCGCTGATGGCTCGACCAACCCAGGAACCATGGCTGTCGGGCACGGCGACCGGATCGAGGTCCGGTCGCCGTCTCGTCGCGTGGCAGGTGGGTCAGTTCGCGCTCGCCGGCATCGTTGCCTTGCTCATCGTCGTCCTGGCCACCGCCATCGCGAGCCGACGCGTCGGCGAGAGAGAAGCCATCGCCGACGCCCGGATCACCACGGTCATCCGGGCCCAGGGACTGGTCACACCAACGCTCACCGACGATCTGACGGCCGGCGACGAGGCGGCCATCGAACGGGTCGACGAGGTCGTTCGAAGAGTCGTGCTCGACGACTCACTCGTGCGGGTGAAGCTCTGGACCGCCGACGGACGAATCGTCTACTCCGATGTGCCCGAGCTCATCGGCACGACCTGGGACCTCGGCGCCGACGAGCTGGAGAGCATGGCGACGGGGCGAATCGAGGCCGGCGTGAGCGATCTGAGCAAGCCGGAGAATGTCTACGAACGCGGCTCAGGAAAGCTGCTCGAGGTCGTCGCCCAAGGCCTCGCGAACAAGCTCATCGCCCGACGCCTCGGCATCACCGACCGCACCGTCAAAGCCCACCTCACCCGCATCTTCAACCAACTCGACGTCACCGACCGGACCCAAGCAGCCCTCTGGGCCCAAGCCAACCTTCCACCCACAGTGTGAGAGAGATTGCAGGAGGCGATGCGCGTGCGCGTTCCGGGATGCCCGCCACGGTGACCACTACTCCTCGGACCGGCGGCGCCTCGATCGACCATCCCACAACGCGTCGCGAGTACGCGTCTGAGAGAAGAACTCCCGGGCTCTTGGCGCCGCCGAGATGTTTGACGGGGCCGAGCAGGTTGGTTCCCGTCGGCGTCAGAGGACGACGCACGTCGAACTCGGACAGGTCATCGAGCTTCCAGAGAACGGCCGACCGAGCGCCACTGAGGTAGTCGTGAAGGCGGCGCCACCTCCCCATCAGCTGCTCCTCCAAGCGCTCGAGGACCTCGAAGCAGAGCACGTGATCTCCCATTCCGCACGCGAGGATGCCGAATGGATGATGTGGGCAGCGATCGACGGCTTCACCGAACTCGCGACAAACGGACCGCTCCAAAGCCGGCCACGTCCCGAACTCGAACGACTCGCACGGCGCACGATGAACGCCATCATCGCGGGACTGAGCGCGTCACCGTCAGGTCGCGGACCCTCCGAGCGCGGCCCCTGACATGATGGCCCCGAACCTCCAGAACTTCGCTCGTACGTTTCCCCCCGTCCGACGCATCGTCAATCGAACGCAGTACTGGTTCACACGATTCGACGGCGTGCTCCTGCGCACAACGAAGAGATCGCTCGGCGGACGTGCGGCCCGCGCGCACGTGCTGCTCCTCACCACCACTGGTCGCCGGACCGGCCAGGCACGAACCACGCCGCTGGTCTACGTCTCCGACGGCGAGAACTTCCTCGTCCTCGCCGCATACGGCGGCTCGCCGTGGAACCCACATTGGCTCGCGAACCTTCGACACGACCCACGAGCGGAGATCCAGCTCTACGGACATCGACTCGCGGTGACCGCCTGCGAGGTCAGCGGGAGAGAGCGGGACGACCTCTGGCCCCACATGCGCAACGAGATCCGATCACTCGCTGCTGCGGAGCGTCGAACAGATCGACTGATTCCCTTGGTTCGATTCACTCCGGTGCAGCCGGACTCACATCGTTGCTGAGCACGACCTCGTGGCGGAGGTGGATGAGCACCCTGGAACATCCTCGCCGTACTCAACGCCCAGACTCGACCGAACCGAACCGCGCCGACGGCACTGATTCCTGTCAGCGGGGAACGGATCGCCGAGCGCGGCGGGTGAACGTGGCGAGTTCGACCACGCCGAGCTCGTCAAGGGCGTGTCGAAGTTGATCGAAGTCCTGGCCGAGTTGAGCGACTCCGTGAGCGTCCGAGGCCGTGGTGATCGGTGTGCCCGCATCGACGAGTCGACGAAGCAGCCGGATCGATGGGTAGGTCTCCTTCGCTTCCTTGCGAAGACCAGCAGACGAGAACTCGACAGCCACATCAGCGCGGACCACGGCGTCGAACAGTCGAGTTTCATGGCGCTCCAGATCTTCGGGCCGGTGACCGGCCACCTTGATCACATCGAGGTGCGCGAGCACGTCGACCAACCCGGTCTCGATGAGAGCGATGACAGCATCCACATACGCCGCATAGACCTCCTCGACGTCGCGTTCCTCCCACCGCTGAGCGAAAGCCGGTGTGCTGTAAGCGTCGAACAGCCAGTCGTCGAGCCAATGGACGGATCCGAGCAGAACATCGAACGGGTACTCATCCAGAACCCGGTGCATCGCGTCCTCGGTTCCGGGGAGGTAGTCCACCTCCAGGCCAACCAGGAGCGGAAGCCCCCGCTCCGTCGCGTCGACGAGTACTTCGACGTAGCCGTCGAGGTCAGCGCCTCCCTCCGCTTCGAGAACGTGGTCCGTCGCTTCCGCAACCGATCCAACGCGCCGCCGTATCCACTTCGGAAACACTTCGTGCTGGATGCGGGTGAAGCGATGCGAGTGCTCGGTGATTGCCACCTCGCTGATGCCGAGCTCGCTGGCCCGTTCGCAGTACCGCTCGAGCAACTCGAACGACAGGCGAGGGCACCCAGGGTCGTGTGGCCAGATGTGCGTGTGGAGATCCAGCACCCCCAAACCATGCCACCTGGGACACTTCGATGACCTGTGTGTGGTCGCCTCAGTCCGTTGCCCTGGGAACAGCGTCCATCGAAGGATCGAGCGCGTCTGCCATCGACCCCGGGTTCGCTTCCTGCACAACAAAACATGCTCTGACCTGGGCAAACACGACGTTCAGCCGCTTCCTGATCGGGCAGGATGCCTCGTGGAATCGGGAATCGAACCCCCCTGAAACTCGGACGATGCGCGGGGTCTGCCGGGTCGTAGACCAGGACTTTCGCGATCGTTTCTGGTCGCAAAGGATTGCGCAACTCCTGCGGTTACTCCCGCGCCGATTCCACGGAGGTCCGCAGACGTCCGCAGACGTCGGTTTGGGCAAGCGAGCCGGGCTACTGATCCGACTGTGACGACCACGGCGCCCGACGACGAGAACACCTCGAGCACAGCGGCACACCCAGCCAGTCGTTGCCGCCCGGCAGATCGAAGTCGTCCAGGAACTGGCTGACGGCGAGCCCACCGCCGATCAGCGCCAGGGCCGTCCGGTTCCACGCCAGGAAGGTCCGCTCGTTCGCGAGCGTGAAGCGAGGGTCGGGCTCGTCCCCGACGGTGTGCAGCGGGGGGAGCCGACGCCGAATCGGTCGGGGAACGCCGGCGAAATCGCCCACCTCAGCGCCTGTCCGCCCTCGCAGGTCGGGGCGTCGACATCATGCCGTCATCCCGGAGAGACCTTGGAAACCTCGGGCCAACTCGATCTCGCCCATGTGGCGCAGGCCGTGCTGGTAGTGCCAGCACTCGAACCCGTCGAGGACGGTGATGCCGGCGTCGCCAGCGCATCGGGCGCTGTACGTGGTGGCGATCGCCGCGGGGTACGGCTCGTGGAAGATGACTCGGAGGAAATCGGTCGGGTCGATCGACTCGAGGTGGGCTTGGGTGCGGCTGAAGACGGCGCGCTGATACTCCTTGAAGCCGTCGTAGTCGCCTATGCGCTGATCGGACATCTCCTCCACGGGGTGCTCCTTGCCGTGTCCGTCGATGGCGGGCCGCACCCGCTCGTTCCACTCCTCGTTCCAAACCGGCGGTTGTCCGCTGAGCATCACGAACGTGAAGTCGTGCAGGTTCACGTAGTGGAAGAGTGAGAACGCGATCGGGAGGCGGCCCGGCTGGTCGACGTGGTTCACCTGCTCGAGGCTCATCGTGTCGACCGCGTCGTAGTAGAGCGAGAACATCGTCCGCATGCGCCGCACGAGCGAATCCTTCACCCGCGAGGCGGTTATCGATGCCCTCATGGGACTCTACGCCGACGGCAACCTCAGCCCGACCATCGAGGACATCGCCAACCGGGTCGGGAAGACGACGAGGGCCATCTACCACCACTTCCAGGACAAGGAGGCCTTGGCGGTCGCGATCGCCGAAACCCTCCTGGAACGCCACCTGGAGCTGTTCGCCGCACGTCCCATCACCGGGACCCGCACCCAACGAGTCGACGGCATCGCAACCCATCGCGCCGAGTTGTTCGAGGCCATCGCTCCGGCGCGACGCTCGGCACTGGTCAGGATGCACCGCTCACCGGAGATCCAGAACCAGCAGATCTATCTCGCCGCGCACCTCCGCAACCAGTTGACCCACACGTTCGAGCCCGAGCTGTCATCGCTCGACACCGACGCCGCGGCCGAGGTGCTCGAGCTGATCGATCTCCACACCAGCTGGGAGACCTGGGACCGGCTGCGCACCTGGCAGAGCCTCTCGGTCGAGCGCAGCCGCCAACTCGTGACCGGCCTGCTCACGCAGGCGCTGGAGCCCTGACCGAAGTCGTCGCCGACTGCCACGGCGGTCATCGGTGCGCATCGGTCGGTCAGGCCGGGGCGGTCACGGGAATGCCGTTCGCGACGGCCGCGGCGGCGAGGCGGTCGTCGTAGGTGACGACCGTCTCCAGGTCGTCTCCGAGGTCGAGCGCCACCGCAAGGTGAATGGCAGCGAGCGTCCGGAGCATCGGCGGATCGACACGAGCAGCCTCTTCGTAGAGCTGCGTCGTCACGTCGAGCAGCGTGACGGAATCGAGAACCTCCCGGGCGCGCACCACACGATCGGGAGCAGCTCGGCGCACGGCGCGAAGCAACTCGGTTCGAGCGAGATCGCTCGACACCACATCTCGATCGGTCTCCTTGATCCAGGCGATCAGCGCCTCGGTCTCATCCTCGGCGACGACGAGCTTCACGAGCGCCGACGTGTCGAGGTAGTGCGCCACCTCAATACCGCTCGTCGTCACGCATCGACCGCAGCTCACTCGACAGACTCGGCCCGTCCGTCGGCGGCGACAGATCCGAGAGTCTGCGCCGCGCCGTTCGAGCGTGCCCGGCATCGGTCAAGGCTTGGAGCCGCGACCTGGGGATCGCGCTCATCTGCGCGACGGGACGCCCTCGATCGGTGATCGTCACCGTCTCCCCTGCCGCGGCCTCGGCCACAACGGCCGAGGCGTTCTGCTTCAACGCTCGGATCCCGACCTGAGACATGTTCTACATCGTAGCACATGGATGCCACGTCACGGCTCGGCTCCACGACTCCGCGCCACCGGAGCAGGTAGACGTCCAGGGACGACCACGGACGTCGCCCCTCCACCGGCGGGACGGACCAGTTCGTCCACCGCCGTCCATCCACGTCCGCGCCCGTCCGTGGTCAACAGGGATGCGCTCATGCCGGTACACGACGCGGTCCGTTACTCCCGCGGTTACTCCCAGCGGGCCGGAATCGAGCTGCCGCAACCCTGTGACCAGGACTTTCGCAAGCCCGAGGAGGCAGGGTTCGATTCCCCCCAGCTCGACTATCCGGTCGTCGGTTCAATCTCTGGTCGTTCGATGATGGTGGCGACTCTGATGTCGCCTTCCAGGGTGCGGTGTACGGGGCACTTGTCGGCGATCGCGGCCAGCG
>JBBKVY010000145.1:0-29069 GCA_037968675.1 Acidimicrobiales bacterium | reverse complement strand
GACCACGACCGTGTAGTCCATGGCGCCGTACTCGGTCAGCGTGTTCACCGTCTGCGCGACGGTCGACTCCTTGAGCCCGATGGCCACGTACACGCACTTCACCCCGAGACCCTTCTGATTCAGGATGGTGTCGATCGCGACGGTGGTCTTGCCCGTCTTGCGGTCACCGATGATCAACTCACGTTGGCCACGACCGATCGGGGTCATGGCGTCGATGACCTTGATCCCGGTCTGGAGCGGCTCATGCACGGGCTTGCGGCCCATGATGCCCGGGGCCTGGATCTCCATACGGCGGGTGCTCACGTTGGTGAGCGGACCCTTGCCGTCGACGGGCAGGCCCAGTGCGTCGACGACGCGGCCGAGGAGGCCGTCGCCGCAGGGGACGTTGAGGATCTCGCCGGTCGCCTTGACCGACTGCCCCTCGTTGATCTTGTCGACCTCGCCGAGCACCACGGCGCCGATCGACTCCTCGTCGAGGTTCAGCGCCAGACCCTTGGTGCCGTCTTCGAACTCGAGGAGCTCGTTCACGGCCGCGCCGGGCAGACCGGTGACACGGGCGATGCCGTCGCCGACCTCGGCGACCGTCCCGACCGTGGACTTGCCGACCGTCGGGTCGAAGCCCTCGAGGTTCTTGCGGATGGCGGCGGCGATGTCGCCGGCGTTGATGTTGAGATCCGTCATGTGGTTCCTTCAGATCCTTCAGATCGCTTGCTTGAGCTGGTCGAGGCGGCGCCGGACCGAACCGTCGATCACGGTGTCGCCGACCTGGGCGACGAGGCCACCCAACACTGTCGGGTCGATGACGACACGGACGTCGACCGGCGTGCCGACCGACTGCTCGAGGGCAGCCGCGAGCCGGGTCTTCTGGTCGTCGGAGAGCTCGACCGCGGACTTCACGATGGCAACCTGCTTGCCGACCTCCGACGCCCCGTATGCGACGACAGCTTCGGCGATGGCGGGCAGATCGCGGGCCCGGCCGGTTCCGACGAGCATCGACACGAGGGCCACAGTCGTCGGGTGGGCCTTGCCACCGAGGAGATCCTCGATGACCTGCTGGCGTCGGGCGACCGGGGCCTGTTGGTCAGACAACGTCGAGGCAAGCTCGTCGGAGTCAGCAACGGCGCGGGCCACGGCGAAGACCTCGTCCTGCACCGTCGACGACGCACCCTCGGCCGCGGCGACGGCCACGATCGCCGATGCATAGGCGGTGTCGCGGTCTGTCGCCATGGTCAGACCGGGCTTTCCGTGCCGGCGCCGGAGCCGGCGGCCTGCACGCGGTTGATGTAGTCCTCGATGAGCTGCGTCTGGGCGGCACGGTCGAGGTTGGCACCGACGACGACCTCGGCAGCACCGATGGCGATGTCGGAGACCTCGCCCCGCAGTTCGGCCATGGCCTGCCCCTTGGCGGCGTCGATGTCGGCCTGGGCCGAGGTTCGGGCGGCAGCCAGTTCCTCGTTCAGACGGGCCTGCTGATCGACCTTGAGCTGATCGGCGGCCTGACGAGCCTCTTCGATGATCCGAGCGGACTCGGTCTTCGCGTCGGCCACCTTGGCGGCGTACTCGGCCTTGATCTCCTCGGCGTCGGCCTTGGCGGCCTCGGCGGCGTCGATGTCGCTCTGGATCTTGGCGGTGCGGTCGTCCATGGCCTTCTTGGCGGCCGGGAGGCCGAACTTGGCGAGGAAGAGGAACACGACCGTGAAGCCGATGGCACCCCAGATGATCTCGTTCGTCTCCGGGAGCAACGGGTTCGGGGCGTCACGGCAGTCGTCGACCGTTTCACCTCCGAGGATGATCTCGATGCACTCGATGTCGGCGTGCTCGGCGTCGGTGGTCTCGAGGTACTCCTCCGCTTGGTGGAAGATCTCCTCGGCCTCTTCGCCGTGGCTCTCGTCGCCGCCGCCTTCTTCCTCCTGCGCAGATGCGGCAGGAGCGAAGGCGAACAGCACAGCGGTGGCAAGGGCCACGGCTGCGAGGAAGCGCTTGCTTCGCATGGTGTCTCTCCTCTTTCTCATGGGCAGTCGGATCGTGTCTTCGAAGACGGTGGATCGGCAGAGCTGGTGACCAGCTCCGCAGCGATCAGCCGGCGAGGAAGAAGACGACGAAGCCGATGAGGGCGAGGGCCTCGACGAACGCGATGCCGAGGAACATGGTGGTACGGACCATGCCGGCAGCCTCGGGCTGACGGGCCATGGCCTGCACGGACTGACCGACGAGGTAGCCGATGCCGATGCCTGGGCCGATGGCGCCCAAGCCGTAGGTGAGAGCGGCGAGTCCGGAGTCGGTGATCATGGTGGTGCCTTTCTTGGGGTGACTTGCGAGATGGGGGGAGGAGAAGGATCAGTGATCGGCGTGGAGCGACGTGCCGATGTACACGCCCGTGAGCAGGGCGAACACGTAGGCCTGCAGGACGCTGACGAGGACCTCGAAGGCGGTGAAGAAGATCACGGCGATGACCGGCAGCGGCAGGAACACGGCGTACCACTTGGACACGACGAGACCGGACGACAGCACGGCGAAGGTGACGAGGAGGAGGTGGCCCGCCAGCAGGTTGGCGAAGAGCCGGACCATGAGGGAGAACGGACGGACGAGGAACGTCGACACGAACTCGATCGGTACGCCCAGCAGGTGGATCGGCCACGGCACGTCGGGCAAGAACAGCGAGTTCTTGAAGTAGCCGATCGGGCCCTGCTTGATGATGCCGACGATGATGAAGACGAACCAGACCGTCAGGGCCAGGAGCATCGGCAGTGCGATTCGGGCCGACGCGGGCATCTGGATCACCGGGATGATCTCGAAGATGTTCGTGAAGAGCACGAAGAAGAAGATCGAGGCGATGAACGGCGTGTACCGCCGACCGTCGGTGCCCATGGTCTGCAGGCCGATGTCGTCGATGAAGGCGACCGCCGACTCGGCGACGTTCTGCGCACCACTCGGCACCAGTTGCTTCTTGTTGCCGAGCACGAAGAGCCCGATCGTCAACAAGACGGCGAACAGGTAGACGAGCACGACCTTGTTCACTGCGAAGGCAGTGTCCTCGAAGAGGAAGGCGGGCCACTGGACGACGTGGGTCAGCGGCGGGAACTCGAGACTGAACACCGGAGCGAAAGGAATCACGCGGCGGGCTCCTTGGTCTGTGAAGGCTTGAGAGCAGGATGAGCGAGGGATGCGGACACGTACTTGAGCTCCCACGCGAGGAGCCCGAGGTGCATGACCACGATGGTGCAGCCGAGGACGCCGACGTGCACCCAGTCGAGGTTGCGGAGCAGTAGGACCGCGCCGAACATCGCGCTGATGCGCAGGAGGTAGCCGAAGAGCGAGACACCCATCAACACGCCGAGGTTGATGCGGGCGGCCCAGGCGAGGCTCGCGGCTGCGACGATGAAGTTGACGAGCACCAGGGCGACACCGAGTCCCGCACTGGCTGCGCCGTCGACGCCCGCGACGAGCGCGCCGACGAGGACAGGCACCGGCGTGACCGGGAGTGCTCGACGGACGAGGTCGGTGACGATCTCGGCTTCCGGGGCCGGGCCCGTCTGGCCCTCGGACAGGAGCACGTCGGTCGCGGCCGTCGACGTCACGCGTTGTCCCCGGAGTTCGCGGGCCGGTTGGCGTTCCAGATGTCGTTGGCGTCCCGCAGTGGCGTTTTCAGTCGGTCCTCGGGACGGACCCACGCACCGTTGGCTTCGTGGGTGCGCATCTCGTGGTCGTAGCCGTACCACATGCGCACGAAGGTCCCGACGACGCCGAAGAGTGCGAACGCGATGGTGAAGCCCGGTCCGGTTCCGGCGACGAGATCGACGAGGTACCCGATGCCCGCGAACACGAACGGCGTGGCGACGAGTTCGAACGCACGGGACATCCCGTCGCCGAACCCTTCGTTCATCGCTCGCTTGTCGTTCATCGAGAACACGGTTCGACGAGTCCCTTCAACCACACCGTCCAAAGCGGCGGCGCGTCGCTTGTGAATACATTCGCAAACTAGTGAGGCGGCGCAGGAAGCCGCAAATCTGCTCCCCTGATCACCGGTTCGGCGACCGTCGCAAGCTAGCAGTGACCGTGCAGGCTTCTCATTTCCTCGCCGTCTCCTTGCGCGCTCGTCGCTCGTCGCGTGCCCGTGGGTGGAGGATCGTGTAGAGCAACAGGGCCAGCGCAGCGATGCCGATCGGGAGCGCGCCGTCGTCGCTGTCGGTGTACACCGGATAGAGCACGAGGCCCGAGAGCAACGCGGTCCAGGTCCACAGGATCGCGACGCTCCGTCGCTGCCCGTGGCCCAGATCCATCAGCCGGTGGTGGAGGTGACCCTTGTCCGCCTCGGTGACGCCGGTGCGACTCTTCGCGCGCCGGACGATCGCGAACACGGTGTCGAAGATCGGTACGCCGAGGATCACCAGCGGGATGAACAGCGGGGCGAAGAAGAAGAAGGTCTGGCTCGACGAGTCGGCCGTCGAGTTCCCCGAGACCGCGATCGACGAAGCCGCCATGAGCAGGCCGAGCAGCAGCGCTCCCCCATCGCCCATGAACACCGAGGCAGGGTGGATGTTGAACGGGAGGAACCCGACACACGCACCGGCGGTGGCGAGCGCGACGAGCGGTCCGACGTTGTCTGCCGGCAGTTGGGCCACTCCGGGGTCGGCCAACTCGTTGGCGAACAGGAAGAGCGCGAAGGCTGCGATGCCCACGATGCCGGCGGCGAGACCGTCGAGACCGTCGATCAGGTTGATGGCCTGACACATGCCAACGACCCAGATCACCGTCACGAGCGCGGCCCAGTCGGGCGACAGCGAGATGAGTCCGACGGCAGGCAGCCGGAACAGCAGGATGCTCACGCCCGCGAAGTTGATGATGCTCCCGGCGAGCACGGTGCCTGCGGTCTTGGCGGGGGCCGAGATCTCCCGAGCGTCGTCGATGCCCCCCACCGCGTAGACGACGGTCGCGGCGACGAGCACCCCGATCGGCACGGTCGGGGCATCGAAGATGGGCTCGAAACGATCGAGTCGCCAGGCGACACCGAAGGCGACGACGACCCCGACGAGCATCGCGAGACCACCGAGTTCGGGCGTGGGTTCGGCATGGACCTTGCGGTCCGACGGCAACGCGATCGCGCCGACCCGACGCGACAGGCGCGCCGTCAGCGGCATCAGTAGTGCCGTGACGGCCGCAGCGGCCGCGAAGACGGCGAACGCCTCCATCAGGAGAGGGAGGTCCCTAGCCCGGGTAGGGCTCGAACTTGCTGCACAGGGTCCTGACCTCGTCCCGGATGGCTTGCAACGCGCCCTCGTCCTCCCGCTGGTCCAGCGTACGAACGATGAGGTCGGCGATCAGGTCCATCTCGGGTTCGGCCATGCCCTGTGTGGTGACCGCGGGCGTACCGATGCGCAGCCCGGAGGTGATGTACGGCGGACGTGGATCGTCCGGGACCGTGTTCTCGTTGAGCGAGATGCCCGCGGTGTCGAGCGCCAGCCTGGCCTTCTTCCCCGACAGGTCTTCGGCGTAGGACCGGAGGTCGACGAGCAGCAGATGGTTGTCGGTGCCCCCGGAGACCAGGCGCAGACCGCGCCCGGCGAGGCCCTCGGCCAGCGCGGCGCAGTTGCGGACGATCTGGGCGGCGTACTCGGCGAAGGCCGGGGTGGCCGCCTCGGCGAACGCAATGGCCTTGGCCGCGATCACGTGGTCGAGCGGACCGCCCTGGAGGCCGGGGAACATCGCCTTGTCGATGACCGGCGCGAGCTCCTCGGTGCAGAGGATCGCGCCACCGCGCGGTCCCCGGAGGGTCTTGTGGGTGGTGAACGTGACGATGTCGGCCACCGGTACCGGCGACGGATGGGCATCCCCGGCGATGAGGCCGGCGATGTGTGCCGCGTCGAACATGAAGTACGCCCCGACTTCGTCGGCGATGTCGCGGAACGGCTGCGGGTCGATGGTCCGCGGGTAGGCGGTGGCTCCGGCGACGATCATCTTCGGGCGGTGCTCGAGCGCGGCATCGCGGACCTGGTCGAAGTCGATCCGCTCGTCTGAGGGGGTGACCCCGTACGAGACGAAGTCGTACAGCTTGCCGCTGGCGTTGACGGGACTGCCGTGGGTGAGGTGGCCGCCTTGGTCGAGTCGCAGGCCGAGCACCGTGTCGCCGGGTTCGAGCAACGCGAGGTACACGCCCATGTTGGCGTTGGCGCCGGCGTGGGCCTGGACGTTGGCGTGCGCGGCACCGAAGAGCGACTTGGCCCGCTCGATGGCCACGGTCTCAACCTCGTCGATCACCTCGTTGCCGCCGTAGTACCGCTTGCCGGGGTAGCCCTCGGAGTACTTGTTGGTCAGGACCGAACCCGTGGCCCGCAGGACGGCGGGCGAGGTGAAGTTCTCGGATGCGATGAGCTGGACCGTCGTGTTCTGCCGCTCGACCTCCCGGTCGATCAGCGAGAAGACCTCGTCGTCAGCGATCTCGGGCCAGCCCATGGCAGTGCTCCTTCGTGTGCGTGTACGCGAACCTATTCGTCTTCGATCGCCATCAAGAGATCGATCCGGCGTTGGTGCCGGCCGCCTTCGAAGTCGGTGGTGAGCCAGAGCTCGAGGATCTCGTCGGCCAGGCCGATGCCGACGATGCGTCCACCGATCGCCAACACGTTCGCGTCGTTGTGTTGCCGGCTCATCCGTGCCGTGTACAGGTCGTTGCAGAGCGCGGCACGCGCACCACGCACCTTGTTGGCAGCGATCTGCTCGCCCTGTCCCGAGCCACCCATGACGATGCCCCGCTCGACCTCGCCGTTCACCACTGCCCGGGCCACCGCCGCACAGATGGGCGGGTAGTCGACCGACTCGGTCGAGTCGGTGCCCAGGTCGACCGCCTCGTGCCCGAGACGACCGAGGGTCTCGACGAGGTGACACTTGAGGTCGTAGCCGGCGTGGTCGGAACCGATGGCGATGCGCATGTTCAATCCTGTGGTGTTCGAGGGAAGACGTGGTCGACGACGGTGCGGACGAGGTCGTCGAGCTCGACCGCGGTTCGTTCGTAGTGCTTGGCCGATCGTCCGATGGGGTCGGCGACCTCGTCGCCAGGGTCGTGACCGAACAGGTCGGCCGGTCGCCGGTCGCCGCCCGCCCGTGCCAACCAGGCGTCGAGCGACTCGCCGGCGCGGCGAGGACCCACCGAGCGTGCGCGGCGAACCAGTTCGGGAAGGGTGAAGGCGCGGGCGAACGCCGTCGCGTCGGTGACGGCGACCTCGCGGACGTGCTGCCGCTCCATCCCGATGATCAGGTCGGCGTCGTCCACGAGGTGACCGGACAGTCGCCGGCTCCGGTGCGCGCGGATGTCGATGCCGCGCCGAGCCATCGCGTCGACGCCGTGGCGGGATGCCTCCTGGCCGTGCGTGACCAGGCCGGCCGACTCGACGACGGCAGCGACACCGGCCCCAGCGAGGTGGTGACGGAACAGCCCTTCGGCCATGGGCGACCGACAGATGTTGCCGGTACACAGCACGAGCAGATGGATCGAGGGAGCGGTCGCCGGCGGGTCGATGACGGCGGATTGTAGTGAGCGGCCCAACCACTCCTAGCCTTCCGATCACAACTTGACCGCATGGTCAATTCGACGTCCGGAGGAACAAATGTCGCTCGATCCTCGTACCCCGGTCATCATCGGCGTGGGCCAACGGAGCCAGCGAGTCGACCGTGGCGAGCCTGCACTCGAACCCGTCGATCTGATGGTCGAGGCGGCGCGGCACGCGGCGCGCGACGCGTCGAACATCGACGTGACGGCAATCGACTCGGTCCGGACCGTGGGTCTCCTGTCGTGGCGATACCTCGATCCCGGCACGCTGGTGGCCGAGCGTCTGGGTGTCGGGCATGAGGTCGACAGCGCGGTCACGGCGATGGGTGGCAACTCGCCGCAGATGCTGGTCAACGAGAGCGCGCTCGACATCGCCGCCGGACGGACGGAGTGCGCACTCCTCGCCGGTGCCGAGTCGTGGCGGACACGGATGGCGTTTCGGGCCGACGGCGGCAAACCCGACTGGACCGTCGAGCCCGACGACACCGCGCCCGCGCGCATCATCGGCAGTGAGCTGCAGATGAACCTCGAAGCCGAGACCGACCTCGGCATCTTCATGCCGGTGCAGGTGTACCCGATGTTCGAGCAGGCTCGCCGCCATCACCTCGGCCGGTCGATGGACGAGCACCTCGGCCACCTCGGTCGACTCTGGTCAGGATTCTCCGAGGTCGCTGCGCACAATCCCCACGCGTGGAGCCAGGAGTCGATGACGCCCGAGGAGGTGGTCACCCCGACGCCCTCGAACCGCATGGTCGGTCTCCCGTACACGAAGGTCATGAACTCGAACAACGCCGTCGAGCAGGGTGCCGCTGTCCTGCTGTGCTCGGTCGAGGTCGCGGAGCGGCTGGGCGTGCCTCGCGACCGCTGGGTCTTCCCCCTGGCCGGGGGCGACGGGCACGAGCACCCGTTCATCTCCCATCGCGACAACCTCTACACATCGCCCGCCGTCGGCGTGATCGGTCGAGCCACCCTCGACGCGGCCGAGACGACCATCGACGAGGTCGGCCACTTCGACCTCTACTCGTGCTTTCCCGTGGCCGTGCAGGTGGGCGCCGACGAACTCGGCATCGACCTCGACCGAAAGCTCACACAGACCGGTGGCTTGAGCTTCGCCGGCGGGCCATGGAACAACTACGTCATGCACGGGATCGCGGCGATGGTCGACACACTCCGCGCCGATCCGGGCGCGACTGGGCTCGTCTGGGGCAATGGCGGCTATCTCACCAAGCACGCCTTCGGCATCTACTCGACCGCGCCACCGGCCAACGGCTTCCGCCACGTGCACCCGCAGGACGAGATCGACGCGCTCCCGTCCCGCGAACTGTCGACCGACCACGATGGGCCGGCGACCGTCGAGAGCTGGGTCGTGATGCACGGCAGGGACGGCAACCCCGAGGCCGCGTTCCTCGCGCTGCTCCTCGACGACGGACGTCGAGCATGGGGTACCACCACCGATGCCGACGCGATGGCGGTGATGGTGGCCGAGGACATGATCGACCGCGTCGTGCACCGGAGCGCCGACGGTCAGATCGCCCTCACCTGATCTTCAGAGCTGCTGGTTCTGCTCGCGCAGTTTCTCGTTCAGCTGCGCGATCACCCGGCCCGCAGCCTTCGGCAGCGACTCGAGCAGGTCCTGGAACGGCTTGGTCTTGAACGACAACAGCTCGAGGTCCGTGATGGCACGGACCGTGGCTGATCGGGGCCGCTTGTCGAGCAACGCCATCTCGCCGACGGCGCTACCGGCGCCGATGGTCGCGACGCGGTGACCGTTCACATAGACACCGGCCTGGCCGGCGCAGATGACGAATGCTTCCTGGCCCACGTCGCCCTGCTCCATGAGGACGGCGCCGACGTCGGCGCTGACGTCCTCGGCCAGGGCCCGGACCTTCTTCAGTTCGTCAGGTGTGAAGTCCTCGAAGAACTCGAGCTTCGACAGATCGACGTCGGCCATGTTTCCCCCGGGGAGTTGTCGTGATCGGCAATGTAGGTCGAATCGGCACTCTCGCGCGTCCGACTTCGGCAACGAGTCGACAACGAATCGTCGACGGGGGGCGTGAGTCGGGACGAAACGCCCGCTGGGCTCACTCACCGAGGGGTATCGGACCAGGGCGCAGCAGCCTCGGCTCGGCGCCGGTGGCGTCGACGACCGTCGATGCCGAACCCTCGATCTCGCCGCCGTCGACCACCAGGTCCACGGGACCGGTCAGCGAGTCCGCGGCGACAACCGCTGACGTCGGCGTCGGCGCTCCGTGTCGATTGGCGCTCGTGGCCGCGATGGGACCGACGCGGTCGGTCACTCGCTGGATCAGCGGGTGGTCGGGGCACCGCACCCCGATGGTGGCGACCGGCGGTCCGAGCTCCCAGTCCAGATCCGGATGACGGGGCAGCACGAGGGTGAGTGGGCCGGGCCAGTGCCGAGCGGCCAGGACCGCCGCAGTCGCCGAGAGCGTTCCGGCGATCGACAGCGCCTGCATCGGCGTCGCACACAGCACGGCCACGGGCGCATCGGCCGAGCGCCCTTTCAGGGCGAACAGGCGGGCCATCGCATCGGCGTCGTCGGGCAGGGCGGCGAGTCCATAGACGGTGTCGGTGGGAATCACGGCAACTCCCCCGTCGACCAACACATCGGCGACACGGCCCACGACGTCCGGGTCCGATGCACTGATGAGCTCGGTCACGGTCAGACCCGGGCGACGAGGAACCGGTCGCGCCCGGCCAGGTCACGACCGGTGCGGATCTGGTCGAAGCCTGCTCCCGCGGCCAACGTTCGGACTGCTTCCGCCTGACCGGGCCCGTGCTCGACGACCAGCGCGCCACCAGGCGCCAACCACCGGCGGGCATCGCTGACGATGACCCGGATGTCGTCGAGGCCGTCGGTGCCTGACCGCAAGGCATCACTCGGCTCCCAGTCCTCGACCAGGGACGGCAACGCCTCCTCGTCGGCCACGTACGGCGGGTTGGACGCGATGACGCCCACGCCGCCGACCAAGGACTCCGGAAGCGGGTCGAACCACGAACCCTCGACCAGTCGGACCGACCCGGCACGCCGCCCCAGGCCCGTGCAGTTCGCCCGGGCCACGGCGAGCGCATCGCCGGACCGCTCGACGCCCCACACCTCGGTCCCCGGCCGCTCCACTGCGACCGACAGGGCGATCGCCCCGGAGCCGGTTCCGAGATCGACGACCGGCCCGCCGACACGGGTGTGCTCCTCGAGCACCGCGTCGACGACCACTTCGGTCTCCGATCGGGGAATCAGGACGCGCCGGTCGACGAAGAGCTCGATGGTGCGAAATGACCACTGCTCGAGCACGTACTGCAACGGTTCGCCGCGCTCACGTCGCTCGACCATGAGCCGCCAGTGGTGGTGCGATCGCACCGTCGCCGGCTGGTCGGCCACCAACGGCAGCGGATCCCCGGCCGCTCGCTCGATGATCCAGCGGGCCTCCGACTCGACGTTCTCGACGCCGACGGCGAGCATCCGGTCGATGGTGTCCTGGTGCAGCTCGGCCCACGACGTCGTGTCGTCGGCTGTGTCATCGTCGGGCCTCGCCATCGAGCAACGAGCCTAGGAGCGCCCAGATGTCACGCGAGACTCCTGGCTCAGTGGCAGGTAAACCTCCGACGCCCCGTCGTGCGTGTGTCATGACGTGGAACCAATCCCTGCGGTGCGAGAGGTGCCGGTGACCGAGCACGATTCTTCGGCCACGTCGACATCGACGTCGTTCGACGCGTTCTACCGAGACGAGTTCCGTCCGCTGCTCCGGTTGGCGTGGTCGCTGACGGGCCGACGCGACCTCGGCGAGGAACTCGTCCAGGAGGCGATGGTCACCGTGCATCAGCGGTGGGACACCGTGCACTCGTACGACCGACCCGGCGCCTACGCCCGGCGTGTCCTGCTCAACGCGGCGACATCCGCCGCCCGTCGACGGGCCGCCGAGAGGCGAGCGATCGAGCGGCTGGAGGCCCAGCCCAGCCCGATCGGACTCGCTCCCGAGCCGCCGCCGGACGAGACGTTCTGGGCAGCGCTCCGCGCCCTGCCCGAACGACAGGCACAGGCCGTGGCACTGCACTACGTCGAGGACCGGTCGATCGACTCCATCGCCGCGATCCTCGACATCGCGCCCAACACGGTGAAGGTCCACCTGCACCGCGGCCGGATCGCTCTGGCCCAGACGCTCCGCCCCGAGGAGGAAGAACGATGACCGACCCGACCGAGGACCAGATGCTCGCCGATCTCGATCAGCGAGCGGCCACCGCAGTCCGAGCACTCGACGATGCCGTCCAGCGCGTGCCCATGATCGACTTCGAGACACCGTCGCGTGAGCGGCGACCTCGCTGGGTCTCCCCCGTGTCGATCGCCGCAGGACTGCTGGTCGTCGCGCTCATTGCGGCGGCACTCGTGTTCACCGGCGGCGACGAGGAGAACACCCTCGCCGGCGACGTGGACTTCACGAACCTCGTGTTCCCTGATCCCGAGGCGATCGGATTCCGAATCAACGTCGCCTTCGACGGCACCGAGACGCCCGTCGGAGGCGAACAGTTCCTCGCGCTACCGGTCACGGTGCAGGGACCGTCCGGAGACGATGACCCGTGGGGAGGTGCCGTCGTCTCGTACGCACTCCCGGGCGACTCGACGACGCTCGGCGGCGAGGCCGTCGACATCGGAGGTCCCGAGGCCTTCTACGAGGACGCGGGCACCGGTCACACCGTTGGGTGGGCCGACGGAGATCAGGTCCGATACCTCGTCAGCACACGGGTCGAACGTGACGCCCTCGTGCGCATCGCTGCTGACGCCGTCGCCACGGGCGGTGATGCCACGACAGCGATCAGCGGGCAGCAGGTTGTCTTCACCGGGTCCGCCGGCGATGTGTTCCCGACCTTGCTGACCACCCTCGGACGTGGCGGTGTCCCGGCCGAAGACCGGACGTCCGGGGTCTTCTACGGCGCCCCCGACGGCGAGGCCGACCGAGGCATCGCCATCGCGACGAGCCGGGGCTCGGACGTGTCGATGCGGGCCGCGTCGGCCTTGGCCACCTCGGTCCGGGAGATCACGGTGCGAGGACACGCCGCCCTGACCGGAGAGTTCTTCGGTGACGACGAGCTGGGTCTGCTGCACGTGTCGTGGCTGGAGGACGACGACACGCTGGTCCGGGTCGACGCGATCGGCGTCGATGCGGCCGAGCTGTTCGATCTGCTCGACCGACTCGACCCGGTGGACGACGCGACGTTCGCCCAACTGGTCCGCGACCACCCGATCGAGGACGCTGGAGCACCTGCCCAGGTGCCCGAGGATGCCGGGACGTCGCTTGCTTCCGTCGCCACTGGGCTCGGCGAGACCAGCGCACGGGCCACCCTCTACGACCAACAGGACGGGATGCTCGCCATCGAGATCTCCACCGAGGGCGCCGGAGGAGCAACTGGGTCCGGATTCACGGTGGCCTCGGTGTCCACGAACGTCGCCGTCCGAGACCTGGCGCGGCTCGACCACGGACCGATCCAGGGTGTGCTGATCGCCGGAGTGGTCGGTCCCGGCGCCTCGGAGATCGCAGTGGTGGACGCAGACACTGGCGAGCGGATCACGGAAACTGACCCCGAGGCGATCGGACCGTTGACCGCTTCCATCGAAGGTTCCGAGAACGTGCTGTTCCTCGCCGCGATCGGGCCGCAGTACGAGGAGCGTCGACTCCAGGTCGTGGCGATCCTGGCCGACGGGAGCGTGGTCGAACTCCCGACCTGAGCCAGACTCAGTTCTCGTCGCCCTCGAGGCGCTTGGTCTGTTCGTCCTGTACCAGCGCGTCGGAGATGTCGTCGAGCTCACCGGCCAGGACCTTGTCGAGCTTGTAGACGGTGAGCCCGATGTCGTGGTGCGTGACCCGGTTCTCCTTGAAGTTGTAGGTCCGGATCTTCTCGGACCGTCCACCGCCGCCGACCTGGTCCCTGCGGGCCGAAGAGAGTTCGGCCTGCTGACGCTCCTGTTCGAGCTGGAACAGCCGCGACTTGAGCACCCGGAGCGCCTTGGCCTTGTTCTGGAGCTGGCTCTTCTCGTCCTGCATCGCCACGACCACACCCGTGGGCTTGTGCGTGATCCGAACCGCCGAGTCGGTGGTGTTGACCGACTGCCCGCCAGGGCCCGACGAGCGGTACACCTGGATCTCGAGGTCGTTCTTCTCGTCGATGTCGATCTCGACGTCGTCGACCTCGGGCAGCACCGTCACCGTGGCCGACGACGTGTGGATCCGACCCTGTGCCTCCGTGGCCGGCACGCGCTGGACGCGATGCGGTCCGCCCTCGTGCTTCATACGCGTCCAGGCACCGTCGCCCTTCACGACGAACGTGATGTCGTTGTAGCCCCCCATGTCCGAGTGGTCGGTGTTCAGCACCTCGAGCTTCCAGCGCATGCGGGAGGAGAACGCCTCGTACATCTGGAAGAGGTCGCGGGCGAAGAGGTTCGCCTCCTCGCCACCCTCGGCGCCGCGGATCTCGACGATCACGTTGCGACCCTCGTTGGGGTCCTTGGGCAGCAGCAAGTGCTTCAGCTTCTCCGACAGTCGCTCGACATCGGCCTCGGTCTCGACCGCTTCGGCCCGGAAGAGCTCCTTGTCGTCGCCTTCGGACTCTCGGGCGAACTCACGCGCGGTCTCCAGATCTCCGGTCCGAGCACGCAGCTCCGTGCCGACCTCGACGATGTCCTCCAGCTCGCGGTACCGACGAGCCGCGTCGGCATACCGGTTCTGGTCGGCGATGAGCTCCGGGTCACCGAGGCGAGCCTGGAGGTCGAAGAACTCACGCTCCAGCGCGTCCAGGCGATCCAACATCGAGCCGAGGCTACTGGTCAGGTCTTCCAGTCACCCTCGACGGCGGCGACCTCGGAGGGTCGCAGGAGGTCAGCCATCATCGCCTCGACCACGGGCAGCACGTCGCGAGACGGAAGCGCGAGCAGCAGCGTGGCGTCGGGGTCGATGGCACGTCTGGCGTCTGCGGCGAGGACCACGGCTTCGAGGTCGACGCCGACGGTGCAGGCGACGACGACCGGAGCACCACCGCGAGTTCCGACGGCGGCCGCGACGCCACGATCACGGAGTCGGTCTCTCGGATTCGGCGTCGGCGCAGCCACGAGGTCGTCGACACCGATCCGGCTCGGCTCGGCGATCAGCGTGTGCCGCAGCCAGCGTTCGGGCACCAGCGTGCCGAGCGGATGGGTGCGACCGCCGGGCCGACGGATCTCTCGAAGTTGTTGGACGACCCGCGTGACCGACGCGGCATCAGGGAGGTCGCCGTGCATCATCGTCGTGAGCTCGCGATCGAACCGACCGACGCCCACTTCGAGGATCGGCTCGTCGTTGTCGAGCGCCCGCACGATGCGCACCACTTCGAGGCCCCGGTACTCGCCGGCGAGGCGATCGCCCTCGACCACCACGTCGAGGCCTTCCGCCTCGAGCACGGCCACGAGCTCGGGCGCGTCCGGCGGACCTCGCCCCTCGTCCGGTTCGGTCGGTGTCGCCGGCGTCAGCGCTCGACCGTCGGACGTCCACACGGAGATCGACGATGCGAACTCGCTCGCCTGGCGGGCGACGGTTCCCGGCCCGTCGTCGGCGATCACGTGGAGCTCGGACGCGCCACTCCGACGCGACCACGCGATGGCGGCTCCGAGTCCGTGATCGCCGTCGAGGAGGACGAACGCCCGATCGTCGACCACCATCGCCGCACCGGTGCCGACGGTCGAGTGGGGCGCACCGACGTCCCATCGCTCGCGCACGAGCGCGCCCAACTTGGAGGCGTTTCGAGCGGCCTTCCGTTGCGAGGCTTCGGCGACGTCGGCGGGGGTGGCCTCGTCGGTCATCGCTGTGCGCTCACCGGCTGGGCCGGTGAGAACGACTCAGGAGTCGGACGACTCGGTGGTCTCTTCGGCCGCAGCGTCTTCGGTGGCCGGAGCTTCGTCTTCGACTGGTGCGTCACCGAGTTCGACGTCGGCAGCCGCAGCACCCGCGGGCGGGCCCTCGACTGCGCCGACCTCTTCGTCGGCCGGGGCGCCACCGGACTTCTTGCGACGTCCGTAGCGACGCTCGAAGCGGTCGATCCGTCCGCCGGTGTCCACCAGCTTCTGCTTGCCCGTGTAGAAGGGATGGCACTCGCTGCACAGCTCGACGCGCAGCTCGGTGGCCGTCGACCGGGTCTCGAAGTCGTTCCCGCACGAGCAGTGCACGGTGACGAGCTGGTAGTCGGGATGGATGTCGGTCTTCATCGGGACTTCTCCTCTTTGGCCACTGCGCCGAGCAGGTCGTCGTTGGACGGCGTGTCTCGGAGGCGATTGATCAGCGTATCGAGTCCGTCGGCATTGTCCGCACTCGAACCGTCGGGCTCACGGGCGAGCAGGCGGCGAAGCGCATCGCGCTGCGTTGCGCCGTCGTCGCCGACCAGTGCCTCTTCGCGACGGGTGGACGTCTGGCCGACGTCGAGCGCCGGGAACGCCCGCCGTTCGGCGGCGTAGCGGTCGAGGCGGATCTGGGTGGTGGCCGCGCCGACGACGGCGTCGTGGACGGCCTCGTCGACCGCTGACCCGGTGTCGACCGTGACGGTGGCCACCAGCGTGACCGAGCCGGCGTCCTCGAGGTTCCGACCGGCGCCGAATGCACGCTTGGCCGCCTGGATGGCGTTGTTGTCGAGCCCGCCGAGCGAACGACCGCTGCTCTGGCCACCGTGGGGCGACGCGTGATCGGCACGGGCGAGGCGGGTGAGACCATCGACCAGGACGACGACGTCGTCGCCGGCCTCGGCCATGCGACGGACACGGGCGAGCGCGAGATCGAGCAGCGCGACATGTTCCTCCGGCTCGGCGTCGAAGGCCGTTCCGTACACCGTGCCGGCGGCGACGAAGCGCTGCATCTCGGTGATCTCCTCCGGCCGCTCGTCGAGCAGCACCACGATCAGGGAGGTGTCCGACTCGTTGGCCTCGATCGACCGGGCGAGCGTCTGGAGGATCGTCGTCTTGCCGGCGCGAGGCGGTGCGGCGAGCAGCGCCCGACTGCCCTTGCCGATCGGCGCGAGCAGGTCGAGCGCCCGGGTCGTGGTCGTCTCGGCATCATCCTCGACGATCAGCCGGATCGCCTCGTTCGGGAACACTGCCGCGAGCTCCTCGAACAGGGGCCGCTCGCCGTCTTCGTCGGGCACGGCGTCGTTGACCGTGTCGATCCGGAGGACCGCCGGGTTCTTCTCGTTGCGGAAGGCCGGACGGGAGCCGCCGGCCACGATGTCGCCCTTGCGAAGGCCGAACTGACGGACTTGCTTGACCGACACGTAGCAGTCGTCCTTCGAAGGGAGCAGGCCGTCGACTCGGAGGAAGCCGTAGCCGTCGTCCCGGAGGTCGAGACAGCCGACCACCGGGATGGGTTCGCCGGTGAACTCGTCCTGTTGCGGGCCGCCGTCGCGGTTGCGGCCCCGGCGACGGCGACGTCGTCCGCCTTCGTTGTCGTCGTTGCCGCCCTGGTCCTGGCCGCCGCCCTGGCCCGAGCGGCCCTGATCGTTCGACTCGGCGTCGCCACCGTCGGACTCCTGGTCGGTCTTCTGGTCGGCTCTCGGTTCGCGCGTTCCTTCGGGCTTCGAGTCGCGCTTGCCTTCGGGATTCGAGTTGGGCTTCGAGGTGCGGGGCTTGCCACCGGCCCTGGTTGCGCCGGTACCGGCGGACGCGCTCCCCCCGTCCTGGTTCTCGGGCGCCGACTCGTCGACGGACCCCGTCTGGCCAGGCTTGTCGTCGCTGGACGGGGCCGCATCGCCGCCGTCGCCGATCACGCCGGTCAGCTCGAGGATCTGCTCGATGATGTCGGCCTTGCGAGTGCGCGAGGTCACCTTGCCACCGAGGGCACCGGCGATCTTCTGCAGTTCGTCGCGATCCTTGCGTTCGAGTGTCTCGCGCTCGGCTTCCACGCTCATGAGGTCTGGTCTTCTCTCGTCGATTCTCGAAGATGATGCCCGGGAGGTGGAGCACGGTCACGGTGACCCGCTCGTTCCCCTGTGTGCCAACACCGCGGCGGCGCACGTGACCGACTCCCGAGGGTGGCCGGCCGATTCGCCTGTGCGGCCCGTGCGATGCTCACTGCGCAGCGGTACGGACCGGATCCTGACGATAGCGGGTCGATCGAGCGGCGCACCAACCACTGGACGTCGACACATCTCTTACTTGTATCGTTCCTGTCATGCACATGATCACACCATTGGGTCGAGCGCGATGACCGACGACGCCTGGCACCCTGCGCAGTACGACCGTTTCCGGACCGAGCGCGAACGCCCGGTGCACGACTTGGTGAAGCTGCTCCGGCCGGCCCCTGGAGGCCGCGTCGTCGACCTCGGGTGTGGCACCGGTCGCTACACCTCGCTGGTCCACGACCACGTCGGCGCGGCGGAGTCCGTCGGCATCGACACGTCCGCTCGCATGCTCGAACAGAGCGTGGACCACGCCAGCGACGACATCCGATTCGTCCGAGGCGACATCGCCGATCTCGACGGGCACTGGGATGTCGTGTTCGCCAACGCGTCGCTCCAATGGCTCCCCGACCACGACCGCCTCCTCCCCCGCCTCGCCGAACACCTGCGCCCGGGCGGCCAGCTCGCCTTCCAGGTCCCGGCCAACTTCGACCACCGCAGCCACACCGTTGCCGACGACGTCGGACGAGAGTTCGGCCTGGAACCGCTCGATCGTGCCGTCGGTGCCACGTCGCCTGCCCGCTACGCCGAGATCCTGTGGGCATCCGGGTTCCGCGACCTCGATGTCAGCATGCGGATCTACGGCGTCGACATGGCCCGCACCGGCGACGTCTTCGAGTGGGTCTCGGGATCGCTCCTCACCCGGTTCGAGTCTCGCCTGGGCGCAGCACGATTCGACGAGTTCACCTCCGTGTACCGGCAACGGCTCCTCGATGCGCTCCATGACCCTGCGAGCACCGAGCCGTACTACTACGCGTTTCCTCGGATCCTGTGCTGCGGCCGCCTCTCGGCGTGAGTCTTCAGCTCTGGCGGAGGAACGACAGGCCGGTCTGCACGAACTCGACCGCCCGATCACGCTGCGCGCTTCCGTCACCGGCTCGGCGGATCTCGTCATGGCCGAGCGTTGCCCCGAATCCCGTGTTCCAGTAGTCCGCGTCGCCTGGTCGATCCGCGGTCCACGGGCCCACGTACAGGTATGGCGTGGGGTGGCCACTGTCGCCGGGCGAGCCGCCGACGTTGACCCGCTTGGCGTCGGGCGGGTCACCATGGGCCAGATCGAGCGCGATGTCGAAGTGCTCGGGCCACAGCGTCACTGCGCTGGCATCGTCTGCGTCGGACCGGACCGTCTCCAGCACCGAGTCGGCGAGACCGAGGAAGTCGCTCAGCGCCTCCCCCGAAGCCCCGTCGACCTCGAGGTCGGCGTCGACGTCACCGGCCGCGACGACATCGCTGAAGCCGTGGTCGAAGTCGGGGTCCACCTCGCGCCCGAGGAACTCGGGCTGCCGCTCGCAACGAGGTGATCGGCGCCGACCTCGTCTCACCGCCGGATTGATGGATCAGCGTGGCGCCGGCGACCCGGACCTGTTCACCCTCGCCGAACAGCGGGGTCCCGAACCCACCCGGCGTCCAGCACAGTCCGAACCGCCCCGTCGCCTCCCGCCGGGTCAGGTACACGACGTGCAGTGCCAGCCGGTGGAGCGCGTCTCTGGTCGCCGCGAATGAGGGCGGCAGTGCTTCGAGTGTGATCGGGTCGTCGGCCATGGTCGCTCCTAGACGTGTCGGTTGCTGGCAGCCACGGCCACCAGTGCTGGCTTGCCCTTCACGGCGAAGGCGGCTTCGAGCGCCGGGCGGAGTTCGTGCGCATTCGAGACGCGGAAGCCCTCGCCGCCGCAGAGGCGGGCGTACTCGGCGAAGTCGGGGTTGGTCAGATCGGTCTTCCACACGGGGCGGATCACCCCCAGCTGCTCGCGGCTGATCTTCGCCAGCTCGCTGTTGTCGAGGACGATGTGGACGAGGTCCATGTCGTTGTTGACCGCGGTCGTGAACTCGGCCAGGTACTGCCCGAGTCCACCGTCGCCCGAGATCGAGACGACTCGCCGTCTCGGACCGCCGGCCATGACCTGGCGCTCGATCGCGACCCAGGCGCCCATCGCCGCCGGGAGGGCGAACCCGATGGACCCGAGGTAGCCGGACATGATCACGTCCTGACGTCCCCGGCACTCGAAGAAGTGGCCGAACGAGTAGGTGTTGTTTCCCACGTCGACCGCGATGACCGCGTCGTCGGGGACGAAGTCCTGGAGCGCCCCCATCACCAACGCCGGATGCAGGCGACCCTTGCTGTCCGAGAGCGCCGCCCGCCGACTCTTCTCCTTGCGGTAGCGCGTCCACCGGCTGTCGATCTGGTCGATCCGCTCGGGATGCGACTGCGGCTCGAGCGCCACGTCGAGCAAGTCGAGCGTCCGACCGATCTCCCCCCACAGCGGGACGTCGACGGCGTGGAACTTGCCGAGCATCATCCGGTCGAAGTCGACCTGCACCGTCTTGATCCAGGTCGGGATCGCCGTGTGGTTCGAGAAGCTGGCGCCGAGCACCAGCAACGCGTCCGATTGGTTGAGCGTCATCGCCGCCGGTGGTACCCCGGACCGGCCGAGTGTTCCGCACGCCAGCGGATGGTCGTCGGGCACGGTTCCCTTGGCCTTGAACGTCGTGACCATGGCGGCATCGAGCTTCTCGGCCAGTGCGATGACCTGCTCGCGGAACGGACGGGCCCCATTGCCGATCACGATGGCCGGCTTCTCCGCCGCCGCGAGGATCTCCACCGCCCGGGCGAGTTCGTCGGCCGGTGGTGCGATGGCCGAGCTCGCCAGCCGTCCCTGCACCGGCTTCTCCGGAGCGTCGTCGACGGCCGACAGGTTCTGCACGTCGTCCGGGAAGATCAGCGTCGCGACGTCACGCTCGACGAGTGCGTGCTTCATCGCGAGGGCAGCGAGCTCGTTGGCGTTCTCCGGCACGAGCACCGTCTTCTCGTACTGGCTCACCGCTTCGAACGCCGCCGCAGTGTCGATCTCCTGGAAGGTTCCCGGACCGATGACCTGCGACTGCACCTGACCGACGAGAGCGAGGAGGGGCACCCGGTCGACCTTGGCGTCCCACATGCCGGTGTAGAGGTTCGTGGCACCGGGGCCGGCGATGGAGAAGCAGGCTGCTGGTCGGCCGGTGAGCTTGGCGTAACCACTCGCCGCGAACGCCGCCGCCCCTTCGTGGCGGATGCCGATGTAGGTGAGGCGTCCGGCCTCCTCCGCCTTGCGGAAGGCGTCGGCCAGACCGAGGTTCGAGTGGCCGACCATGCCGAACACTGCGTCGAGCCCCCAGTCGTTGAACGTGGCGACCATCTGGTCCATGAGCGTGTGGTGCTCGTGCTGCACGGGGAGCTCCACCTCGAGCGAACCGTCGTCCGTCTCGCGAACCGCGTACGGGGTGGCGACATCGCCGAAACCCTCCGGTGGCTCGCCGGTGGTCCGTGGCGTACTCGTAGGCATGCCAGGGACAGATCAGGTAGTCGTTGCCGTCGTCCCCGGTCTCGATCTGACCCTCACCGAGCGGGCCTCCCTGGTGCGGGCACCGGTTGTCGAGCGCCCCCCAACCGGCCGCAGTCCTCGTCACACACACGGCGCGTCCCGCAAGCGACGACGGTGGCCACCGTCCGCTCGTCGATGTCGGGCCGGTCGATCCGCACCCACACTCGTCGCCCGTCGCTCATGGCCATGGCCCCTTCCGGCTCGATGGTCAACCCGGACAGGTTCCCGGGCCATTCCCCGACGTCACCGTACGACGAACTCGTCGAGGAGCGGCGGGCCGTTCTCGAGCAGGTGGAGAAGTGCTCGCTCACCGCGGCCGTACCACTTCGATCGACGGCTCGACACCCACGCATCGCGGACGTCGTCGTCGGGTGCCTCGAACACCGCAGGATGGATGTAGCTCGACCGGGCGACGGCGCGAGTGTTGTGGAGCACCGTCGCGGCGGCGTCGGCGATCTGTGACTCCGCTTCGACTCCATCGGCACGCGCCGTGAACGCTGCTGCGCTTCCTCCCCAGGTGCGGAGATCCTTGCAATCGAGGTGGCCGGCGGAGTGGTCGTCGAGATAGGCGTTCGCGTCCCCGCCGTCGAGCACCGTCCCATCGACCTCGAAGAGGCAGTCGTCGGCAGCAGCCCGCAGATCGGCGACGGCGTCGGCGAGGTCGACATCGTCGACGGTCACGTCGTGATCGACACCGCCCTTGCCCCGGAAGGTCAGCTGCACCGCCCGGCGCGACACGTCGACGTTGCCCGGTCCGAGCGTCGAGATCCCGCGGGTCCCGAACTCTTCGACCGAGCCGGGGTTGCCGATCCGTTCGAGGCTGCGATCCATCAACCCCACCATGGCCGCAAGTGCCCGGCGATGCGGATCGTCGGAGTCGAGGTCCTCGAGGATCCCTCGTCGGAGGTCGGCGAGCCGTCCTCCGACGTCGGCGAGACGGTCGAAGTTGGCGGCGGCCCGAGCCGCGGTCCATCGGTCGTGGTACCGATACTGGCGTCGACCGGCCTCGTCGGTTCCGACCGCCTGGAGATGCCCGCCCGTGTCCGGGCACACCCACACATCGGTCCACGCCGGTGGGAGCACGAGTGCCTCGCACCGATCCCGATGGGCGCCACGCACGACCGACCGTTCGGGCCAGCGGAACGTGAATCCCTTCCCGTGGCGGGACCGCTCGATTCCTGGTTCCTCGGGATCGGCGGTGGCGAGGCCGATGTGGCGGGCGAAGTCGTCGTCGGGGATCGGCGCGGGCACACGCATCCATCTCCCGAGCCTCCGCCAGCCAGACCGGACCGGGACGCCGCGACGGCTCAGCCGGCGATCAGGGAGCGCACGGCGGCCTCGACGGCGCCGAGGTGGCCGGCGACCGATCCCGCTCGCTCGGGCAAGTCGAGCAGTTCGGACAAGTGCGCGGGCAACGGCGGACGGATTCCCGTCGCCCGTTCCACGGCGTCGGGGAACTTGGCTGGATGTGCGGTGGCGAGGCAGACCACGGGAGCGTCGGGCAGCGCGTCCACCCGATCGACGGCACCGACGCCCACTGCGGTGTGCGGGTCGAGGAGGATCCCGGACGCGGCATGGTGCTGGGCGATGACCGCCAGTGTTTCAGTGTCGTCGACCCGACCGCTCCACCATCCCTCGGGACGCGGCGCGTCGACGCGCCCGGATGCGCGGAACTCTCGGAACAACTCGCCGGTCTCGTCGCCGTCTCGACCGAGCAGCTGGTGCAGGAGGCGTTCGAGGTTGGACGACACCTGGATGTCCATGCTGGGGCTCAGGGTCGGGACGACTGGCTCCATCGACAACGTCCCGGTGTCGAGCCAGCGCGCCACGATGTCGTTGGTGTTCGACGCCACGAGGAAGCCACCGACCTCGAGACCCATCTGCTGGGCGACCCACCCGGCGAACACGTTGCCGAAGTTCCCGGTGGGCACGCTGAACACCGGCGGGGTGGTCTCGCCCGCCCGCACCAGCGCATGGCGAGCGGTGACGTAGTACACGACCTGGGCCATCACTCGACCCCAGTTGATCGAGTTCATCGCCGACAGCGACACCTCGTCGCGGAACGCCCGATCTGCGAATGCCGCCTTCACGATGTCCTGGCAGTCGTCGAAGGTCCCGTCGAGGGCGAGCGCATGGAGGTTGGGGGCGTCGAGGGTGGTCATCTGTCGCCGCTGGACCTCGGACACACGGCCCTCGGGGAACAGCACCACACAGTCGAGCGCGTCGCGGTCGAGGCAGCCATGCATCGCCGCCGAGCCGGTGTCACCGCTGGTGGCGACGAGGATCGTGGCCCGGCGGTCGCGCTCGGCCAGGAAGTGGTCGAACAGCCGGCCGACCAGCTGGAGCGCCACGTCCTTGAAGGCGATGGTCGGTCCGTGGAACAGCTCGAGCAGCCACCGGCGATCGTCGAGCCGGACCACCGGGCACACGTCCGGGTGGTCGAAGGTCGCATAGGCCTCGGCGACGATGTCGTCGAACCGAGCGCGATCGATCGTCCCCTCGACGAAGGGCCACATCACCGCAGACGCGACATCGGTGTACGAGGCGCCGACATCGAGGTCGGGCAAGGTCGGGAAGTCGTCGGGCACGAACAGTCCACCGTCCGGTGCCAGACCGGTGAGCAGCGTGTCGGCGAAGTCGAGGCGAGGCGAGTCGCCGCGCGTCGATCCGTAGAGGAGTGACATGGGTTCCCTAGGCGCCCAGGACGCGCAGGACGCTGTTGACCTGACCGACCTCTTCGAGCTCGCGGAGGTCGTCGAGCGTGGCGTGCACATCGGCTTCGCGCGCGGTGTGCGTGATGATCAGCAGTCGCGCCTCGCCCCCGAGTCCGATCTGTTCCATCGATCGGATGGACACGCCACGGGAACCGAGCACACCGGTCACCGCCGCGAGGGCACCGGGCCGATCGAGCACGTTCATGTTCAGGTAGAACTCCGACCGCAGCTGCTCCATCGGCATGATCGGCGCCGGCGTCGACGCGAACACGCTGGCGTGTGTGCCCTTGAACTTGTTGGTCGCGGCATCGATCAGGTCGCCGAGAACCGCGCTCGCGGTCGGCCCGCCGCCGGCGCCCCGGCCGTAGAACATCAGGTCGCCCACCGCCGTGCCCTCGACGAAGATCGCGTTGAAGGAGTCACGAACCGAGGCGAGCGGATGGGTGGCGGGGATCATCGTGGGGTGCACCCGCACGGCGACGCCGTCGGGGCCGAACGACTCGATGACCGCGAGCAGCTTGACGACGTACCCGAGCTTCGCTGCGACCTCGATGTCGGTCGGTGAGATCTGCGAGATGCCCTCGGTGTAGACGTTCTCCGTCTTCACGTAGCCGCCGTACGCGATCGACGCGATGATCGCGGCCTTGGCCGCCGAGTCGTGGCCGTCGACGTCGGCTGTCGGATCCTCCTCGGCATAGCCGAGCGACTGGGCCTCGGCGAGCGAGCCGGCGTAGTCGGCACCATCGTCGGTCATCCGAGTGAGGATGTAGTTGGTCGTTCCGTTGACGATCCCCATCACGCGCGAGATCTGCTCGCCCGCCAACGACTCGCGTAGGGGACGGATGAACGGGATGCCACCGGCGACCGCGGCCTCGAAGAGCAGGTCGACGCCGTTGGCATGGGCGAGCGAGAAGAGCTCGGCCCCGTCGGCCGCCAGCAACGCCTTGTTGCCGGTGATCACCGGCTTGCCGTTGGCGAGTGCTTTGGCCACGAGGTCGTGGGCCGGGTGGACGCCGCCGATGAGCTCGACCACCACGTCGACATCGGGGTCATCGACCACGGCAGTGGTGTCGGTCGTGAAGTGATCCGCGGCCAGACCGACGGAGCGCGGCTTGTCGAGTGAGCGGACCGCCACGGGACCGATCTCGAGCCGGAGCCCGGTGCGTTCCTCGATGTCGTCGCCGCGGCTGTCGATCAACCCGACGAGTGAGCCCCCCACGACACCGCACCCCAGCAGCCCGATCCGGACGTTCGTCACTGTCATGGCGTCACTGTCATGGCGTCACCGTCATGGCGGGCCACGGTAGCGACCGGGGCCGGGGACAGTCGGGTCAGAAACCCCGCCATGACCATTGACGTCTCTCGTTGCTTTTCAGTATGTTCGATTCGATGCAGACCCGGTTCCGCATGGAGACCCCGCTCGGTGTCGGACCCGACGGCGTCGTGCATCGTGCGGTGGCCGAGCGGCTCGGCGCCCGCCCGGTGGCGCTGCGACGCCTGGCGATCCCGGCCGGGCCCGCCAGGCGGACGCTGCGTCGCGATGCCGAGACCATCGCCGCGCTCGGTCACCCATCGCTCGCCGTCGTCGACGACATCGTCGAGGTCGACGACGACACCGTGCTCGTCGCGTCGACCCTGGGCACGCAGGGAACGCTCGCCGACCAGCTCGTGCTCGGCCCCCTCGCCGTGGACGACGCGGTCGAGGTCGTTCGAACCGTGGCCGAGGCCATCGACTCCGCCCACCGACTCGGACTGACCCACGGCCACATCTCGCCGAGCAACGTCCTGCGCACCGAGAGCGGACCGGTCGTGTGCGACCTCGTACAGGCCGGCGCCCTCGATCGGTCTGCAGGGGACGACGCCGCCGATCTCCTCCGCCTCGCGACAACGCTGGTCGACGGCGAGGACCGCTCGCCGCGCGCAGCCGCGTACCGGTCGTTGTGCCGGTGGTCGTCGGAATCGAGTGCCGGCCTCGATGGCCTCGTCGCCGCGCTCTCGCGGCTCGATCAACTCGCGACCACGCCGACGCCCACCGTCCCGACGCCGGCCGCGTCGGTGCCGCCGGCCGAGCGCCTCGACGAGGCGATCGGTGTCGTCGTGGCGGCATCGCTCGCCGTCGGCGTGTTCATCGGCGCCGCCGGAACACTGTTCCCGATCCGCTGACGGTCAGCGCACGTCGTTGCGGACGAGGTCGTCGAACGACTCGCGTCGCACGACCAGGCGGGCGTCACCATCACGACAGAACACCACCGCGGGGCGGAGGATCTTGTTGTAGTTCGATCCCATCGAGTGGCCGTAGGCGCCGGTCACCGGGGTCGCGAGCACGTCGCCCACCGACAGGTCATCGGGCACGCGACCCTCCCGGACCAACAGATCACCGGATTCGCAGTGCTTGCCCACCACGCGCACGGTCATCGGCCGGTCGGCGGCGGCGGCACGCGGGAGGAAGGTCTCGTAGCCCGAGCCATAGAGCACCGGACGGGGATTGTCGGACATGCCGCCGTCGACCGAGACGTAGGTGCGCACGCCGGGGATCTGCTTGACGGTTCCGACCGTGTAGAGCGTCACTGCGGCGGCGGCCGCGATCGATCGGCCCGGCTCGGCCGTGATGCGGGCCGTGATCCCGGCATCCCTGCACCCGTCCTGGATCGCCATACCCCAGTCGGTGATCGACGGAGCCGACTCCCCCTCGACGTAGGGAACGCCGAGGCCACCACCGATGCAGAACTCGGGCAGGTCGTGGGCCTCGACGAACGGCGCCATTGCCTCGACCGCGTCGTGGAAGCTGTCGGCCACGAACACCTGCGAGCCGATGTGCATGTGGATGCCGACGAGGTCGACTGCCGGCGACGAGGCGGCCAGCTCGATCGCCCGGCCCGCTGCGCCGGAGTGCAGTCCGAACCCGAACTTCGAGTCCTCCTGCCCGGTCATCACGAACTCGTGGGTGTGGGCTTCGATCCCTGGGGTGATCCGCAGGAGGATCCGTGGGGCGAGTCCGTCGTCCTGGTGGAGCGTGGTGAGCCGCGCGAGCTCGTCGAACGAGTCGACGACGATCCGACCGACGCCGACGGTGCGCGCCATGGCCAGCTCGGCCAGTGACTTGTTGTTGCCGTGCATGACCAGCGTCTCGGCCGGGACCCCAGCGGTCAGCGCGACGTGGAGTTCGCCGCCTGTCGCCACGTCGAGATGCATGCCCTCCTCGTGGGCGAGGCGGGCCATGGCGACGCACAGGAATGCCTTCGTGGCGTACGCGACGCCACCGGGAAAGGCAGCGACCGACTCGCGACAGCGGGCGCGCAAGTGATCCTCGTCGTACACGAACAGCGGGGTCCCGAACTCGTGGGCGACGTCGAGGACATCGCAGCCCCCGATCGCCAATCGGCCCTCGTCGCCGATGACCGCATTGTCCGACAGCAGGTCCAACGGGAGCGCAGTCACTACATGCGCTCCGGAGCTGACACGCCGAGCAGGTCGAGGCCGATCGACAGCCCGATCCGAGCCGACTCGACCAACCACAGGCGAGCCTGCGTCAGCTCCGGGGGCACGTCTCCGATCACGTAGCAGTCGTGGTAGAAGCCGTGGAACCGGTCGGCGAGTTCGCGCACCCAGTTGGTGATGGTGTGTGGTGTCCGTTCGCGGGCCGCCACTCCGAGAACGTCCGGGAGTTCTGACAGCGTCCGGAGCAGTTCGATCTCCCGGTCGTGGGTCAGGACCGACAGGTCGACATCGTCCAGCGGTGCGCGCTGGACTCCTGCGTCGGCGGCCTTGCCCATGATCGAGTGGATTCGGGCGTTCGCGTACTGGACGTAGAAGACCGGGTTCTCCGTGGACTGACTCATGATCAGTCCGAGGTCGATCGTCTGCTGGGAGTCGATCGACTGCAGGAGGTACGTCAGCCGCGCGACGTCGGCGCCGACGTGGTCGATGAGGTCGCGCAACTCGACGATGTCTCCGGCTCGCTTCGACAACCGGACCTCGGTGCCGTCGCGTTCGAGCCGAACGATCTGCACGATCGGCACCTCGAGTTCCGACGGGTCGTGACCGAGCGCTTGGATCGCCGCCTTCAGGCGCGGCACGTACCCGTGGTGGTCCGCGCCCCACACGTCGATCAGGAGGTCGAAGCCCCGTTGGAACTTGTCACGGTGATAGGCGATGTCGGGCAACAGGTACGTGGGGTCGCCGTCGGACTTGATCAGTGGCCGGTCCTTGTCGTCACCGAAGTCGGTCGACCGCAGCCACGTCGCACCGTCAGCGTCGAACGCATGCCCGCGCTCGCGCAGATCAGCGAGTGCGGTCTCCATCGCGCCGCTGTCCACCACGGCCTGTTCCGACGACCAGACGTCGAACTCGACATGGAACGACGCCAGTACCTCCCGTTGATCGGCGAGGGCCCGTTCGTAGCCCCACTGTCGGACGGCGTCGATGCCGGCATCGGCGACCTCGTCGGGCATCGCGGCGGCCCAATCGGCCACGTACTGCCCCGCGTAGCCGGCTTCGGGCACGTCCTCGAGGCGTTTTCGTGCCAGCAACGACTCGGCGTACCGCAGCATCTGGACGCCGCGATCGTTCAGATAGAACTCGCGCGTGACATCGAACCCGGCACGTTCGAGGATCCGGGCCAACGAGTCGCCGTACGCCGCACCCCGACCGTGGCCCGCGTGGATCGGGCCATTCGGGTTGGCGGAGATGAACTCGATGTTGACCTTCGTTCCCGCGCCGAGGTCGAGGCGTGCGTACCCCTCCTCGCCGGCGCCCGCCACGGCCGTGAGTACGTCGTGCAGCCATGACGGCGCGAGCCGGAAGTTGACGAACCCGGGGCCGGCGATCTCCACGGCGTCGACGTGGTCGAGCGACATGGCGGTGAGCGCGGTCACGAGGTCACCGGCGATCTCTCGAGGATTCCGACCGGCGGCCTTGGCCGACGCCATCGCGATGTTGCACGACCAGTCGCCGTGCTCCCGGCGGGCCGGACGTTCCATCGTCCAGTTGACGGCGGCGGGATCGAGGCCGACGTCGGTGGCAGCCGACTCGACCGCGGCTGCGAGGGTCTCGCGGATCACGGGTACTCCAATGGCGGTGTGTTCGAGACGACAGTTCCGGGCAGCCTACGGCGGACGGTCTGCGAGAACGGCACGGCAGTCGCTGCCGGTCGGGCCCCGGACCCGCGCTACGATCTCGATCTCCCAGCCCCCGTAGCTCAGCGGATAGAGCATCGGCCTCCGGAGCCGTGTGCGCGTGTTCGAGTCACGCCGGGGGCAC